>DATHRW010000325.1:0-15598 GCA_035464955.1 Gemmatimonadales bacterium
TGCTGCTCGATACTCGCGGCCGGTGCGAAGCCGAGGTCGCCGGTGCGTACCGTCGACACGGCGTTGGCCAGGTTCCGCCTGAGGGTACCGGTGGCCTGGCCGGTAACCACGAGTTCCTCCAGGTTGAACACATCTCGGGACAGCAAGACGTCGATCGTGCCCTGGCTCGCCGGCACGGTGACGACGGCCCGCCGAAAGCCCACAGAACGTACCAGCAGCGTCACGGGTCCGGCCGGAACGCCGCTCAAGACGAACGTCCCATTCCCCCGGGTCATCGCCGAGACTTGAGTTCCTTGTACGAGAATTGTCGCACCCGAGATCCGGTCGCCGTTCAGGGTGTCGGATACGGTACCGGAGATGGTGCGTTCCTGGGCCACCAAGCCCGAGGCGAGCACCCCGAGAACCAGCGTAAGGACCAGACTAAGGATTCGACGCATGGTATCCCCTCTCACAGTAGGTGGGTGGACGGTTGAAGTTGGCGGTTCCCCGAGGTTCCGCCGACAAGCCACCGCTGCTGCTGATTATCGACCACACGGCGGATGGAGGGCCGCCGCGGAGGATGATCCATGCGTCAGGCCAAAAGGTGATGGGCGGGTGCCTGCGGCTCCCGCCCCTCGTTGCTGTGAAGATTTAATGAAGAAAAGTTCCGGTTTTGTCAATACCGGAGTGCGCTGGTCGGAAATAAGTCCGGCTCCAGCCGTCCACCCCAAGGTCCCACCCCCTACTCCCTACTCCCTACTCCCCACTCCCTACCCCGCCGGCTTGGCCATGGCCCTCGCATCAACGATCCGGTCGAACTCCTCGGGGCTCAGGTAGCCCAGCGCCAGGGTCGCCGCCTTGAGGGTGGTCTCCTCCACCTGCGCCTTGTGGGCAATCTCCGCCGCCTTGTCGTATCCGATCTTCGGGGTCAGGGCGGTCACCAACATGAGGGAACGCTCCACATGCTCGGCAATCCTGCGCCGGTTAACCTCGAGGCCCTCAATCGCGTACCGGGTGAAGTTCTGGCAGGCATCGTTCAGCAGAATAGCCGACTGCAGCAGATTCGAGATCATGACCGGCTTGAACACGTTGAGCTCGAAGTTGCCCTGCGACCCGGCCATCATGATGGCCGTGTGGTTGCCCATGACCTGGACCGCCACCATGGTGATGGCCTCGCACTGGGTCTGGTTGACCTTGCACGGCATGATGGACGAGCCCGGTTCGTTGGCCGGTAGTACTAGCTCCCCCAGCCCGGAGCGCGGCCCCGAGCCGGCCCACCGGATGTCGTTGGCAATTTTCATGACCGCCGCGGCCAAGACGGCGCAGGACCCGGAGGCTGCAATGATGGCGTCATGGGCGGCGAGCGCGGCAAACTTGTTCTCGGCCGACACGAACGGCATGCCGGTCAGTTCGGCAATATGCTTGGCGCAGCGATCACCGAACTCCGGCGGGGCGTTGAGCCCGGTGCCCACCGCCGTCCCTCCAATCGCCAACTCATACAGGCCCGGCAGGGACTCCCGGAGCCGCTCCAAGGCATGGTCGAGCTGGGCCACGTAGCCGGAGAACTCCTGCCCCACCGTGAGCGGGACGGCATCCTGGAGGTGGGTCCTCCCGATCTTCACGATGTCGTCGAACGCCGATGACTTGCGGGCGATCGCGTCACGCAATCCGGCAGCCGCAGGGAGCAGCCGCTCGCGGATCACGGTGCCGGCGGCAACGTGCATGGCCGTGGGGAACGTGTCATTCGACGACTGCGACATGTTCACGTGATCGTTGGGGTGGACGGGGTCTTTGCTCCCCAACGTGCCGCCGCTGATCTCGATGGCGCGATTCGCGATGACCTCGTTGGCATTCATGTTGGTTTGCGTCCCGCTGCCCGTCTGCCACACATACAGCGGAAAATGATCATCCAACTTGCCCTCGATGACCTCGTCGGCGGCCTGGATGATCAAGTCCGCCCGGCGGGCATCGAGCTTCCCTAGCTCGCGATTGGCGAGGGCGGCACTCTTCTTCAGAATACCGAAGGCGCGGATCACCTCCACCGGCATCCGGTCGCGCCCGATCGAGAAATGGATGAGGGAGCGTGCAGTCTGCGCACCCCAGTACCGGTCGGCCGGAACCTCCAGCATCCCGAGACTGTCGCGTTCGATCCGCATGCCGGTCCCCGGTTGCGTCGTTTTGCGCTCAACGTTTGTCATGGATCACGATTCCAGGGTCTCGAAGGAGAGTTATGTTTCCGGCCACCATTTCCTCCACACGCGAGGCGCATCCATGGATGGCCCCTTCACGCCCATTGAGGCGGCGGCGGTGTTTCACGAGGGGAAGGCCGCGAAGGTCGACCTCGCGCGGGGGCACCACCTGTTCCTCGGCCTCAACTGCTTCGAGGCCGGCCAATCACAGCCGGTGCATCACCATTCCGGCATGGACAAATTCTATCTGATCGTTTCCGGAAAGGCGAGAATGATCGTGGGCGACCAAGTCGCCGTCGCCGAGGCGGGAACACTGGTGTGGGCGCCGGCCGACGTGCCGCATGGCGTGGTGGACGCGTTGGAGCGGACCGTCATGCTCGTCGGCATGGCGCCACCGCCCAAGACCTAGCCCGTCGAGCCGGGCTCGCCCGGTTCAGCACCGGCCGATCGCACGGTCAGGAATTGCCGGACCGCACTCCAGCCATAGCGCCGCACCACGAGCCAGGCTGCCGCGAAGACACCCACTCCCGTCGTGTAGAACCGCCACAGCGTCAATACGAGCACTCGGTCCGCGCCGAGGCTCCCGGCCGCGCCGGCCAGGAAGCCGAACTCGACCGCGCCCACACCGGCCGGCGTCGGCAAGACGAGCTGACCGAAGAGCAGCACGAAGGAGCCCAAGACTACCGACCCCAACGCTGGCGGATCGGGAATCGTGAGCGCGAGAACCGGCAAGATCGCCGTCCGGGCGCAGATGGAGACCAAGGTGAGCGGAATGCTCCGGGCCACCAAGGCCCACGGCATTGCGCGCCAACGACGCAGTGCTTCCCTCCACGACTGGATCCACCTGGCCTGCCCGGCCCGAGGCTTCCACCACGAGGCCACGAGCCAGGCGAGGACACTCAACAGCACGATCCCGGCGACCCACGGCCACCACACGAGAACGGCGTCCACCACGCGGGGCCCGACGTCCACCCACCAGGCAGAGCCGTAAGCCCAGCCGATCAGGAGCGCGGACCCGATGAGCACCGGCCAGGTGATCAGGATCTCATATCCGCTCGCCACCAAAGTCCCAGCGAGCGACACGCCACTCGCAAGCAGAACCCCTATGCGTGCCGGCTCCCCCCCGAGCCTGAGCGGCGTCACGGCGGAAGCGCCATCCCCGATCAGGTTGACGGCCAGGCCATCGCCCACACTCAAACGCTCTCCCGTCCCCTGAACCAGGAGCTGGATCCGCCAAGCCCTGGCCACGACGTCGACCACCACCAGGCCGAGGCAGATGAACTGCGCAAGCCACCAGTTCACAAGACCCGCCCCGCCAGCGGCTGGGGCACCGCCACGAGGTCATGGTACCCGATAGCCTGGCCCCCGGTGACCCAGCGCCGAAGGTTTCTCACTAGCGACCGGCGAACCACACCGCGGGACAGATCCGATGGATGGAGCGCCACCCGAACCAGGGGCGCTCTACGGTGGACCCACCACCGTCCCTCCGCCACCAGGACCGAGCCGTAGGATCGCAACCCAGTCCGCGTGCTCCAGCGAAGGCAGGGAGCACGGAGGGTCTCACCGCCACGAAGGTAGATCCAGCGATCGTCTTCGCTGATCTCGAGTCCGGCGGCAGCAGCCGCCAAGTGTGTGTCGGGGCGCACGAGCCAGGCGGGCGGAACGAATCCGATCGGCTCAAGCCCAACCGCGTGGAGGCTGGCCAGGCCCTGCCCTATTCGCGCCCGTGCCTCGACACGATCGAGCGTGAGGAATTCGCCCTCGCGCGCCGTTTTGCCCCATGCCCGGAGCTGGTCCGTCCAGCGCCGCCGAACGCCCGACTCGTCATGACGATAGCCGTGAAGCAGGATGGCGCTGCCTCCCTGAGCTCGGTCCCGGAGCCACCCAACGAAGTCGGGAGACTCCGCGAGTGGCCAGCTCCCGTGCCAGTTCGGTACCACCAGGAGCGCCGGACACACCTCGACATCGGCGCAGAGATCCCAGAGGGCGCGCACGGAACCCTCCTGCGCCGGCGTCACGTCGTGGATCGAGACCAAAACCTTCATGCGGCGGCCACGACCTCCCGATACGCGGCGAACAGGCGGTCGAACACTCCATTCCAGGAGTGGCGCCGCTCGGCAAATGCCCGTCCTCGCTTGCCCAGGGCCGGGAGATCTTGGCTGAGCAACCAAACCGCCTGGTTTGCCAGGTCACTGGAGTCACCGCTCACGAAGGTGCGTCCGGCGCCGGAGGCCTCGACCAATTCGGCTACCGCTCCCCTTGAGGCAGAGAGAATAGGCACGCCGGAGGCCAACGCTTCGAGTGCGGCGAGCCCGAACGTCTCGGCTGCGCTGGGGGTGACGAACACGTCTGCAGCCGCAAGCAGCCCAGCTACGGCGCCCCGATCTGGTTGGAACGGACACCACGTGACCCGCGGCGCATACGGATGATCCTGAAGCCTTTTCCGGGCGGCGCCGTCGCCCACGATGACCAGCCGGGTGCCCGTTCTCCGCTCCACATGCGTCCAGGCATCGAGCAGAACGTCCAATTGCTTCTCGACGGCGAGCCGGCCGGTGTAGATGGCAAGCGGTCCGGCAGGGAGTCCAGCCCGGCTACGGACCTCATGAGCCCGCTCGCGGAGCAGCGGCGAGAACTGCTCGAGATCGACCCCGAGGGAAGCGCGGATGACCGGCCCGACACCGTACGCTTCGAGGTCTCGAGTTGCAGCCTCGGATGTGGCAATCGTCGCTCGACAGCACGATCCGACCCGATAGGTGTGGGCCCGCGCCACATGGACCATGAGCCCGCGCCCGACGCGCGGGCCGATCCGGCTCACCACCTGTGGCAGGTTGCTATGGAAGAACCAGACCATGGGAATCCGGTGGCGTCGATTCGCCCGCCGCATGAGCCACGGCACCAGGAGCGGACTCCCGATCTCGATGAGATCGGGACGCTCTCGATCGAGCACTTGCTCGATGAGCGAGGCGTTCAGGAGGAAGCGATAGGGACGCTGGGTCGGGATGTTGGGATTGCGCAGGCGATAGCAGCGCACGCCATCGATCTCCGCCACGCTGTCGCGGGGTCCAGGAACCACCAGCGTCTGCCGCAGCTCGGGGTGGGCCGCCACGTAGCGCGCTTTTTCCAGCAGGTAGGTCCGAATGCCCCCAGTCGTGTCGCCGAAGTACTTCGTCACGTCGAGGACGGACAGCCGCGCATCGGGCCGGAGTGGTTCGGGGAGGGGCCTCGACCGATCGAACGGAACAGCCCGATCTTCCGATGCCAGCGCGGAGATGTCGGCTGAGTGAGTGGACGCGGTCATGGCGTGGCCGGGCAGTGGCAAGAGAGTCGCGCGGCCTACGTGGCTTGGTCGTCGCCGGGTCGTGCGGCGTGGAATTCAGCCAAGCCGGCTCGCTCCGGTGAGGAACGGATTGGTTCGCCGCTCGGCACCCACGGTGGTATGAGGACCGTGACCCGTGTACACGATGGTGTCGTCGGACAATGAGAGAAACTCTCGGTGGATACTCTGCAACAAGGTGTCGTAGTCGCCGCCAGGCAGGTCGGTCCGGCCAATCGACCCCTGAAATAAGACATCGCCTCCAATGATTGCTCCATGACCGACCAGGCTCACGCTGCCGGGAGAGTGACCCGGCGTGTGCCGCACGCGAAAGGACGCCTCGCCAATGGTCAACGTGTCGCCGGCCATTAGCTCCACGTCGGGCGGCGGCGCGGGCTCGGCCCGGATGCCGAACCACCTGGCCTGCTCGGCCACCGCATCGTAGAGCGGCCGGTCGAGCGGGTGCAGGTAGATCGGTGCTCCCGTCGCCGCCTTCACCGCTCGGACGCCGAGTACGTGGTCGATGTGGGCATGGGTGAGCCAGACGGCGCGGAGCGTCCAGCCCCGGTCGTTCAATACGGCGAGGAACCGGTCCGCCTCTTCGCCCGGATCGACCATCGCCGCCTCATTCGAGGCAGGATCGGCCACGAGGAGACAGTTCTGGAGGAACTGCCCGTTGGGAATGGTGACGATTTCGGGGGTCACGACCGCGCCACCTCGACCGCCTCTTTCAAGTACTTCTCGACAGCAATGGCTGCCGTGGTGCCATCGCCGACGGCGGTGGTGATTTGCCGGGTCAGCTGGACCCGAAGGTCGCCGGCCGCGAAGAGGCCGGGAATCGAGGTCATCATCCGCTCGTCGGTCTTGATGTAGCCGCTCGCGTCGTGGTCGAAGTGCCCCTTAATCAGCCCCGAATTGGGCGTGAAGCCAATGAAGACGAAACACCCGGTCACGGCGAGGGTGCTCGTCTCATTGGTGACGGTGTCTTTCAGCACCATGCCCGTGACCCCCTTCGGGCCTCCGCGAATTTCCTCCACCACCGTATTCCAGATCACCTCGATCTTCGGATTCGCGAACAGCCGTTCCTGGAGCAGCTTCGAGGCCCGGAGCTCGTCGCGGCGATGGATGAGATAGACCTTCTCCGCATAGCGCGTCAGGTAATCGGCTTCCTCCACGGCGGCGTCGCCACCGCCGACCACCGCGATGGTCTCACCCTTGAAGAAGGCCCCGTCACAAACGGCGCAATACGACACGCCACGACCGGCGTATTCCTGCTCTCCCGGCACGCCCAGCTTGTTCGGTGTGCCGCCCGCAGTGATGATGGCGGTCGGTGCACGGTACGCAGTGCCGCTGGACGTTCTGACTTCGAACATGCCATCGGGCATCTTCTCGATGGCCTCGACGTTCTCCTGTCGGATGTCCGCGCCGAATTTCTTGGCATGGTCGGCCATCTTTTGGGCCAGGTCGCGCCCGAGAATGCTCTCGAATCCGATGTAGTCTTCGATCAATTCCGTATTGAGCAGCTCGCCGCCGGGCACTCCGCGCTCCAGCACCACGGCCTTCAACATGCCCCGCCCGGCATACATCCCGGCGCAGAGGCCGGCCGGTCCGGCCCCGACGATGATGACATCGAATTCGTTGGTGGGGTGTCCCATTGGGTACGTCTTCCTCCTGAGGTCAGCGTTCGATCCGCGGACGCCGGTGCGCAATCCACGTCATAATATAGAACGCTCAGCGGTTCCCGGAGCCGCCGGATGGCTCGGACAGGCCGATACGAAGGCGATTCACAGCTCCGTGGCACGCGGAGATGGTCCCAACGATGATATCGACCGGGCCGGCGTCCGCCCCCGCCTCGGCCACACGCTGGTCGCCGGCCACCACCTCGTCCACGGCAAATGCGCCCACTCCATGCACCTGGTGCCGGCACACGAAGAGCACCGGACCATTCACGTGCTCCGCTCGAGGGGCAGTACGCACATAGTTACCCAGGGCCTCACCCATTTCCCAGGTGCGCGGAGCCCTGATGACGGGGCAGGTCGACGGCTCGATGCAGTGGGTCGGGCAGAGCCAATCGGCGAAGGACACATACTGGGTCAGGTCGGGTGCCGTGCTCTCGTATGGCGTGCCGAGCCGCCGGCCGAGCGGGGCCGTCTGGACGGCGCGCTCGGGCCAGCGCGATCGGGCCCGTCTGAGCAGCCAACGGTACATGAGGTGCGGCATGAGGGGTGAGGGAACGATCATGCTGTTGGCGGGCATCGTGCCGGTGCCGTCCGCCGCGTCGCCCAAGTAGCGGTCGAAGAATGCGTCCCAATCCTCGACCACGAGCTCGTAACCGTCCGCGCTGGCGTGGCGGACGTGGCACGCGGGATCGCGATCGACGACCACGAGTCTCCCGTACGTGGCTTTGTTCCTCTGGCGGGCGTCGATCAGCTGTTGGGTATAGAACGTTCCGTAGCAGCCTCCGCCCACGACCACGATGTCGCCGAGTTGAACAGGGGGATCTTGCATGTCCGGTGACCCGGTTGCTGGGCTATGCCACCGTGTCAGAGCCTGGCAAGCAACGCGCTGAAGCGGGGCTGATCGCGGAGCGGCTCGAAGTCGGGGTCGTTCACCAAGCTTTCTTTGTGCGGGTACCCCAAGTCGACTGCTCGTTCGATCAAGTCGAGAGCGTGGTCAATGCGACCTGCAACGGCGTAGATGCAGGCCAGATTGTAGAAGAGCAGTGGATTCTCGGGGTCCATCGCGCGAGCCTTCTCGGCCCATGTGAAGCCCAGATCGGCCTCGCCCAGCACGACCAGCGCATTCGCCCCGAGGTACCAGGCCCGCGCATCTTCCGGGTGGAGGTCCAGATGCCGTTTCGCGACGTCGAGCCCGCGGCGATAGGTCTGTTTTGCTTCCTCTTGGCGGCCCAACTCCCGATACACAGGACCGAGAATGAGCGGTGACTGATAGTCTTCAGGACGGACCACCGATGCCTGCTCGAACAGCCGGGCGGCCTGCTCGAACTTCCCTCGGTTGAAACACGAGATTCCGAATAGATAATACGCGTCGAAGAGGTTCGGATTAAGGCGAATCGCGGTTTCGAACTCACTATCCGCCGCCTCGCCTCGTTCCTTGAGCCAGAGTACCACGCCACGCGAGGTGTGTGCCTCGGCCAAGCCCGGATCGAGCTGAATGGCCTTGGCACTCGCAGCGTCGGCCTCGTCCAGCAGTGCCGCATCTCGATCGAAGTGCTTGTAGACGTAGGCGATGGTGTCGGCCAACCCGGCGTAGGCCCGGGTAAAGGCAGGATCGATCTCGATGGCCCGAGTGAACATTTGCCGCGCGAAATCGTGATCTCGCCGGCTTTGCAGATAGAAAAACTCCCGACCGCGAAGATAGAAGTCGTAGGCCGCAGCATGGGTCGTGGGCGCATCCTGGAGTGCGCTGCTCTCCGCTGGCGTCAGCGTAACCTCGAGCGCCTGGACAATGCTCTGGGCGATGTTTTCCTGAATGGCGAAGATGTCATCGAGCGTTCGGTCGTAGCGCTCCGACCACAGGTGGCTGTCGTTGGCGACATCGATGAGCTGCACGCTGATCCGGATTTGATCGCCGGCCTTCCGGACGCTGCCCTCGAGCAGCTTCGACACATCGAGTCGTTCGCCGATGGTCCGGCTATCCGCGTCCGATTTCTTGAATCCGAACGCGGAGATGCGCGAGGCAACCCGCAGACCCTTGATCTTGGAAAGCGTGTTGATGATCTCCTCGCATATCCCATCGCAGAAATACTCTTGGTCGCGCTCCGGACTCATGTCGGTAAAGGGAAGAACCGCAACTGACTGTGCGCTTCGATGCCTCGTCGCCGACGTTGGCGTTGCTACCACGGCGGATGCGGGCCGCCATTCTTGGACTGACGCGGCGCGATCAACTGACCGCAATGCCTCCCCAAACTCAGCCGCGCTCCCGTAGCGGTCGGCCGGGACCTTGGCCAGTGCCGTGGTGATGGCTTGCTCAAGGTCGGGAGGAACTGATTCTCGCACGGTCCGGACGGAGGGAACCGGGTCCCTCAGCCGCCGTGCCAGCACGGCCTGGGCGGTGGGTCCGGTATACGGTTGCTCCCCCGCTAGCGTCTCGTAGAGCACGCAGCCGAGACTGTACACATCGCTCCGGTGATCGACCTCTTCTCCACTCGACTGCTCCGGGCTCATGTAGGCCGGGGTCCCGATCGCCAGTCCGACGTCCGTCAGTCGCGCCTCCCCCGCAGCCGCCAGCGCCCGCGCGATCCCGAAGTCGGTGACCGTTGCGTGCCCGCCCTCGAGCATGATGTTCTCCGGCTTGATGTCGCGATGGATCACACCCCGCCCGTGGGCATAGCTCAGCGCATCGGCCACCTCCCACCCGATCTGAATCGCGTCGGCCACCGGCAGCTGGGTCTCACGGTCCAGCCGATCCCGGAGGGACTCTCCCTCGACCAGCGGCATCACGTAGTAGAGCACGCCGCCGGCGTCACCCGAGTCATAGAGCGGCAGGATGTGCGGATGCCGCAGATTTGCCGTGGTCTGAATCTCCTGAAGAAACCGCTCCGCGCCGACCGAGGCCGCGAGTTCCGGCCGTAGCACCTTGATTGCGACGTGGCGGCGATGTTTGATATCCTGAGCCGCATATACCCTCGCCATGCCGCCCGCGCCCAGCTCGCGCTCGATGGCGTAACGGCCCGACAGCCCTTGGATGAGCGTCGCCGCCGCGTCGGCCATCACGCTACCTCAGCACCCGTCCGAGAAATCCCACCAGCCGCTCCCACGCGTCTCGCGCAGGTTCCTCCCGCACCGCACGGTCTTCATCGACCCGCAACCAGAATCCGTGGTTCACCGCATCATAGATGTGAATGTCGTTGTCGATCCCGAGCGCGGCGAGGGCGGCGGCAAAGCGCTCCACCTGCTCCGGAGGAATGCCCCGATCCAACTCGGCGAAGGTGCCGTATACCGGGTGATCGAGCCGGGCCAACTCGGCCGGATCCTCGACCAGCGAGCCGTAGAATATGGCCGTCGCATCGTGATGCTCCCCGCCCAGGGCGTAGCTCAATGCGATCCCACCGCCGAAGCACCACCCCATGACGCCGACCTTGCCCGTCACATCGGGCCGGTCTCGCAGCAGCCGTTGGGCCTGATCCAGATTCGCGATGACCGCGGCCATATCTCCACGGGTCTCGTTGACCAGGGCCATGTTCTCGTCTCGGTTGGAGCCGGTGCGCCCGCGGTACAGGTCGGCCGCCAGGGCCACGTATCCCTGGTCGGCCAACGCATCGGCCACCTGGCGCACTCGGTCGACCAGGCCATTCCATTCGTGAATCAGGATGAGCGCCGGAAAGGGCCCCTCTCCATCGGGTACCGACAGATACCCTCGGGTCATGGTATCGCCCATGACGTACTTCACCGTCTCGCCTCGGGGCGGCGGAGCCTCGCCGAGAATTGCGGCGGGCATGGAAGATGTGATGGGGAGCTGCACCGCAGCATCCGCGTCCTCAGCCTGGCGCGGCGACTTCCCAGTGCACCCCGCTGCCAATACGCTAACCAACACAAACAAACACGTCCTTCGGAGAGCCATCAGCCAACTCCTTCGCAATTCAAGGTCACCAAATCGAGCATCCCGCCCTCAAATCTATCGTCTCCTCTTCTCCCTACTCCCTACTCCCTGTTCCTCACCGATACCCTATGGCCACCGCGATGGCCAGGAACACGGCGGCGAGCGCGGTTACCTGCAAAAACAGCGGCAGCACGAAGCGGAGCCACTTGCCGTAGGGAATCCGGGCCAGGGCCAGCATGGCCATGAGCACGCCCGACGTGGGAACGATAGTGTTCGACAGGCCGTCACCGAACTGGAAGGCCAGGACCGCCGTCTGCCGGGTGATGCCGAGCACATCCGACAGCGGTGCCATGAGCGGCATGGTGACGGCGGCCTGCCCGGACCCGCTCGGGACCAGGAAGTTGAGCGAGGTCTGGAAGGCGAGCATGCCTTCGACCGACACGTAGCGCGGCACGGTTTGGAGAACGGTGGCTGCGGAGTGAATCAGGGTGTCGAGGATCTGCCCGTCAATCAGCACCACCTGGATGCCCCGGGCGAACCCCACCACGAGCGCCGCGACCACCATGTCTTCCATACCTTTGACGAATGCCTCGCTCGAGTCCTTGAGGGACAGCCCGGAGATGGCGGCCGCGACGAGGCCCATCAGGAAGAAGCCACCGGCCATGTCGGCCATCCACCAGTCGAGCGCCTGCACGCCGTAGAGGATGCCCGCAAAGATCAGGAGGCAGAGGGTGATCGTGGCGAAGTGTCTCCGGCCGAACGTGTGATCGTCCAAGTTGTCGGGCGGGACATGTTCGGCTTCGTCAGCCACCAGCGAGAGTGACGGATCGCGCTGGATTTTGGCCCCATACCGCAGGACGTAGACGATGGTGAGCGTGAGGCAGCAGACGAAGAACACGAGTCGCAGCCCCATGCCGCTATTGAGGGGCAATTCAGCGATGCCCTGGGCGATATTGATGGTGAACGGATTGGTCGTCGCTGAGGCGAACCCCATGTCCGCCGCCAGCATCACCAGAGCCAGGCCGTAGATTCGATCGTACCCGAGGCGCTGGGAAATGATGAGAAAGACCGGCACGAGCGGAATGAACTCTTCGCCCATGCCGAGTGTCGACCCGCCCACGGCAATCGCCAGCATGATGATGATGGTCAAGAGCTTGGCCGAGTGCCCGAACCGGTCCAACAACATCCGGATCATGGCCGGGATCGTGCCGGAGCGCTGCAGGATGCCGAAGGTGCCGCCGATCATGAAAATGAAGAAGATGATGTCGGCGGACTGCTCGAGCCCGCGGGGGATCGCCGTGAGGAACCCCTGAATACTGACCGGCTCGGCGTATTCCTCAGGTGCGTTCTCCGGATCGCCGATCAGGACGCCCCGAAGCGAATAATGCTTTGGAATGGCTTGGAAGGTGCCGGGCACAACGAGGGTGCGCTCCCGGCCTTCGATCTTCTTGGTTTCGCGGCGGTACTCGCCCGAGGGAAGTACGTAGGTGAAGAGCATCCCGATGAAGACGACCGCCGTCAGCAGGACAAAGACGTGCGGAATGTGGATGCGCTTATACCACGGAGCCTCAACCATGGCGATTGCTGACCGGCTTCACCGACACCTCTCCGTCATGCCGACTGCGTCGGCCGCAAGCGGGCGCCGATCAGCACCCCGATGGCCCCGAGGGTCGGGTTCATGAGCGCGATCCAGGCAGGCTGCTGTGCCCGCTGCATCGCGTCCATCATCGGGACGACGTCGGGCCGTGGCCCGAGCACGGCGTCGCCGCCGCCTGTGAGCACCGGAATCGCGAACAGGATCCCGAGCACCACGACCACGCCAACGAGGGCCTTGGGTCCGCGCGGATCTCTTGCGACCAGGGCACACACGTATCCGCCGGCAATCGCGCCGACGAGGCCCACCACGACACTCACGACGATCCAGGTGGTGGTGACATCCCAGGTGCCAGGCTGAAACGAGCCGGCAGGCCCCAACAGCATCCAGGCGAGGGTCATCAGCACAAACACCGCGACGAAGATCGCGACGTATCCCGCAATGACACTTCCGATTACCCTGCCCATTGTTCGCCTCCTGTGTCGTCAGTCGGTGGCTCCCATCTATCAATAGACTGCTCGTTCCTCGCGTCGCCGCTCGAGCTGGTGGAGCCACTCCTCCGGCACCTGTTGCGCACCGATGGTCGTCAGTGATGGCGTGGACCCGGCATCACCGTGCCAGTCGCTACCACCCGTTGGCAGAAGGCCGAGGTCGGCAGCATGCGCCGCCAAGGCGGTGCGGACCTCGGGAGTGTGGCTTGGGTGGCGGATCTCCACGGCATCGAGCCCCTCCTCCTGCAGTCGCCGGAGGGCGCGTCTCGTGCCCCGATCCTTCATGTGGGCGGCCGAGACGAGGCC
Organism: Gemmatimonadales bacterium; assembly: GCA_035464955.1. Classification (GTDB taxonomy): domain Bacteria; phylum Gemmatimonadota; class Gemmatimonadetes; order Gemmatimonadales; family GWC2-71-9; genus JABDII01. The sequence continues at coordinate 13,435 of DATHRW010000325.1, forward strand.
GCCGACTCGGTGGACCAGATCGGCCACGTCCCGAAACCTCGGCAGATTCTTCGCGACAAATGCCGGCTTGCCTCGGCCGAGATACCGATCGAAGGCGTCCTGCGCATCCCGAACAGCACCGCGGTCCACCAGTGCTTGGGCCACGTGCGGCCGACCGATAGCCCCGCCACCTGCCGTCTCGAGGACGTGATCGAATTCGATCTTTACTCCGAGGCCATGGAGCCGCGAGACCATTCCGCCCGCCCGACGATAGCGGTCGTCGCGGCGTGCCGCCAGAAAAGTCTCGATCTCCTCCGATCCCGATGGCAAGAAATACCCCAACACATGAAGTTCACCCCATGTGGCGGCGACCGAAAATTCGCAGCCGCTCACCACCCGTAGGCCCACTTGCTCCCCGGCTTCGCACGCTTCCGTGAGCCCGGCCAGGGTGTCGTGATCAGTCAGAGCAATCGCCGCAAGATTAGCCTGCCGCGCTCGTTCGACGACGACCCGCGGGCTGAGTGTCCCATCCGACGCGGTGGAATGGAGGTGCAAATCGATGTGCCGGGACGTGAGTGAGCTCAGCGCGCGTACCCCGTCTCCGGCGCCGTCCACGACGGCTGCGATCGAGCGAAGAGTTCTGCCAGCTTCTGGTCATCCAGTTCGTTCAGGGACACGTCCCAGTGGCGTGATCCTTTGGGGGAGTACCGGATCACCCGATGCTCCCGATTCTCGCCGGTGCCACGACTGAAGACCAGACCGAACTCATCCCGCGTAAATTGGGTGACGCGTCCGCTGAGGGCGACGTCCCACTTCTCTCCGTTGATTTCGATGACTCGTCTCGGCATGGGCGCAGTGTCTTCTCACGGTTGGATTAATCAAACGGCTCCGGCGCGGGCACCTCGTACCACCAGTCTGCTGATTCGGGCGCATAGGTGGCAATGCCCTCCAGCCGGTGGATCAACTCGGCTTCCTCGGAGGACCTGGGCTCGCTCAGGACCTCCTCCCGAGCCCCCTCCACGAACTCGAAGAACCTCCCGGGTGCACGGCCATGCCGGAACAACCAGATGTTGATGCCGCGCTCGTGGGCTAGCCGAGCGAGGGCGTGCACCGTGTGAATGTAGGCGTCCTCGTCCCCGGGTTTGACCGTCACCCGGCCGACCCTCAGGGTCCGCGGCATGTCACGTCGCGGTCTCGGGAAAGTTTTCCAGCGTTGTCCGGACGTCAGCCAGGAACCTGTCGGCATCCGCTCCATCGACAACCCGATGGTCGTAGGACATCGAGAGCATGCCCTTCACACGGATACCGATGGCATCGGTTCCGTCCGGTAGGGTCACCACCGCCGGCTGCTTCGTAATGGACCCAACCGCCAGGATGGCCACCTGCGGTTGGTTGATAATCGGAATGCCCGTGAGCGACCCGAAGACGCCAGGATTGGTGATGGTGAACGTACCCTGCTGGATCTCGTCGGGATTCAGCTTCTTGGTCCTGGCCCGCTCGCCGAGGTCGTTGATGGCCCGCGCGGTCCCAATGAGAGACAGCCCGTCGGCGTGTTTGATGACCGGCACGATGAGGCCCCAATCGAGCGCGACCGCAATCCCGATGTTGATGTCACGCCGGAAGATCGTGGACTCGCCCGTGACGGCCGCGTTGAGCACCGGGTGATTGCGGATGTTGTCGGCCACCGCCTTGGTGATGAACGCCAAGAAGGTCAGATTGACCCCGCGGTCGGCGTACTCCCGCTTGAGTTTGGATCGAATCTGCGCCACGCGGGTGTAGTCCACCTCGAACACGCTCGCCACATGCGCGGAGACCTGTCGTGACATAATCATGTGGTCAGCGGTCAGCTTGCGAATGCGAGACCACGGCTCGACCCGGTCGCCCTCCCACGGCTCGACCTGAGGCCCGCGGATTTCGGCCCTTGAGCTGGCAGCCGGGGCTAGCGCGGCCTGAGGGGGCGCCGCTCGGGGCCGGCGCTCGAGGAAGTCGAGCAGGTCCTGCTTGGTAACCCGTCCCGCCATGCCCGTCCCGGTGATCGCTGCCAAGTCCAGATTGTGCTCCGCCGCCATCTTCCGTACGAGCGGCGTCGAGCGGCGCCGCAGCCGGTCCTCGGCGGTCTCTCCAGCGCCGTCACCTCCACCCCGGCTCGGCGCTGGCGGTGGCGGTGGCGGTGGCGGTGGCGGTG
>DATHRW010000326.1:0-9734 GCA_035464955.1 Gemmatimonadales bacterium
GGCGTCTCACACTGGAGTCCGGACGGCGATCGCATCTTCTTCGGCGGGTGGACCGGTGTGGGGTCCCTGTTCGCCCTCAAGGAAATCGGCAGGAACGGTGGACCGGTTCGCATCCTCGACCGACCCCCGTGCTACAATCCCGCGCTCTCGCCCGACGGAACACGGTTCGCCTGCTGGTGGAACCCGGAAGGTCCGGGGTTCGGCATCTTCATCGAGACCGTGGGTGCGGGAACGGAACTGGGCGAACCGGTGGCGATCATTCCGGAGGCCGGCGAGATCCACTCCCTGACGTGGTCGCCCGATGGCCGGAACCTGGCCTGGGTTCGCTCCCCGACCCGGGGCGACCCGCGACTAGCCCGTGGTCTCATTGAGAACGAGCTGGTCACGTCGGCGATCTGGGTTCTGCGCGAAGGCGGCGAGCCGGTACAGATCACCGACGGCGAGCACCGTGACATGATTCCCGCGTGGCTCCCCGACAACCGCCACCTCCTCTTCGTGTCCGACCGCGACGGCCCGCGCGACATCTACATGCTGGACGCGGATGCCCCAGACGAGCCGCAGCGCGTGACGTTCGGCGGCGAGAATCCAGGCAATCTCTCCCTGTCGGCGGACGGTAGACGGCTGGCCTACTCGAAGCTCCTCTTTCGCCGCAACATCTGGTCACTGCCCATCCCTGAGCAGGGCGCGATTTCGATCGCCGAGGGGCGGCCCGTGACCGAGGCCCGCTGGAACGAGCGGGTGTTGTGGCACGACCTCTCGCCCGGCGGGGACTCGATCGCCTTCGACTTCCGAACCAGCCCCGGGGAACGGCCTCAGATATACAGGATGGCCCTCGAAGGCGGGGCACCGATGCAGCTCACCGCAGACGCGTACGGCGGCTACCGTCCCGTTTGGTCTCCCGACGGGCGGGAAATCGCGTTCGCCCGGGATGCGGAGAACCGGGTGGAACTCTGGGTCATGGATGCCGACGGTGGAAACCAGCGACGCGAAGTGGTGGACCTCGGGGGACGGCAGTTGTTCGACTGGTCACCGGACGGCCTGCAGCTGATCTACGAACGGGGAAGCGACGGGCTCTGGGCAGTCTCGCGCGACAGCCTCCGTCAGGGATACAACATGCCGGTGGAGTTCGGCGAGCCGGCCCAGTGGTACGACGGCGAATGCCAGCTGCCACGGCGGGTCCGGGGCGGCTCCGGCATCATCTGCAACGCCTTCCACGAGCCGTCGCGGCTCGAATCGTTCAACAGCCTGCTCTGGCTCTCACCGACCGGGCAGGTCGAGAGGCGGTACGACCCGACGCCTTTTGCCGTGGCCGACCGCAAGTTTAGCAGCGCCGTGCTCCGTCGCGACACCACGGATCTCGGCATCCTCTGGTGGACCCGGTATCCGCGCTATTCCCCGGACGGCTCGACGCTCTACTTCTTCGGCAATCCCGGCGGGCGGGTCTACGTGATGTCGATGCCGGCCGAAGGTGGCGAGCTGCGACGGGTCGTGGCATTCGACGACGCGTCAGTCTCTCCATGGTCCCCGAAGAACGACGGAAGAGGGTTGGGGGCTCTGACAATCGGGAGCGACGCCATTTACCTGTCCGTCGGTGAATGGGACAGCGACATCTGGGTGGTGGATCTGGAGTGGTGACGCTCCGCGTGGAGGGTTGCTGATCTGTCGTGCCCAGACCAGGATCACATGTCGCGGCCCCGAGACTCTCAGACACAAAGACCTTGAGTTAGGAAGAATCAATCCATCACGGCCGCAGCATCTTCCACCCGACCCAAGCATAGACGGCAAGATTCACCAGGACGACAGCGAGACCCAAGCCCAGCTGGAAATCGCGGGTGAGGCCGGCCGGATACAGCAGCGGGAGCAGGTAGTGCTCGATGAATCCACCCTGGTATCCCTCGACTCCAGCCTGCCGGCGTAGCCAATTCTCGAGCGGTGTGAGGGGACAGGGCCAATTCATGAACTCGATGAGCGCGCCCCAGACGGCCGCTGGGAGGTGGAGCCACATGACCCTCCGCCACCGAAGCACCAGCACGCCACCCAGGACAACGAAGGCTACGAAGGCGACGTGGGTCAGAACCACGAGATTCGCGCCCAGCAGGTAGACCATCCAGACCTCCGGCCCGACCGCCCGGGATAGTACCTGGGGCCCGATGCCCCCCCTTGACAGCCGCCGTTTCAGGGGTAGTTCAGTACTGAGAGCCCCAGCACTAACCCTCTAGGCTTTGAACCATCATGGCAGACGTCCCCCGACACCCCACCGCTCAGGCGCCCGGCCAGAAGGCCGGATCGGACAGCGGCACCCGAACAGGACGCTACGGCACCCGCGGCGAGCCGCTGCGCTATGGTGACCCCACCACCACAGCCCTCCAGCTTTGGGAACACCTCTCGAAGGCCCACTCAGCCGTGCATGCCCAGGCGACCAGCGACCTCACCCAACGTGGGCTCACCATGGCTGAGTATGGGGTGCTCGAAGCCCTGCACCGCAAGGGGCCAATGCAACTCGGGGAGATCCAACGGGACCAATTGGTGTCGAGCGGTGGGGTCACGTTTCTCGTGGACCGTCTCGAAGCCAAGGGTTTGGTGGAGCGCCACACCTCGCGGACAGATCGACGGGCGAAGTACGCGGCCCTGACCTCCCAAGGGGAGACGATGCTGGTCGAACTCCTTCCCGCTCACGCCGAATGCATTCGCGACAGCCTGTCGGGCCTCAGCCTCCCGGAGCAGCGCAGTGCCATCGGCATTCTCCGGGCCTTGGCGCGAGAGGCGGCAGGCCGGAAGCCCACGCCGTCCGGCGTCACCTAGTCGGAGCCGCTCTCCGCTACTTCTTTCGGTATCGCCAGTCGACGATCCCGCTTCCCCGGCCCTCGACCGTAAAGGCACTCGATCCACCGGAAGGAATCGAGGGGAGCGCCACCTCGTTCGAGGATATCACCGCGCCGTCGGGCCCGACGAACTCGAACACCAGCACCATCGCTGCCGACGCACTCTTTCGTTTGTTCACGGCAACGCCCCGAACCGATGTCCCGCCTTGCGAGGGTGTGGCGCTGAGGCTGTCTACGAAAATTGGCAGCGCATCGAGCTGGGCGACGGCCGACTGGGCCTCGCCCTTCTCTTCGAGAAACACGTAGCCCTGCACCAAGAACCGGTGGGACAGCTCGTCGAACGGATCGCGCGCGAGGGAGCGCTTAGCTGTCGCGACCAGCTTGGCGCCGTTCTTGAGCTCATTGTAGGTCAATGCCAGGTTGGTCAAGGCGATCCGGTTGCTGGGATCGGCCATCACGGCCTGTTCGAAGTCCTTGGCAGCGGCCTCGAATTGTTTCTGCTGATACTTGCCCGCCCCACGGTTGATCAAGTACGGAGCCGCATTGGTATCGACCTGCTGCGCCATCGGAACGGTCTCTCCGAAGGCAGCGAGGATGGCCTGCGCGCTATCCGAATGTCCGGCGGCCTGGTAGATACTGGCAAGATTGCGCTTGGCGGCGTCATCGCGCGGGCGCCACTCGGCCAAGCGCTTGAACGCTGAGAGCGCCTCCGGGTACCGCTGGGCTTGGAACATGATCCGGCCAAGGGCACTGGTCGCAGCGTCGCGGCCGGCGGAGTCGTTGGCGGCCTGGGCCGACGCGATCACCCGCTCCAGGTAGACGCCAGCGCTATCGACGTTATCGCCCTCGGCGAAGAGCTGGGCCATGCGCCGCGTGGCCCGCCCAATCTCGGGATCGGGTTTCCCGTCCACACGGGCGTCCATGTTCGCGGCGAAGCGGAAATAGGTCAACGCGCTATCGGGCTCTTCAGCCAGCTCGAAGATCGTCCCCATATTGCTGAATGCGCGTGGTTCTCCACGGTACATCCGCAGGGCAAGCCGGTAGGTCACCACGGCGCTGTCGATGCGCTGCTCCTGCACGTGGAGGTTGGCCACCTCCGCTATGGCGAGCCACGACCGACGGCGCAGGTCAGTGACCTCCGCCGCGCATTCGGGGGCCAACGCCTCGGCTCGGGTGAACGCCGAATCGGCACCGATGACGTCCCCCATATTGAGGTAGGTCCGGCCCAGGTAGAACCAGGCTCCAGCGTTCTTCTCTTGGCCGCGCTCTTCGATCGCGCGGACCAGGCTGGTGCGTGCGTCCCCTAGCAATCGTTCCCGGTTCGCCTCGCTCTCAGATGCGGTCTTGAGCGAGGCCGTCGCGCCGCGCACGCTGAAGTGGCCGGTCTTGAAGCAATCGGAGGACTCGAATCGGACCGGCTGCGCATCGATGACACGCTGCCGGATATCGGCATCCTGGGCAACCGCAACCGCCGGGAGCAGCACGAGCACGGCGCCTTTCCAGAACTGCGTGGCCATGGTATCCCCCTCGAACGCCGCACGCCGCAGCGTTTCGCTCGATCAAACCGCGAACGACCCGCGCCGACCCCTTCACGGCGACGGGCTCCCCATGAGCGAGTATGCGTTGACCGAGAGTCCCGCGCAAGCACGGGAACTCCACGCTCAGGTGGTCGATCGGAGGGCGTGGATTGCGGAGTCGAGCGCGTCGATGGCGGCCCCGAGCTGGACATCCGACAGATACGGCGCCGGCCCCAGCCGTAATACGTCGGCGCGGTAGTCCGACATGACTCCTCGCTCGCGGAGCAGGCGGCACAACTCACCCGCGTGGGGCGCCGTAAGGGCGAGAAAACCGGCAACCCCGGGGAGTCCGACCGACCGATCGCGATCGATGATTGCGGGGTCAGCCCCGAGGGCGTCAAAGCGATCCATCAGGAGCCCGACCTGGTGCTGGCTCACCTGTCGGAGAAATTCGGGCGTGAGGCCGTGGTCTTCGAAGAAATCGAACACCTCCGCGGCGCGATAGTGGCTGGTCGGGTCGTAGGTCCCTCCCGCGAACCGGGCCGGGCCGGCTCCGTAGCCAACCTCGCGGCCGGAGACTGGTGCGGCCAGCGCACCGAACTCGCTGAACCATCCCGTCACCACCGGGCGCATCGCACAGTCGGCGGGGAGCCGGAGGAAGGAGTTCCCTTCACCCATTTGACAGTACTTGTAGCCTCCGCCCACCACGTAGGCGTCTTCGAGCCCCGTCTCGTGTACCGAAAACGGGACGATGTTCGTGGCGTGGTAGGCATCGACCAGGAGCTCCGCGCCGAGGCGTCGGCACGTGGCCATCAACTCACCGAGGCCCGGAACAATATGGGCGTTGCGAAAGAGCACCGCCGAGACCAGCACGGCCGATGTCCGCTCCGTCGTTGCCGCTCCCAGCCGTTCGGCGACCGTATCCACGGGCAGTGCTGGGACTCGCGTGATCTCAATGCCCTCTTCCTCCAGGCGGTCGAGTTGCCGGCGGATGGTGTGGAATTCCCCGTCGGTCGTCACCAGACGGGGTCGAGCGCCAAGCGGCAGCGCCGACAGGAACCGCACGACCAGGTCGTGGGTACTCGTGCTGAGCGCCACCGAGCCCCCCGGGTCGCCGAGCCACGTGGCGAACCCGCGACGGACCCGGTCCGCCTTGGCAAAGGCGGCGTCCCACTTCTCGTCGACCAGGGCTGCGGCATCGCGCCATGCCTGCGTTTGACCCTCGAATGCACGGTCGGGCCAGGCCTGATGCGAGTGACCCGTCAAGAGCAGTCGCTCGGAGACTCGAAACTGGCTGTAGTGCGGAGCGATCGCGTTGGGGCTTCGGGCTAGATCCTCGAGGGCCGGCATGGTCAGAGGTCCCCTCGGATCGCCCAGAGATCGGGAAATACCGGCTTCATCAATGTCGTCTTCAGGTATTCCGCGCCGGCGCTCCCGCCGGTGCCCCGCTTGGTCCCGATGGTACGCTCGACCATCTTCACATGCCGGTAGCGCCACTCCTGCAGCCCCTCGTCCAAATCCACCAGCCGTTCGCACACCGGCACGATCGTCGGATTCTCGCGGTAGATGTTGGTCAGGATCTCCTGCACCTGCGGCGACGATGGGACGGGCTGGGTCACGTCGCGTTCCAAGAGTTCCGCAGGAACCGCGTACCCGCTATCCGCCATATACTTGAGGAACGCATCCCACAGCGTGCCTTGCCGGTAGCGCGTCTCGAGTCTCTGGCGCCCGACCGAGTCCGCCGGAAAATGCTGGATGGCGGCCCGGTCCCGTCGCCCGAGGAGAAACTCGAGCTCGCGAAACTGGTACGATTGAAATCCACTACCCGATTCCAGCCGATCCCGAAAGGACAGGAAGTCCAGCGGAGTGATGGTCTCCAAGACGTCGATCTGAGACACGAGGACTTTGAGAATGGTGAGGATGCGCTTGAACGTGGCCAGCGCGAGCGGCGTATTGGTCTCGACCAGCAAGGTGCGCAGGTAATCCAGCTCGTGCAGCACCTCCTTGAACCACAGCTCGTAGACCTGATGGATAATAATGAAAAGGGTCTCGTCGTGCTCAGGCCCTTCAGACACTGGTTGTTGGAGGCGGAGCAACTCGTCGAGTTTGAGATAGCTCGAGTACGTCAGCGGCATGTGGGTCGCTCCTGAAGTGTCGTGCAGAACCTAGGAAATCTGACTAGTCGAACCGGGGCACGTACCCATCGAGCACGTGGTAGGGACTGGACCACGGCAGCGGGTGCTGCAGGGCGTGCGCTGCGTGGTGCGTCCAATATGGGTCCCACAAGTGGGCGCGCGCCAGCACACAGAGATCGGCCCGCCCCGCGGCCAGAATGCTATTGACGTCCGTGAAGGAAGAGATGTTCCCCACGGCCATGGTCGAAATAGCCGCCTCGTGGCGAATGCGGTCGCTGAATGGCGTCTGGAACTGCCGCCCATAGATGGGCTGTGCCTCGGGAACCGTCTGCCCGGCGGACACATCGATGATGTCGCACCCGTGGGCCTTGAGTCGACGAGCCACTTCAACGGCGTCGGGCGGCTCCATGCCGCCGGGGACCCAATCCACGGCTGAAATCCGGACCGACACCGGCTTGGGTTTGGGCCATGCCGCGCGGACCGCATCCAGGATCTCGAGGGGGAATCTGAGCCGGTTGTCGAGCGACCCGCCATACCCATCCGTGCGCCGGTTGGTGAGCGGAGAAATGAAGGTCGAGAGCAGGTACCCGTGTGCGAAGTGGAGTTCCAGCAGATCGAAGCCTGCGTCGTCCGCCATACGGGTGGCCTGCACGAAGTCGTCGCGGACCCGGTCCATATCATCACGGTCCATCGCCCGTGGCACCTGATACCCGGGTGCGTACGGAAGCGGCGACGGCGCGAGGAGAGGCCACGCTCCATCGATCAGCGGCCCGCCTTCGCCCTCCCACGGGCGCTTGGTGGCGCCCTTCCGCCCCGCGTGGGCAAGCTGAATCCCGATCTTGGCCGATGAGTGCCGGTGCACGAAGTCGACGATGCGTCGCCACGCGACGGTGTGCTCGGGTTTGTACATCCCGGTGCACCCCAGCGAGATCCGTCCGTCGCGGCTCACGTCGGTCATCTCGGTCATGACCAGGCCGGCCCCTCCGACCGCGCGGCTGCCAAGGTGCGCCAGGTGCCAATCCCCCGGCGTGCCGTCTTCAGCGGAGTACTGGCACATCGGCGACACGACGACCCGATTGGCCAAGATGAGATCCCGAAGCCGAAACGGCGTGAACATCGGTGGGGGCGCGGGTGACGTGTCGACGGCGACCCCGCTCTGCCGCGTCGCCTGTCGCGCGAAGACGCGGTCGACTTCGGACACGAATGTCGGGTCGCGCCGTCGAAGATTCTCGTGAGTTATCCGGAGGCTCCGGGTCAGGAGACTGAACGCAAATTGGACCGGCTCGAGGGCCCGATAGCGTTCCGTCTCCTCGAACCACTGGAGGCTGACCTCGGCCGCACGCTGGAGGCTCTCCACCTCCGGTCGCCGGGCACGCTCGTACGCCGTCAACGCCGCCGGTACGTCGGCCGTGCGACGGAGCGCATCGACCAACGCGATGGTGTCCTCCATGGCCAACTTGGTACCTGAGCCGACAGAGAAATGTGCGGTGTGGGCCGCATCACCGATCAAGACCACGTTCTCGTGGTGCCACGTGGCATTCCGAATAGTCGGGAACCGGCGCCAAATGGATCGGTTGGCGAGGAGGGGATGACCTTCCAGCTCATCGGCGAAGAGATCTTGGCAAAAGGCAACGGTGTCGTCCTCGGTTGCGCTCTCCATGCCGGCGGCGCGCCACGTCTCCTCCCGTGCCTCGACGATGAAGGTCGAATGCCCGGCTTCATACTGATAGGCGTGCACCCGCCACAGCCCGTATGGGCTTTCCTTGAAGTAGAAGGTGAAGGCCGGAAACTTCCGGGTTGTGCCCAGCCAAACGAAGCGGTTGGGCCGCCAATCGATCTCCGGCCGAAAGGTGTCGCTGAACCACCCCCGGACGACGCTGTTGAAGCCGTCGGCACCGAGAATCAGATCGGCTCCCTTCGCCACAGCGTACTCGTGGACCTCCGATTCAAAGCGCAGATCGACATCCAGTTCCTCGCATCGCCGACTCAGAATCGTGAGGAGTCGCTGTCGTGACAACCCGCTGAAACCATGCCCCGTCGAGGTGATGGTGGCACCGCGGTGGTGGATCTCGATATCGTCCCAGTGCGCGAATGCGCGGGTCATCTCGTCGTGGGATGGTTGGTCGGCCTCGGCCAGGCGCTCTAACGTGGCGTCGGAAAAGACCACGCCAAACCCGAATGTGTCATGCAAGCGATTCCGCTCGTAGACGGTGACCTGGCTCGCCGGATCGGCCTTCTTGAGCAGGATGGCCGCGTACAAGCCGGACGGTCCGCCGCCAATAGCCACCACCTTCATGACGCCGTCTCCAGTGCCGTGTCACGGTTCGCCCACGGCGGCGCAACGAGCCGGCGGCGGCCGTCATCCGTCATGGAAACGTCACCTTCCGGTGCGTCGCCGCCAAGTTTGTCCCACAGCTTGCAGGTCACTTGCTTGTGCACCTGATCGAGTCCCTCGCAGTAGTTGGTATACACACACCGACGCACCTCAGCCCCACGGCCAACTCGGATCTTGAGAAACCAGTCTGGATCGGCCAATGATTGCCGCGCCGACGCTACGATGTCCGCCTCTCCACGCCGGAGAACGCCCTCGGCCTGGTCGAACGTGGCGATCCCCCCGCATACCACCACCGGCGTAGTGAAACCGGCCGCGCGGATGGCCCGCCGGATCCTACCCGAAGCCTGAATGTTACGGCCAAAGGGACCGCGGGCGTCGGACCGCACGGTCGGCATGCATTCATAGCCGCTGGGCCCGGTGTACGGATAGGCCGCCCACCCTACCTTCGGCTGCTTGGCGTCCTCGAACTTCCCCCCGCGGGACAGCGAGACGTAGTCCATCCCGGCCGTCGCGAAGCCGACCCCGAACGCCATCGCGTCTTCTACGGTGCTCCCACCCGGGATGCACTCCTCCGTCAAATAGCGACACCCGACGACCAATCGGTCCGAGCAGCGATCCCGTACCGCGTGGAACACCTCGAGCGGCAGACGCATGCGCTGCTCCACCGGCCCTCCGTAGCCGTCGGGCCGGTCGTTTCTGGCCGAAAGGAAGGAAGCCATGGTATAGGCGTGGGCGTAGTGGAGCTCGACTCCATCGAACCCGGCCTGCTCGGCCCGGTCCGCTGCGTCGGCGAAGACGGCCGGCAAGACACGAGGGAGATCGCGAACCGACGGCCGATCCATGTCGGTGACCCGCTCACGGTGCCCGTACCGGAGCGCCTCGAGCTCCCGGGCGTCGAGCAGATCATCCAACGCCTCATCCGGCA
>DATHRW010000327.1:0-5516 GCA_035464955.1 Gemmatimonadales bacterium
CGGCAGGCCGGGAGAACGCCGCCGGCTACGAGTAAGGAGATCCGGGCTCGGCGATTCTCGATCGCAATCGGGCTATGTCCAGGGTCTCCAACGCCGACCTCGCGCGGCCTCCTGCCTCCACGCACTCGGGCAGGGTCGGACGTCACTACTCGTCCGTATCCCGAGAAGCCGGTCGTTCGTCCTCTACCTTCATGGGCTCTTCAAAGAGGCCGTAGCGGTAGACGAGCCCACGGAGGGTGGGTTCATCTAAGTCCCGAAAGAGGCGCATGGCCCACTCCAGCGCGGGATCGTGCTTTGCGGGGGAGAAGCTGTTCTCGAGCGATGCGACGAGCGCCTGCACCAGCTCCTCGTGGCTGGCTCCCGCAACCTCGACCGACTTCGTGAGATGGCTCCGCTTGGTCCTGGACGCCGATTTCGCCACCATGAGTCCCTCCTCGCTGAGGTGGAACCGAGTTGCTCGAACCCCCTACAAGATCGCCTGCGGGCTCTAAAGCTGTCCTGAACCCAACCTAAAGGCTCATTCAGAGTGAGCAATCCTTGGTCACACTTTCAGGCATGCTTCACCAGGACGTCACCGGACTATCCCTAGTCTCACCCTCGGGCAGCCGGTGGCCAGGCGGGCAACGCGGAGCCCTGCCCCACCGGCCGCCGGTGAGCTATGCTACGCGGCGACATTACGACGCGCGTCGGCCGGTGACCCCCGAGATCCTGAACCGGAATTGACATGCCCGCTTGGTTGGTGTTCCTGATCAGCGCTGCCACCGTGGCCGCCGCCGGCTCGCGATTGGCCCGCGACGGCGATACCATCGCCGAGGTCACCGGGCTCGGCGGAGCCTGGGTTGGCGCCATCTTGGTGGCGGCCGTGACGTCGCTCCCGGAACTGGCTACCGATGGACATGCGGTCCTGCAAGGCTCTCCCGGACTTGCAGTCGGCGATCTCTTCGGGTCGAGCATGGCAAACATGGCCATCCTCGCTGTTGCCGATCTCCTGCACCGTCAGGGCCACATCCTGACCCGAGTCGCCGTCAACCAGGCGCTGGTCGGTGTCCTGGCGATCTGTCTCACGGTGATGGCCGCGATGGGGATCGTCACGCACTCGACCCCCACCTTTGTCGGCCTCGGGTGGGCCTCCTTGGTAATCGGCCTCACCTACGTCGCGGGCATGCGGCTCCTGCACCGAAACCGAGAGGGCCCGCCCTTTCGCACGCCGAAGGAAGTGGCGGCCGCAAAAGTCCCGCCCCGCACCCTCGGGTCCGCGGTAATCGGCTTCGGCGTCGCCTCGCTGATCATTCTCTTGGCGGCCCGGTACGTGGCGTCCTCCGCGGCAGATCTCGCGGAGCAATGGGGCCTGACCCAGGGCTTTGTCGGGATGATCCTCCTGGCATTCACCACTTCCCTGCCGGAGGCCGCCGTGACCCTGGCGTGCATTCGGGCCGGTGCCTACAACTTGGCCGTCGGGACCCTGCTTGGCAGCAACTGCTTCAACATCGCCGTGCTCTTCCCATTGGACATTCTGAACGGCTCGGAGTCGCTGCTGGCCCAGGTTCACCCTGCCCTCGTCATCGGCGCGTTGGTGGGGGTCTTGATGATGGGAATCGCTATCCTCGACATCCTCAACAAATCCGAGCGACGCTGGTGGGTCATCGAGCCCGGACCCGCGTTCATCCTGATCACGTATCTGGTGGGACTGTACTTGACCTTCCGGATGAGCCACTGAGGTCGGTCTTCGGTCGAGGGAGCGCGGCGTGCCTTAGACGGAGTGTCGCCCTCGCAAGCCGCGCATCTTCCGCCACCTGAGGGCGGCCTGAAGTCCGGTCGACACCAGGTAGGCAACCCCGGCCACCACGATAATGGAAGCGCCAGCCGGGAGGTCGGGGCGGAATGACAGCGCCAGCCCGCCGACCGTAAACACCATACCCAGCAGAATGGCCAGCAACATCATGCGTCCCAGGGAACGGACGTACTGCCCGGCAATGGCCGCCGGGAGCGTGAGCAGGGCGATCACCAGAATCAGCCCGACCACCCGAATCAGCGTGACGACCGTAAGGGCCACCAGGGAGAGGAGGAGCAGATCGACGAACTCGACGGAGACGCCGCGGAGCAGGGCAAATTCCTCGTCGAACGCAACGGCCAGGAACTGCCGGTAGAGCAACAACACCAAGACCACGATGATCAGGTCGAGAATCGCAATGAAAAGCAGGCCTTTCGGAGCCACCATCAAGATGTTGCCGAACAGGTAGCTCAACAGGTCGACGATGTAGCCCGGGGTCTGCGAAATGAAGAGAATCCCGATCGCCATGCCGACGGCCCACAGGGCACCGATCAGTGTGTCGACATGCTCGGTTCCGTGGCGGCTGACCCACCCCACGATGAGGGCCGCCGCGAGCGCGGCGATCAGTGCGCCGAGGATCGGGTCCTGGCCAAAGAAGTACGCGATCCCCATCCCCCCCAGCACGGCGTGGGCGATACCCCCCGCCAAATAGCCGATACGCTTGACCACCACGTAGGAGCCCATGACCCCGCAGCCGATACTCGCGAGGATTCCCGCCGCCAAGGCATGCTGGAGGAACTGCTCGGTGGCAAGCGTTCGGAAGAACTCGCCCATCACAACACCCTATGAGTGGTCATGGCCGTGGTCGATGAGCCGCACAGGCGTGCCGTATAGCCGGGCGATGACTTCGCCGGTGATGGCGCCGGTGGGGTGGCACACCAAGGTCCGATTCAAGCAGGCCACGCGATGCACGTACTGGGTGATGAACCCAACGTCATGAGACACCACAACGATGGTCATGCGCTCATTGAGCGTCCGGAACAATGTGAAAATGTCGGCCTCGGCCAGCACATCGATGTTCGAGGTCGGTTCATCGAGAATGAGGATCTTGGGATTCGAGACCAGGGCCCGCGCCACCAGCGCCCGCTGCAACTGACCGCCCGAGAGCATCCCGATCGGGTTGGCCCGGACGTCCCAGACCTGGGCCTCCCGCATGGCGAGCTCGGCGGCGGCGTGATCCGTCGCGCGATAGCCGCCCAGCACCCGGGTGGCGCCGAGCCGCCCCAGGAGCACCATGTCTCGAACCAGAATCGGGAAGTCCCGCCGGAACGTCGCGAACTGCGGCACGTAGCCGATGGCGTTGCGCCCGTCCACCGGATCGCGGCCGAACACCCGCACTCGGCCTGCGGTAGGCCGAAAGAGACCGAGCACGACCTTGAGCAACGTGCTCTTGCCGCTGGCATTGGGACCCACCAGGCCAAGGAACTCGCCCTCTTCCACAGTGAGATCGATGTCTTCCAACACCAGCGGCCCGCCGTAGCTGAACGACACCCGCTCGAGCTCGATCGCGGCACTCATGATCTGCGCAATGCCTCGGCCAGCCGCTCGGCCACATGCCGCACGTTGTTCACATAATCCTCCGCCAGCGGATCGAGCATCAGCACTCTGGCACCCGTCGCCTGTGCCACGGTCTTCGCCATGTCTTGGCTGTATTGGGCTTGGACCACCACCACCCGGATATGCTCGACGCGAGCTCGGTGGATCAGGCGCGCCAGGGTTTGGGCGCCGGGCTCCTTCCCGTGGCTCGCAATGGGGACTTGGCGCAGTCCGTACTCCTCGGCGAAGTAGGCCCACGCCGGATGGACTGTCATGAACGTCCGGGTCGGGAGGTCATGAAGGAGCGCGCGGACCTCGTCATCGACGGTATTGAGGTCGCGCACCAACCGTCGGTAATTGAGATCGAACAGTTCCCGGCGATCGGGCAGCGCTTCGATCAGGGCGTCCCGGATGGTCCCCGCCATGACGGCCACCAACCGTGGACTCATCCACACGTGTGGATCTTGGCGATCCTCATGGCGGGGACCGGAGTCCTCTTCCAAAGGGAGCAGTTCAATTCCCTGGCGCATATCGACCAAGCTCATGCCGGGGTATGCTGCATGCATTCGACTGAGCCAGGCGTGCTCGAATTCCAACCCCATAGTGAAATAGACCTGAGTGCCGGCAAGACTGGCCATTTGACGCGGCGTCGGGTCATCGGTGTCGGGACTCTGCCCCGGACCGATCAACACTGATACCGCGACGGCAGGCCCGCCGATCCGATCCACGACGTATTTCTGGGGCAGAATGCTGACCGCGACCGCCAGCGGCCCCGCCTGGGCGGCCTCCGTCGCCGGGCTGGAGCCACAGGCCACGCTGCCGATCCCCGCGAGCAACGCAATCACTCGGGACATATTCGGACTCATGGCAGACCACACGGAGCGAGGAAGGCCGGGCTTCAAGGCGCGGCAAGATACGGCCAAATGATGGGAGGGGACAAGGCCGCCGACCGCATATTCGCTTGTATCCGCCCCCGACCGCGCGCTAACTTCCAACTCAGGGCGTGGTGGCAGAGTGGTTGAATGCAGCGGTCTTGAAAACCGCCGTACCCCAACCGGGTACCGTGAGTTCGAATCTCACCCACGCCGTTCGTGTTCCAGAAATTCCATCGTAACTTCAGCACTCGCGTCTCCTCCCCTCAAACCACCAGGAAACCGGCGCAATCGGGACTAGGGAAAACCCTAGTCGGCCCAGCAGCTGTATTCCCCGAGCAGACTGAAAGTGGTATCGTGCATCAGTTTGGGTCGCGACGGTGCCGCGACTGCCACAGGTCCATCATTCATTTCGTAGCGGAGGTCTCCCATGTTCGACATGCTCACCACACGGACACCGCGGGTGCTCTGCCGAGCCGCTGCTCCCGGCCTCATGGCGGGCGTGGCGGTGATGTTCGCCGCCTGCCGGGCCGAGCCGCCGGCCGAACAGGCCGGCATGGCGCCGCCGAGCGCCGAGGCGGTTGCCCTCCATTCGATGTCGGCTCCGGAAGCGGCCGAGCTCACCCGGGCCTTCCGCGATGCGAATGCGCCGGGGACGGTCATTGCAGGGTATTTCGACCGCGCGGTGCTGGACCAGGTGCTGAGCGAGTCGGGTGTCGCCGGCCTCAGGATCTATCAGGGGATGAACCCGGACGGGTCACCCGCGTTGGTGGCGGTGGGGGTTGATGATCAGGGCAACGATCTCGAGGCCGGCACCATTGCCGAGAAGGCCAGGCCGTGTCCGCCCTTCTGCAGTCGTTCAGGCGACCTCGGTCAATAGTGATAGCCGATGGGTGATGCGCTAATCTACGCGTCCCTCGCGGTTGAGTTATGTGCGTTTTCGGCGATCCTCGTCATTCGCCGGCCGGTGCCGCCCGCGCTGTTGCTGACGGCAATCGCTATGCTCGCCATGTTCATGCTGGACGTGGTCGAGATCAGTCTTGGCAAGAGCGGCATTCAAACACTCTGGCTCATTCACGCAGGACTGCCGGTTATGACGGCGCTCATCTTGTGGAGCCTGTCCTATCTGCAGCTCCGCGCCGTCCCGCGGGATGCCATGCGCATCGCCGCGGGGCTCTATGTGGTGGTCTGGCTGGTCCTGACGGGGCGGGTTGAGGATCTGTCGCAGTTCAGCCGGTTCAACGCCCCGCTCCAGGCCCTCGTGGTCCTGATGGCAG
>DATHRW010000328.1:0-21528 GCA_035464955.1 Gemmatimonadales bacterium
CCTGGGAGTCAAACGCGGCGACCGAGTCGCCATCTATCTCCCGATGATTCCCGAAGCCGCCATCGCAATGCTCGCGTGCGCACGGATCGGCGCCGTTCACTCCGTGGTCTTCGGTGGGTTCTCCGCCGACTCGTTGCGCGACCGGAGCATCGACGCCCAGGCCGTGGCCTTGAGCACGGCCGACGGCGGCTACCGTCGGGGGCAGGTGCTGCCGCTCAAACGGGTCGCCGACGAAGCGCTGGCCGATTGCCCGTCGATTCGCCACGTGGTGGTCGTCCGACGCCGCCCCGGCGGCGCGGGCGACGAGGCCTGGGCTAACATGCAGGAAGGCCGCGATCACTGGTGGCATCGCATCGTGGACACCGCCGCCGCCACCTGCCCGCCCGAGCCGATGGACGCGGAGGATCTCCTGTTCATCTTGTACACCTCGGGTACCACGGGAAAGCCCAAGGGCATCGTCCATACTACCGGCGGATACCTCACCCAGGCTGCGGCTACGACGAAGTACGTCTTCGACTTGAAGGAGGACGACGTCTTCTGGTGTACTGCAGACGTGGGGTGGGTGACCGGACACTCGTACATCGTGTACGGCCCGCTGGCCAACGGCGCAACGGTCGTGATGTACGAAGGCGCCCCGGATTGGCCCGATCGCGATCGGCTCTGGGAGATCGTGGAACGCTACGGCGTCACCATCTTCTACACCGCGCCCACGGCCATTCGCGCATTCATGAAGTGGGGGCCGAGCTTTCCCAGCCGCCGGGATCTCTCGACCCTGCGCCTCCTCGGCACCGTGGGAGAGCCGATCAATCCCGAGGCATGGATGTGGTACCACGAGCACATCGGCGCGGGGCGCTGCCCCGTGGTGGACACGTGGTGGCAGACCGAGACGGGCGGCATCATGATCACCCCGCTGCCGGGGGCCACCACGACGAAGCCGGGCTCCGCCACCATTCCCTTCCCGGGCATCACGGCTGAATTGGTGGACGCCTCCGGCGAGCCGCTGCAGCGGGGCGGGGGCTTCCTGACCCTGACCCAGCCATGGCCCGGGATGCTGCGCACGATCTACGGCGACGACGAGCGCTACCGCGAGACGTACTGGAGCCGTTTCCCGGGACGGTATTTTGCCGGTGACGGCGCCAAGGTGGACGAGGACGGCTATTGGTGGATACTCGGGCGGGTGGACGACGTCTTGAACGTTGCCGGCCACCGGATCGGGACGATGGAAGTTGAGAGCGCCCTGGTGGACTTCCCCGCCGTGGCCGAAGCGGCGGTGGTGGGCAAAGCCCACGACCTCAAGGGCCAGGCCATCGCGGCCTTCGTGACCCTGAAGGAGGGGCACAAGCCGACGCTCGATCTCAAAGACGACCTCAAGGACCACGTCGCGAAGAAGATCGGGGCGATCGCGCGCCCGGACGACATCATCTTTGCCGCCGATCTCCCCAAGACCCGGAGCGGTAAGATCATGCGCCGGCTCTTGCGCGACGTGGCCGAGGGGCGGGGCCTGGGAGACACTACCACCCTGGCCGACCCGAAGGTCGTCAGCACCCTGCAGCAGAAATACGAGTCGGAGGAAGGGTAGACCGGCTCGAAATCGATTGCGCTACAGTCGCACTTGCGCGCCCAGCTCGACCACGCGATTGGGCGGGATCCCGTAGAACGCCGTGGCACTCTGCGCGTTCCGGGACATCACGATGAACAGGACCTTCCGCCACAGGGCGAACTTGCTGGTGCCCGAGCGCAGGAGCGTTTCCCGCCCCAGGTAGTAGGTCGTTTCCATCGGCTTGACCACGAAGCCCACATCTTTGAGTTGCTCCAGGATCGCCGGCACGTCGGGCGTCTCCATGAACCCATAGCGTGCGACCACCTGGAAGAACCCCTCCCCCAGTTCCTCGAATTCCCAGCGCTCCTCGGCGGGCACCGTGGGGAACTCCTCCGACGCGACGGAGAACATCACCACCCGCTCGTGGAGCACCTTGTTGTGTTTGAGATGGTGGAGAAGCACCGACGGAGCGCCGCCGGGGTCCGGGGTCATGAACACGGCCACCCCGGGCACGCGCTGCGGCTTCCGTTCCTTGATGTCGTGCAGGAACAGCTCCATCGGCAGCGTGGACAGCCGCTTGATCCCCGCCAGGATGGCCCGGCCCCGCTTCCACGTGGTCATCACGGTGAAGACCAGGGCGGCGACGAGGAGCGGAAACCAGCCACCATCGGGGATCTTGATCAAGTTGGCAAACAGAAACGAGAGATCCACCGCCAGGATCGGTACGGCCACCAGCGCAACCTTCAGCCAGCTCCAATGCCACCGTTCCCGCGCGACCGCGCTGAACAGCAGCGTCGTGACGGTCATCGTCCCGGTGATGGCCACACCGTACGTACCCGCCAGGTTCGACGCGGACCGGAACCCGAGCACCAACCCGAAGCACGCGAAGCCAATGAGCCAGTTGACCTCGGGGATGTAGATCTGACCGGCTTCCGTGTGGGAGGTGTGGATGATGGTGACCCGAGGCGTGTAGCCCAACTGGAGTGCTTGCCGGGTGAGAGAGAACGACCCGGAGATGAGCGCCTGGGAGGCAACGACCGCAGCGCCGGTGGCAATGACGACCATGGGATAGAGCGCCCAGGACGGCACCAACTCGTAGAATGGGTTCCGGATCGCCTCGGGATTGCTGATCAGGAGCCCACCCTGCCCGAAGTAGTTCAACACTAATGCAGGCAAGACAACTGCAAGCCACGCGAGCCGGATAGGTCGCTTGCCGAAGTGCCCCATGTCGGCATACAGGGCCTCGCCACCGGTGACCACCAGCACCACGACGGCCAGAATGAAAATGCCCTGAAAGCCGTGACGGGCGAAGAAGGCGGCGGCGTGATACGGATTCACCGCTTGGATGACGCTGGGTTCCCGCAGAATGCCGGACACCCCGAGCGCAGCGATGCAGGAGAACCAGACGAGGGTGAACGGCCCAAAGATGGCCCCGACGCCGGCGGTGCCCCACTTTTGAACCCAAAACAGCGCGAACAGAATCACCAACGAGAGCGGCACGATCAATGGCTCGAATGCGGGCGTCGCGATGCTGAGGCCCTCGACCGCGCCCAGGACCGAGATCGCGGGCGTGATGACCCCATCGCCATACAAGAGGGCGGACCCGAAGAGGCCGATCCCGATCAGGAGCAACCGGCGGTTGGTGGTTGCCCGGGCTGGCCTGAGCAGGGTGAGTAGGGCGAGTACCCCGCCTTCGCCGCGGTTGTCTGCCCGCATCATCAGCGAGAGGTACTTGTAGGTAATGAGGAAATTGAGCGCCCAAAATATCAACGACAGCACGCCGAGTACGTTGTCTTTGGAGAGCGGGACGCCAAGCGGACCATCAAACGCTTCCTTCATGGCGTAGAGCGGGCTGGTCCCGATATCGCCGTACACCACCCCGACCGCTCCGATGGCGAGGGCCGCCAGGGCTTTCCCGCTGGGAGGCTTGCCGTCCAGGGTCATCGTTCGCGCGACCTCAGGCCGCGCCCGGCGCGGCCTGCCGAGAGAACCGGCGCCGGTCGAGGACGGCCACCACGAACACGGCGGCAACGATCACCGCCGACGCCACGCACCAGCGGCAGATGGCGTGGATGACGAACAGCTCGAGATAGGTAAGATAAATGGCGAACAGGAGCCCCGCGCCCGATGCCGCGATCAGCATCGTGCTGACGCCGCGGCTCTCGCTCCACCGGGGTTGGAGTCCGGCCAGAGAGAGGACGAGCAGCGCAGCATAGCCCGCCAGTCCGATCAGCGCGACGTCGACGCCGATGAATGTGCTCCAGCGGCTGAGCTGAACGGTCTCACATCCCCCGGCGCCGCACGCCAGGCTGCCGATCTTTCCGAGTTTGTACAGGTACAGGTAGGCCGAGACGAACACTCCGCTCAAGCTGAGGAGTGCCGCGGCCATCCGGTATTTCACGGCGCCGTTGGTGCTGAGAGGCTATCGACGAGAGCCTTCAGGCGATCGTAGGACACCGCGGCCGCGGTGGCCGGTCGGCCGTTCACAAAGAAAGTCGGCGTCGAATTCACGCCAAGCCTGACACCACTCTCCACGCTCGCCTGGATCCGGCCGGCATACTTGGCCGACTGCATGCAATCATCATACGCCTTCATGTCCAAGCCGAGGCGCTCGGCGTAGGAGCGGAACTCCTTGGCCGCATTCCTGGCTTCCGACCACTCGGCCTGGCCCTCGAAGACGGCGTGATGTTGCTCCCAATACCGGCCCTGGTCATCGGCGCAGGCGGTGGAGTGGGCGGCCGTGCGCGCGGCCGGGTGCTGTTCCAGGGGGAAGTCGCGGTACCGCCAACGAACCTGCCCGCCATCGATCAGGCGCTCCTTGACCGTGGGAAACTGGATGAGCGCGAACCCCTGGCAAAACGGGCATTGGTAGTCCGAATACTCCATCACCTCCACCGGGGCGGACGGAGAGCCGATCACGTAGCCGGCAAAGCCGGCGGTGTCGGCGGGGGTGACAACGACGTTGGCGGGAATGCCGACCTCGGCCGGACGCCGCACCATGTACACCAGAATGCCGGCTCCGACGATCGCGGCCGCGCCCAGCACTAGGTAGAAATTCCTCATTCCGACTCCTTTCGCCGCCACGGTTTGTCGTCATCGTGGTCGTCGTCAAGCGGCGCGGCCTCTGCCCGACGAGCCTCCTCTACGATCCGGCGGCTCTCGGCCACTTCCGGCGTGTCATAGGTCGACCGGACTTCGTAATGGAACAGCTCGCTCCGCGCCTCGCCAAAAAGCCGCATCAACTCGGGCACGCCGGTCAGCAGCCGTCCTTCCCGGTCCAATCGCTGGATCCGGTCTGCGATGCGTCGTAGGAGATCAACCAACCGGTTTCGCCGGTCCTCTCCATAGGTCTCGTCGTGGGTCGTCATCCGTCGCGCGTCTCGCCTCCACTGCGCGCCGGAGAACCCGGCGGCAGGCCGTCAAATCTAATGGACTCGCGCCCATCACAAAGCGGCGGCCTCGATTGCACCAATCGGCCGGCACCTCTATATTCTCAGTGCGGCTATCAGTAGTCCGTGAAACGAGTTACCCAGTTACCAAGGACGGTGCATGACCAACAAGACGTCTGAGTCGTTTTCGCCGACGCCAGCTTCGTTCGACCACGCTCGCGATGAACTGTACAGCCACATCCTGCGGTGCGGTGTGTTGGAGGCCACGGAAGAGCATCGGAAGGAGTGGTTCGACGACACCCTTCAGTATCTCGCCGAACGCTACGAGGAACTCACCGACGAGCAGGTGCACATGCTCCGCACGTTGGGCGAGCGCTATTGCCAGCCTGTGGTGCCGCGTAACGAAGCCACAGTCGGGTCCCCAAACGACTGAACGCGACGCGCGTCGCGTCGATTGAGCACACCCGAGGCCTGCGCCGTTGTCGGCTCAGCCACCCGGCGCGTACTGCCCCCGGACGCGACGCCACCGGTAGCTCGCCGAGAGTCTGAGCCCGCCCCCTACACCCGCCTCGAACGCCCAACCAGAGCCCGCGCCGGGCCGCGCTTCGAGTCCCAAAATCAGGACCACGAACCCCTCCGTTTCCGATCCGCCGGTGACGGCGATTCCGCCACCCCCGTAGGCCCCGACTCCGCGACGCGCGCGCGGCGTGAGCAGAAACTGCCAGAGCAACTCGCTGCGCCACGCGAAGGCGTCGTCCGACACGCCCGCACCGACGAGGGCCGCGACCCGAACTCGGGATGACGGCCGCACGGCACCGTAGAGCCCGCCCACCCACACCGCCGGATCGGCCGCGAGCAGGGTCGCGTGAACCCCGACCTCGGTGACGCGTTGCGCGTGAAGAGCGGACGCCTGGCCCGCTCCGACGAGCGCGACGGCGGCGCTACGCCACAACCACGCGCGAGGCAATCGCGATATCCGGCGCGAGGGAATGGACGACGGAGCAATACTTCTCCAAGGACAATGTGACGGCTCGCTCTGCCTTGGCCTGGTCCAACCCGTCACCGGCCATGTGATACACCAAGGTCACCGCCGTGTAGCGTCGGGGTTCTTCCTCCCTTCGAGTCCCTTCCACTTCAACCCGGAGCGCCTGGAGCGTCACCCGCATCTTGGTCAGGATGAGCACGATGTCCGCACCACTGCAGGACGCAACCGCCAGCAGCAGCAGCAACATGGGGCCCGGCGCCTCCGCATTCTCGCCGTCGATCGCGACCCAGGGACGCCCGGGTTCCCCACCGTCGAAGCGCAGATCGCCTCGCCACTCCAACGCCACGTGTTTCACCGAAGGCTTCACAGCATCCTCGCTAAAGTCGTCGGCCCGCGACCGGCGCCGCACGGTAGTAGTCCCAGATCGAATAGGCCGCCACCAGGGTGGTCAGCCAGGCGAGCGGTCTCAAGATGGGCCACTCGCCCAGAAAGGCGAACAGGGTCAGGACCTGGGCGGAGGTGACGGCCTTCCCGCTCCACCGGGCAGGGATGGCCGTCGGCCGATTGGCCGCCAACGTCCGAACGAACATCACGGTGGCCACGATGTCCCGCAGCAGTACTCCGACGATCTCATACCACGTGAGAGCGCCGGAAAACGCAACCACCCCGAAGGCCGCGGCCATGAAGAGCTTGTCCGCCACCGGATCGAGCACCAGACCCAGCCGCGACCCGCCCACGTGCCGGGCCAGGAGGCCGTCGAGCAAGTCGCTGAGCGACGCCACGGCCACGATGACCGCACGCCACACCGGGTTCCCGATCAGGACAAATGCCACCGCCAGCGGTAACCGGATGACCGTGAGCACATCGGCCGCGGTGAAGCGCCACGTCGCTTGCTGCCCCCGAGGCGCAGGACTACCTTCGGTCATCGCTCACTCATGGGTGTGCCGATCCCGATGCACCTCGACATTCTCCGCACTACCTCCATCTTCTCCGCCCTCGATGACGGTGAATTGGCACGCGTCGCCGAAACGTGCCAGGAACAAACATATCGAACCGGCCAGAAGATCTTCACAGAAGGGGAGACCGGTGATCGGCTGTTCATGGTTGCCTCCGGCAAGGTCCGGATCAGCCGAATGATCCCCGGCTCGGGTGAAGAGGCGCTGGCCGTGCTCCAGCCGGGGGCGTGCTTTGGAGAGATGGCGGTGTTCGACCGGTCGACCCGATCGACCGACGCGATCGCCGAGACCGACTGCACCCTCATTACCATCTCCCGCGCCGACTTCGAGACCCTGCTCGACTTCAATCGCGACCTTGCCGTCAAGGTGCTGCGGTCGGTGGTGCGCCTGCTGAGCACCCGACTGCGTCAGACGAACGACAATCTGCGCGCCTTCCTCGCCATGTCCATGTTCTAGCGGTGACCAACACCTTCCGTCAACTATGCGTGGAGCTCGAGGGCATTCCCGGAGCGACACTCGGTGACCAAGCCGGACTTTCCGGCGTCGTGATTGCGGCGGCCGCGGCCATCGGACTGTCACCCTATGGAGCCCCGCTCGCACGGTCGGGGCCGCGCGGCACGGTGGTGGCCGTGCTGTGCCACGGGGGGCACGTGGTACTCCACGCGCTCCCGGAACAGAGTATGTGTCTGGTCGATATCGTCGCCGGCGGAACGCAGCAGATCGAACGCGGCGTCGACGTCATCGCCAAACGGCTGGGGGCCACCAGCCGGCGCTCTTCCGGCGAGCGGCGCTAGCGCCCGCCCACACCCCGCACGATCCCGATCGCGAGACGGCCAGGGTCTAAAAACGACGCGGCCATGGCGCGGATGTCTTCCGCGCCGACCGCGCGATAGGCGGGCGCAGGGTCCCCAAGCTCCTCAAGTCCCTCGCCCGAGAGCCAGGCATCTCGGATTTCCGCCACCACGCTCGCCCCAATCTGGCGCCGCACCTCGGCCTGCCCGGTCACGTAGTTGATCGCCTGATCCAGCTCCGCTCCGCCCACCAGCTCGCGGCCGAAGACCCCCAGTTCGTCGAGCATCGCCTGCCGAGCTTCCTCTTCCCGCTCAGGAGACGTCGCTATGTACCCTGCCAGCGCCCCTGCGTTTCGACGCAGCCACGGCGTTGCCACGACTGTGTACGCCAACGAGCGCCGCTCCCGCAGCGCTTCGAACAGCCGCCCGCCCAATCCACTGGCCACCGCGGCCCAGACCTCGGCCACGTGGCGCTGCCTGTCTGGGCGTGACGGCCCGGGGAACAAGAAGGCCAACGCCGACTGGGCCTTGTCGCGCTCCGAGGTGCGCTCCACGGGCCCATCGTGCACGGCCCAGGGCCCCTCGAGCCCATCGCCCGCACGCACGGCGCCCGGCCATGCGTCGAAGATGGCTGCAAGCTCGCCCAGCGCCCGCTCTGGCTCGAAATCGCCCACCGCAACCGCGAGCAGCCGAGTCCGTCCGAGCCACTCGCCGTGCCACGACGCGACGTCCGCGCCCGCGAGCGCCTCCACGGTGGTGGGAAGGCCCAGTGACGGGAGGCCGTAGCCTCTGTCGGAGAAGGCGCCCCGGAAGGCGAGTTGAAATGGATAGCGAAACATGTCGTCCGATACCTGCCGCGACTCGGCGAGCAGGACGGTGCGCTCTTCCTCGACCGCCGCAGGCGCGAAACTCGGCTCCGACAGGGTCCGGCGGAGCAAGAGCGCGCCGGCCGCTAAATGATCGACGAGCACGGACGTGTCGAGTCCACTCCAATCGCTCGAGACCCGCGGCACGACGGCCCCGCCAAGGCGCTCGAAGGCGAACGCCAAACCGGCTGCATCCATCCCTGCGGCACCTCGCACCGCAGAGCGGAGTGCCAAGGCGCCCAGGCCGGCTGTTTGGGGCGGATCGAACGCGTGACGCAGCGCGTACACCCCAACCGTGGCGAGCGGCGCTCCCGGTTTGCGGCGGACCAACACGTCCACTCCCGGAAGCGCCGCGTGATACACCGCGTGATGAACGTCGGGCTCGACCACCACCGCGGCAGGAGCATCGAGGACGAGGCTGGGCGGACTCGCAATCGGTCGGATCGTGACGTCCGCGAATAGTTGCTCGAGCTCGTCGGCCTGCAGCTCCAGGGTGGCCTCTCTCGGCACCTGTGCCAAGACCGCGAGCTGCGCGGGTCGAAGGTAGCGGGCCGCCGCCTCGCGCACCTCGTCGGCCGTGACCCCGACGAGCCGGGCATACTGATCATCCAATACATCCACGTCGCGCAGCGCCTCGGCACCGGCAAGCGCCGAGGCGCGGCCCTCCATGGGCTCGAATCCGCGGGCCCACCGCATCAGGACCAGGCGGCGCGCCCGTTCGAGGTCGGCCTCGCTCACGCGCTCCTGGCCCAGGCGGCGGACCGCCTGGGCGATCTGGTCGAGCGTGGGCGCCACATTCTCCGTACGCAACTCTGCCCCAATGGTGAACATGCCGAGTTCGGTGGGGGCGAAGTGTCCCGCCGACACCGACGTCACGAGCCCCCGCTCGCGGAGGGTGCGATACAGCCAACTGCCCCGTCCGTCCGTCAACACCGCCGCCGCGACGTCGAGGGCGGCGGCGTCCGGATCGAGCGGCGGTACGCCCGGCCACCCGCAGAGCAGTTGTGCAAGCGTGATGTCCCCGCGCAACGTCTCGACGCGAAGCCCGGAGTGCGGCGGCTCGTCGGGAGACGGCTCGAGCGGCACCGTTCGAGACGGCCACGCCGCGTAATGCTCGCGGGCCAGGTCGAGCGCCTCGGCCTCGTCGATATCGCCAACGATGCTCAGGATGGTGCGCGACGGAACGTAGCGCGACGTGTAGTAGGCCCATACGTCGGCCCGGGTCAGGCGGGAAAGCTGCTTCTCGGTGCCGATCCGCCACCGCCGGATCCGGTGCCGGTCGAACATCAGGGCGTGGAGTTTTTCGCGCGCAACCGCGGCCGGCGTGTCGAGCTTTCGCTTGGCCTCTTCGATGATGACCTGAAGTTCGCGCGTCAATGCACCTTCATCGATGAGGGCATGCTGCAGCGCATCCGCCTGGACCCGGAGCCCGGTGGCCAACGACCGAGCTGGGAGCACCGCGTAGTAGATGGTGAAGTCGTAGGAGGTCCCGGCATTGAGGTACCCGCCGGCCGCTTTGGTTTGCCGGGCAATCTCTCCGACGCCGCGCGACGGCGTTCCCTTGAAGAACATGTGCTCCAGCACATGGGAGATTCCCACCCACTTGTCGGGCTCATCGAAGAACCCCGCCTTCACGTGTGTGACGATGCCAACCACCGGGGCCGACGAATCGCGCTGCACCACGACGGTGAGGCCGTTCGGCAGCACCTCTCGGCGTACGCCGGTGGTCCAGGTGGCGCGCGTCGAGGCGACACTCATGCCGGGCTCGGGAGCCTTGTGGTGGGGATCATGATTCGACGGGCTGGAGGACGGTGCGGGGACGGCGCCTCACCGAATGATGCGCAGCACGCCGGCCCGTGCGCTCCCGCGGATGAACGCCTCGGCATCGGTCAACGGGATTACCACACCGGTCTCGGCGCGCCCGCGTCGGGCCACGCTGGCCATGAACTCGCCCATCGTGACAGCGGCCAGCTCTCCGTCCGCCGATTTCATCTGCACCAGGATCTCGTCCCACGTGCCCTTGAACAGGTGACCAGCCAATGTGGCCACGATGTGGGAGTCTCCCGGACTGCCGCGGCGCAGCATGCTCTGGGGGTCCGTCACCAACGCCCCGAAGAGTTCGAGCTGGTGGGGGTTGCGAATCGAGCCGTCGGGCTGCTGCGATTCGAGCTCCGCCAGCAGGATGTCGATGCCCTCGCGTTCCCCGGCAACGGCTGCCAGGCGCTCGAGCCAGGGCCGGAGCGAAGGGTCGTCGTCCGTCAACCGTCGGCAGGTCTTCTTCAGGTCGATGGTCCGCCACAGAGACAGTTCGTCATAATGATCGTCCGGAACCGTTTGCTCGAAATGATGCAGCGCGGCGTCCGACTCGCCGCGATCGTACAGCAGATTGGCAAGATAGATCCGGGCCTCCGCATGGTGCGATTCGAGGGCGAGGGCTCGCCGCAACCAAAAGAAGGCGGCACCCTCCCGCCCGAGCCGGTGCGACACATAGCCAACACACGCCGACGCGTCCGCCGAGTCGGGGTGGGCCGTCACCCCGTACTCGAAATACCGAAGGGCCTGGGCCACCAACCCGTCGCGAAACAGCGCCCGCCCAATCTGCAGCATCAAGTCGTGATCGTCACGGAAGCCCAATTCGAGCACTCGCTCAAAATGCTCCAACGCGTCGGTGCGCTGCCCCAGCTGGAGCAACACCTCGCCGTAGCCGGCCAGGGCGTCCTCGTGATCGGGATCGAGTCCCAGCGCGCGTCGGAAGCTCTGCCGCGCCCATGCATATTCCTCGCGCACGAGATACGCGTAGGACATCCCAACATGAAGCTCGGTGGCGTGCGGATAGAGCCCGGTGCCTTCCTTGAGAAGACCTAGGGCATCGTCATAGCGTCCTTCGTTGTACAGTCGGTGGGCCAGTTCATCGTATTCGTCGGAGCTCATGAAGCGAGCCGACATCGGCAGGGCCTCCGTGGCGGTGTTTGCAAAGGTAGGAGCATCCGAAGAGACGAGCAAGAGACTGAGGCAAGGCTGGAAGTAGGGAGTGGGAAGTCGGAAGTAGAGAGTGAGGTATCGGAGCCCGATCTGAGCCGTTCGTTGCACGCGGCTAGCCCAGGGCTTCGAGCGCGCGCCGAAACGCTGTCAACCGCGTCCACCATTCGGGTGGTCCGCGACCGGGGGACCACTGCCCATTCGCGACGGGACCGCTCGGCTACTCCGACTCCATGTACGGATACCGATAATCCTTGGGTGGATCGAAGGTCTCCTTGATGGTTTGGGGCGAAATCCACCGCAACAGATTGAATGTCGACCCTGCCTTGTCGTTGGTGCCGCTCGCCCGACCGCCTCCGAAGGGCTGCTGGCCAACGACGGCGCCGGTCGGCTTGTCGTTGATGTAGAAGTTGCCGGCGGCGAAGCGGAGCGTCCGGCTGGCCTCGAGGATGGCTCCCCGATCCTGGGCGAAGACGGCGCCGGTAAGAGCGTACGGGCTGGTCCGGTCCGTCAGGGCAAGCGTGTCCGCCCACGCGGCATCGGGATAGACGTACACCGTCAGCACCGGACCGAACATCTCCTCGCACATGGCCACATTGGCGGGGTCGTCGACCCGGAGCAGGGTCGGCTGGATGAAGTAGCCTTCGCTGTCGTCGGATCCGCCGCCCGCCACTACCTCGACCTTCGGGTCTTGCTTGGCGGCCGCGATGTACTTGGTGATGCTGGTGAACGCCTTCCGGTCGATCACCGCACCCATGAAGGTTCGGAAATCGGCCACGTCACCCATCCGGATGTCCGCGATCATATCGGTGACTCGTTCGCGCACGGCCGGCCAAATCGACTTCGGGATATACGCCCGCGAGGCGGCGCTGCATTTCTGGCCCTGGTATTCATAGGCCCCCCGCACCATCGCCACGGCGAGTGCGTCGACATCCGCACTCGCATGGGCCACGATAAAATCCTTCCCTCCGGTCTCACCGACCAGCCGCGGATAGCTCGCGTAATCCGAGAGATGCTCCGACACGGTGCGCCACAGCATCCGGAAGACGTCGGTCGACCCCGTGAAGTGGATGCCGGCCAGATGGCGATGCGCGAGCACCTGCTTCGTGATCGCCCCGGAATTCCCGGACACAAAGTTGATGACGCCGGGCGGGAGCCCCGCCTCTTCCAGAATCTTGAACAGGTAGTAGTTGCTCAGCGTCGCGGTCCGCGCCGGCTTCCAGAACACCACGTTCCCGAGAATGGCGGGGGCCGTGGGAAGATTGCCGCCAATGGAAGTGAAATTGAACGGCGTGATGGCGTATACGAACCCTTCCAGCGGGCGATAGTCCATCCGGTTCCACACCCCGGGGCCCGACGTCGGTTGCGCTTCGAGCAGTCGTTCGGCGAAATACACGTTGAACCGGAGGAAGTCGATCATCTCGCAAGCGCTGTCGATCTCCGCCTGATGGGACGTCTTGCTCTGGCCCAACATCGTCGCCGCGTTGACGGTCTGCCGCCACGGCCCGGCCAACAACTCGGCCGCCTTGAGAAAGACCGCCGCCCGGTCCGAGAACGACCACCGTGCCCACTCGCGTTGCGCCTCCACGGCGCTGCTGATCGCGGACGCGATGGTTGCCTCGTCGGCTTCGTGCACCGTGGCGAGCACGTGACGGAGATTGTGCGGCGCGACGACGTCCCGGGTGGCGCTCGAACGCACCTCGCGGCCCGCCACGACGCATGGGAGGTCGGCCTGCTCGGCACTCATCCGGGCGAGTACCGCCGTGAGGTCGGCACGCTCGGGTGTGCCCGGCGCATACGAAAGGACCGGCTCGTTGTGGGGAGCTGGGATATTGGGAAAGACGCTCATGGTCGAACCGCTTGCGGTGCGGGTGGGTAATACGGGTTTTGGACTGGGGGAGATTAGACGCTTTCGTTCTGACTGGCAACGGGCGCCGAACTACCGTGCGCGGTCATCCACAAAGAGGCCCCGTACACCTGCCGGCGGGACCCCCGGCCCGCCCACGACGGGCCGCTCGAGCGGGGTGAGAGCCGCCCCCTCCAGAATGGCTCGCCCATCGTCCGAGACGATGAACGCGACGAAGGCCGCCGCCACGGCGGGGTGGGGTGCGTCTCGCGGGATGGTGAGCGCATATGCGATCGGGGCGCCTCGCAAATCCAGCGAATCACGCCCGGCCAAGGTCGCACCGGGTAGACGGACCGTCGCGTTCTTGTACCAGTCCGCCAGCGCAGGGTCGCCCAGCGTCACCTCGGGGGGCAAGGCCACGAAAGGCAACCCGTGCAGCTTGGCCAGCGAGGTGTAGGTCCACGCGTAATCCAGCTCGCCGAGCTGAATGAGGGCAACGAGATCGGCGCTCTTACCCCGCATATACCGTGAATCGGCCGCCGCGTTCAGGCGCGCTGCGAGCCCGGACTCCCGGTAGTGATGCTCCGCGAGTTGGAACGCCATGAGTGTGCGGTAGCCCGCCGGATCCAACGCCGGATCGGCAAATCCCCAGCGCACGCCCGGGCGCTGGAGCACCCGGTACCAGTTCTGGCCGGTTATCTCGGCTGCCCCCGCCGATTCTCCCGAGTATATCAGCGTCATGGAGTTGGTCGCGAAGGTGGCATACCAGGTCGCGAATCGGGGAACGAGCAGTTCGGGAATGACGTTATAGTCGGCGACGGCGAGAACGTCGGGGATCTTCCCCAATTCGGAAAGCTTCCTGGCCGCAGCCAGGCTGCCTGAATTCTCCTGGGCCGGCTTCACCCCTGGGTGCCGACTGGCGAACGCGCGGAGCAACCGGTTGAACGGCACGGCCAGGCTACCCGCGTTGTACACCTCGAGCGGGCCCGAAACGGGTACCTGCGCCCCGAGCGGAATGCCCGCACCAAGCGTCGCTAATAGCGTGAGCCAGCGCGAGCGGCACGCGGGCCACACGGCGCGGCTCAGAACTCGACCTGCCACGCGACGCTCAAGCCCCGAGGCCCAGCAGCCACTCCGGGCGGGCGGATCCCGAAGACCCGCCAATGCCCGTTCGCAACCTTGGCGGAGAACACCCCGAGCATGGCACCCGCGGCGACGTCACTCAACCAGTGTTTGTTGTCGTTGACGCGGGACCACGCG
Organism: Gemmatimonadales bacterium; assembly: GCA_035464955.1. GTDB lineage: Bacteria > Gemmatimonadota > Gemmatimonadetes > Gemmatimonadales > GWC2-71-9 > JABDII01. The sequence continues at coordinate 14,613 of DATHRW010000328.1, forward strand.
ACTAATCCTGCCCCGCTGTAGAGCACCGCCGTGGCCCACGGCCGCCGGATTTCGTCCGACAACGATGTGGCGATGCCGAATGCCACCGAGGTGTGACCCGACGGGAAGGCCTGCGCACCGCTAAAGGGATGGAAGCTGGTGGCGCCGGTCCCGCTGAGCGGCCGATCCCGCCCGCTCGCCAGCTTGCCCACCTGGGTCAGGCCGCCGGCGATCGCCAACGTCAGCGCGAGGCGACCCCCTGCCCTGGTCACTCGCGTGTCGCCGGAGATGAGCCCGGCCGCTACGGTGCCTCCCACGAGGCTGAGGTACACCGTTGGCTCAGCCAGTGCACGAACGCCAGCCAGGTCGTCCAGGGTGGCGGTTCGGTTGTCCTGCACGAAGTCAGACACCGGTTCGTCCACCACCATCAACAGCGCCGCCCCACCGAGCATCAGCACCGGCTGCCACCAGCGGACCGTCGCCGAGGGTCCGGGCAGCGGCTCTGCCTGCGCCCGCAGAAACGCTGGCTGGGCCACGGCCGCAAGCGTCAACGCCAAACAGAGCCGGGCCGTAGGGAATCGAGTGAATGGCGGGTGCAGCCGCATGCGAACCCTTGGTAGATGCCGATCTATACGATACAATTGGAGCATTCTCCTAGCCAATGGCGTCAAACCGGGCACCGACAGATGAAGCGCGGATTCGCAATCTTAATAGCAGCGGTACTCTTCGGCGGCTGCCGAAGCTACGACCGCTACACTCCGCTGGTCGATCAAGACGGGCTCATACCGGCCGACCGGTTCGCCCTCTACGGCCACGAGCAGGCCCAGGTGATTGCCATCGGACGGGAGTTTGGCTCGGCGCTCACCACCAAGTCCGCCGAGGGGTTTGCGGAGCAGACTGCGGCCGCCGTCGCGTACGCGACATCCTTGCCGGACGTCGTCGCGGTCCAAGCGGATACGATCGGCCACTTGTTGACCGTCACCTTCCGCAGCGGGTGGCGTACCGCGGTCCTTCCCATTGCGGATGGCAAACGCGGCAGCGAAACCGAGGGCCTGCCGCCTGGCGCCCGGCGATGAGCGCAATACCAGGGCCCGCGGCGTGACCCAGGTCTTGCAGGTTACGACCACGCTCGAAGATCGTGCCGGGGCCGAGCACCTCGCCACTACCCTGGTCCGGGAACGGCTCGCGGCCTGCGCCCAAGTCGCCGGGCCCATCACCAGCACCTATTGGTGGAACGGGGAAGTGACCACGGCCACCGAATGGTATTGCCACCTCAAGACAACCAAGGATCGCTTTCCGGCGCTTCGGGAACGCATCGTTCGGCTGCACCCGGCCTCGGTACCCGAGCTGATCGCGTTGCCAGTGTTCGGAGGGCACGCCGAATATCTCCAATGGGTGGAGACTGAAGTCCGCGCCGACGCAGCCAAGTAGTCGCCGCCGGGTCCAGCCCAATCACTCCCTCTGGAAGGTGGGATGCCCATAACCTCCTCACCCGAGCCACAAGCCTCCGCTGCCTGGTGGGAAGACTTCCTCGAGATCTTCGTTGCTCCGAGCAAGGTCTTCGCCCGACGGGAGAAGTCGAACTTTCTCCTCCCCCTCCTCGTTCTTACCGTGCTCCTCACGGTGGTGTTCCTGGGAACGCAAGGAGCGATTCAGCCGGCCTACCAGGCGGATGGCGCGCGGCGCATCGCCGCGACCCTAGAGGCGAATCCCCAGCTCACCGCCGAGGCGCTCGAAGGCGGGGCCCGGACCATGGAGCGGTTGCTCCCGATTATTGTCTTCGTCGCAACGCCGACAACGATCCTCCTCACCGGTCTCATACTGTGGGTGGCCGGCAAGTTCGTGGGCGCCAAACAGGCCCTGGGCGCGGCCATGGTGGTCGCCACGTTCGCCAACTTCCCCAAACTGATCCAATCCCTGGTGTACGGCATCCAAGGGCTCGTGCTCCCCGTGGAGTCGCTCACCGGTATGTCCCGCCTGAGCGTCGGTCCCGCTCGGTTCCTCGACCCTGCCACGGCATCCCCACTAACACTCGGGTTGGCCATGCGGGCTGATGTGTTCATCATCTGGGTCACCGTACTACTGGCCATCGGCCTCAAGGTGACAGGCCGAGTCACCATGGCGGCGGCCGCCGCCGCGGCAGGCATGGTTTACGTGGTCGGTGCGTTGCCCACGATCTTGGGCGCGCTACGCGCAGGATAGGAGAAACGGAGCATGAGCAGCGGGAAGGTCGCAACGATCGTTGCCATCGTGGCATTCGTCGTCCTGTTGCTCTGGTCGACCTTGTCGGCTCAACGGGTGGAGTGCGAAGTCTGCGTCGAGTTCCAGGGCAGGCAAAACTGCGCCACGGCGTCGGCCGCCACCGAGGACGAGGCCGCGCGCTCGGCCCAGACAACCGCGTGCGGCACGCTGGCCGGCGGAATGGCGGAAACGGTGTTCTGCGGCAACGCGACCCCGAAGAGCCGCCGCTGCGCGCGCCGCTAGCAGATCCCGGCCAACATCCTCAGTGCGTCCCGGCGCGGCCACCGGCCGTCAGGGCCTCCATCACCTTCCGGTCGGCCAACCCGACATGCCGCCCGATTTCCTGCCCGTTCCGGAAGGCCATGAGCGTCGGAATACCGCGAATCTCGAAGCGCTGTGACAGGGAGGGGTTGGCGTCGGTATCGACCTTGACCACGAGTACCTGCCCCTGCGAGGCCAAGGCAAACTCGTCGAGCGTGGTAGCCATCATCCGGCACGGGCCACACCAATCCGCGTAGAAATCCACCAGCACCAAAACGTCGGTGCCTTGAATGACCCGGTCGAACTCGCTGTCGGAGATCTTGAGAGGACGGTCCACCCGCATCGGAGTGGCGCAGTCACCACACTTGGGAAGGTCGGCCACCCGAGCGGCATCGACTCGATTCAGCTTGCCGCAGAATTGGCACTTGGCAATGAGAAACTGAGTCGCTGTTTCGGCCATGATGGTGGGCTCCTCGGTAGTGTGTCGCAATGGACACGATGTCACGGGGCGTGGGTCTGAAATGGGACAGGCCACCACAAGGGCCAGGTTGGTACATTCCGGGCCCGTTGGCGGGCCTGTCACCTACTTCGTTCAAGAATAACCAGTTGCGGAAGTGGGGCCCGGCCTTGAACGCCCCCATTTGGGGCGCGGAACCGCTGGCACTCAGGTTGCGTATTAGATGGTGGGAGTGGGGCAGTTCGGGAACGCAGAAGGGAGAGCCGCATGAGCGACGTCACCATTCGAGAGATGGAACAGGACGAGGAGTTCGCGGCCTGGTTGTCCGATCTCTTACAGGAGGAGGCGCTCTCGACCGGGTCCGACTCGCTGGCGGAGGCCAAGTACCTGGCGCTCACCAACGAAATCGGCGACTGGGTCGGCGGGCTGAGCTACACCCTCCGCGGTGGCGTGGCCCACCTCACAGAGATCGCCGTGGCCCCGACGGAACGGCACCAGGGGCACGCCCATATGATGTTGGCGGCGTTCGAGTTCCACGCTCACGAGAATGACGCCCACCTGGCTGAATTCTGGACCGATGATCAGCGCTCGGAAGCGCTGCTCGGGGCCCTGGGATGGCGCGTTGTTCTGCGGCGCCCCAACTACATCGCGGGCCAGACCTGGGCGCTCATGGAGAAGCCCCTCGACGAGGGCCCGGAGGGGTAACGCCCCGGACAGAATAGCGACGGAGGCGGCCCTGGCCGCCTCCGTTCCCTTTATGGCCACGCCCCTGCCGCGGCTGCGGCATTGCATTAGCTTCAGGCGACGTACCAGACACCCGCAGCAACCAGAGGGCATGATGGGTTTGACCGATAGCGCCCGCCGCCTCGTCGCCAAGTTCGAGGTCCTCCAGGATCTCGAGGCAAAGGTGCGCGAGCTGATGGCGGAGCACGAGGCGAAGCGCCAACTGTGGTTTCCCTCCGAATTGCTCGGGCCCGACGAGGGCGAGTCCCCCGAAGAGCACACCAAGGAGCTGCGGCGGCGCGCGGCGGGCATTCCCGATGCGGCGCGGACGGCCATTGCGCTCAACCTGCTGACCGAGGAAGGCCTGCCGCATTTCCACCGCATGCTGGCCGTCTACCTGGGCGACGACAGTTTCTGGCGAACGTGGAATAACCTTTGGACGGCAGAGGAAGATCGGCACGGGGTAGTGCTGCACGATTACGTCCGCGAATCACAGCTGCTGGACCAGCGCGGCCTCGACAAACTCCAGTTCGAGTATCTGCGCAGCGGGTTCCACCCGGAATGGGATCGCGATCCATACCGGGTGTTTGCCTACACCAGCCTGCAAGAACGAGCCACCCAGCACTCGCACAGCGAGGTCGGAAAGCAAGTGGCGGAATACGAGCCACGACTGGCCAACGTGCTCCGGCTGGTGGCGGGGGAAGAGGCGCGCCACTACAGCTTCTACCGCACGATCTTCAGCGAGATCCTGGCCCGTGATCCGAATGAGGCCCTCTACTCCGCATCGCTGATCCTGCCGTCGCTCCAAATGCCCGGCGTGAACATGCCGGGGTTCAGCAAGTTCGCCGACGTCGTGCGGCGCGCCGGGATTTATGGCCCGCGTGACTATCTCCGCATCGCCCAGGAGCAGATCCGCCTCTGGAAGATCGATGGCCTGACCGGACTCAACGAGCTGGGCCAAAAGGCGCAGGAAAAGATCATGGCGATCCCCGAGCGGCTCAGGCGTGTGGCCGACCATATCGAGCTCAGGAGCGACGCGAAGACCTTCAGCTTCGAGGTGGTGTTCAATCGTGAGTTTGCGGTTCCCTAGTCCGCGTATGCTCCCGGCACTCGTTCTCGCCGTGGCAGCCTTCGGGTGCGGCGGCGGAGAGAGCGCACCCCCCGCCGGGACGGCGGCGTCCGGTGCACCACCCGTGACCAAGCAGGTGACCAGAGATGCCCAGGCGCTCGGTCAGGAAATCTTCGAGCTGACGGACCGGACCATGGATTACGTCGGTTCACATCGCGGCCGCCTCCCCACTTCCCTCCGCGAACTCGGTATCGACAGCCTCACGCCGGCGACCGCGCGCTATCTAATCATTCGAGACAAGATCCCGGTCATCACCGTCGAATACCGACGGCCCGACGGACATGAGCTCGCCGCATGCTCAGGTACCCACGAAGTCCTCGAGCAGTCACTCATTCACGGTGAGTTCATCCTGACGTGCCGGTGGCCCTCCGGAGCAGAGGACACGCTGCGCGTGAGCCGGGAGGTTGGCCGCTGAGTATCCTCGTAATCGCCCGGGCATTGGTGGCCCTGGCGCTTGCCTATGCCTCCGCCGTTGCGCTCACCGACTGGGCAATCCGCACCAAGCGGCTGAGCCCCATCGGCGGCTGGCAGCGCTTGATGCGGCGCATCAGCGAACCGGTCATCCTCCCGCTCGAGCGCCGCGTGATTCGCGCTGGGGGCAATCCCAAGGACGCGCCGTTCTGGCTGTTTGGGCTGGTGGTGGTCGGGGGCCTCGTGCTCCTCGGGCTGATCAGTTGGGCCGGACGGCCCCTCCATCGGTATGCCCGAATGTTCGCTGCGGGTCCCGGCGGCTGGATGCTGGCACTGGTCGAGATCACGTACACGGTGCTCACCGTGGCCCTCTTCATCCGGGTAATCGGCACCTGGATCGGGGCCGGAGAGTTCGGCGGAGTGATGCGGCCGGCACGCAAGCTCACAAACTGGATCGTCGAGCCCATCCAGCGGGTTCTGCCGCCGTTCGGGGTGTTCGACTTGAGTCCCCTCGCCGCCTGGCTCCTGATTCTATTGGCCCGGACGCTCATGGTGGCCATCATCACACCACTCCTGCCCCATTGAACCCAATCAGCGCCACCGCGGGCGGCGTCTCCATCCGGGTCCACGTTCAGCCCCGTGCTTCACGAACCGAAGTCCTCGGCCTTCATGGCAACGCCCTCAAAATCCGCCTGGCCGCGGCCCCTGTCGATGGGGCCGCCAACGATGCCTTGATCCGACTGCTGGCCTCGCTCCTCGACGTACCCCGGTCGGCCGTTGCGGTCACGAGCGGGCGGGCGGGACGCCGCAAGATGGTCAGCGTGGCCGGAGTGACCTCGCTCCAGGTTGCAGTGGCCCTGGGCCTCACACTCTGATCGGGTGCCGTGGGCTTTGATTCGAGGCGCAGGCGATGTAGACTGTACGATACAATTGAGTCGTCCGTGGTGATTTGCGCAGCTTGCGGCCACGCTAAACAAACCGCTAAAACGCCCGGCCCGGAGCGCTTTAGCTTCGGGTTCTTGCATTGTAGGAGACACCGTTGACCGAGTTTTTCGAGCCAATCCCACTCCCGGTCGCGCCTGGCCGCCCCGCTCCATGGGCGTGACGATGCCGTCGGTCGCGGCGCGCACGGAGCGCCTTGCTCAACTCGCGCCACTGCTCGAACGGCGGATCCTGGTGCTCGACGGTGCGATGGGCACCATGATCCAGCGCCTCGGCCTCACGGAGGACGGATTTCGGGGCGAGCGCTTCGCCCAATTCCCGCACGACCTCAAGGGCAATAACGACCTGCTCTGCCTGACCCAGCCTGAGCTCATCCGGGAGATCCACCAGGCGTATCTCATGGCGGGGGCCGACATCATCGAGACGAATTCCTTCAACGCCAACGCGATGTCGCTGGCGGACTACCATTTGGAAAAACTGGTCTTCGAGGTGAACCGCGCAGCGGCCCGGCTGGCCCGAGAGGCCGCTGACACGGTGGAGAATCAGACCCGAAGCCCACGCTACGTGGCCGGTGCGCTCGGCCCGACCAACCGAACCGCGTCGATCTCGCCGGACGTCAACGACCCGGGCTTCCGCAACGTCACGTTCGACCAGCTGGTCGCCACCTACGTCGACGCCGTGGCGGGGCTCGTCGAGGGCGGAGCCGATCTGCTCTTGGTCGAGACCATCTTCGATACCCTGAACGCCAAGGCGGCGCTGTTCGCCATCGAGCA
>DATHRW010000329.1:0-4039 GCA_035464955.1 Gemmatimonadales bacterium
CGAGGCCACACGGGACACGTCAAGAACGAGTATGCCAACGATCTGGCCGTTGCGGCGGCGACGGAGCAGAAGACGTCGGAGGGGGCGATGCCATCAGGGCTTTCGGCCTGGCTCGGTGCCAAACAGGCACGCGGCCTCTATCCCGACTACGACCCGGATGCGTCGTTCGCCACAGCAGAACGGTTGGTGGCAAGCGATGAGCCGCTACCCATAGCCGAGGCAGTCGAGTGAACCATGAGTGACGTGGAACGCATGTTTCGTCTCCTGGTACGCACGCTGGCGGACGTGGACCCCTCGTGGCTTCATCGTCCAATCCCGCTCGGGGCGATGACCCGCGAAGTGATTCCGTATCGTGATGTCCGCAACCGGCTGGATCTGGCGTGCAACGAAGATTACGAGTCGCTCCTGATTCGACTATGTGCCGGACAGGGAGGTCTGGCGGAGCTCACGGACACAGAGGCCCGGGAGCACTTCGCCCTGGCCGCAGCGAGTCCGCATCCCGACTTGGACTTACTCCGCGGCTGGTCGGAGACCACCGTGAGTCTCGACGCGCGAGCCGTGGCACGGGCGCTCGGCGGAGAACCGAAGGACGAGTATGCACCGGCACCGGAACCGGCCAGGCCAGGCGACCCAGTTTCTCCGCCACCCGAGACGCTTCCGTCCGAGTCGGCGGCCCCGGGCCGCGACCGTCGCGTGCTCGACTTTCCATTGCCACCCGCGTCATCCGCGCCGACCCCGGGCAGCCCGGCCGACCAATGCCTGTTCTGTGGTGGTGAGCTGCCGGCCGACCGTGAGGCCAAGTATTGCCCGCATTGCGGCCAAAGCCAGGTCATACTCCGCTGTCCCAATTGCGACGCGGAGGTGGACATCGGCTGGCGGCATTGCATCACGTGCGGGCAACCGCTGCCACACCTCTAGGTGACCCGCCACAACATCGCCGTCATTCCAGGCGACGGAATCGGACCGGAAGTCGTGGAGGCGGCTCTGCCCGTACTTGCCCGAGCCGCTCGACTGGACGGCGTCGAGCTCGGCTTCGAGCGATTCCCCTACGGGGCCGAGCACTTTCTCGCGACCGGCGAAACCCTGCCCGAAGCGGCGTTCCAGCGTCTCGAGCGCGAGTTCGACGCAATCCTGGTCGGCGCGTTGGGCGACCCGCGTGTGCCCCGAAACGAGCACGCACGCGACATCCTGCTTGGCCTCAGATTCCGCCTCGACCTCTATATCAACTTCCGACCCGTCCGATTGCTGCATCCGCGGCTCACGCCCCTCAAGGACTCACGGCCCATCGATTTCGTGGTCTTTCGTGAGAACACGGAAGGACCGTATGGTGGGCGGGGACGCGCGCTCATGGTCGGCACGCCGAACGAGGAACAGATTTCCGAGGAAGTGCACACCTGGCGGGGAGTGACGCGCATTCTGGAAGCCGCCTTCGCGTGGGCCGAGGCACACGGGCGGACGCGAATCACCCTGTGCGACAAGGCCAATGCCATCCCGTTCCACCGGATCTGGGCCGAGCGCTTTCAGGACATCGGCGCCAACCATCCCGGAATCGAGCGCGAACACCGCTACATCGACGCACTCGCGCTCGACCTGGTACGCTCGCCCGAGCATTTTCAGCTCATCGTGACCAACAATCTCTACGGCGATATCGTGTCAGACCTGGGCGCAGGCCTGGTCGGCGGGCTCGGGCTCGCACCGAGTGCCAACCTGCACCCTGGGCGGCCCGGTCTGTTCGAACCGGTCCACGGGTCCGCGCCTCCCTTGGCCGGTACGGGAACTGCCAACCCGATGGCGGCCATTCTCACGGGTGCCCTCCTGCTCGAATCACTCGGCTATCCCGGCACTCGAGCCAGGCTCGAGGCGGCCGTACAGCGGGTCATAGCAAGCGGGCCAACGACGCCGGACCTGGGTGGCGGGGCATCGACCGACCAAGTGGCGGAGGCCACCAAGACGGCCCTCGGCTAGGACTCGGCCGATAGGTCCAGCGCAGGACCTGACGTGGGGTTCGCCGGATGTCTTCGCTTGAGAGACTCTCTCGGTACGGGCATATTTCACCGCTCACCGACGATCATCCGCGAAGATTTGGAGCCAGTCTCTCATGAAGACTCAAGGCCATGGTACCGACGTCGTCTTTCTCTCAGGCGTCCGGACGGGCTTCGGCGCTTTTGGCGGCGCCCTCAAGTCCTACAGCGCAATCCAACTGGGCGCGATTGCCGCCAAATACGCCATCGAGCGGGCCGGCACGGACCCTTCGGCCATCGATCACGTGGTGTTCGGCAACGCACTTCAGACTTCGGCTGATGCCATCTATCTGGCCCGGCATATCGGACTACAAGCCGGGCTGCCGCTGGAGACGCCGGCCGTCACCGTAAATCGACTCTGCGGGTCGGGATTCGAGTCGATCATTCAAGGCGCCCAGCAGATCCTGCTTGGCGAGTCCCAGGTCGTCCTGGCGGGGGGCACCGAGTCAATGAGCCAGGCCCCCCATATCGTCCGCGGCGCCAGGTGGGGCCTCAGGCTCGGCCCGGCTCCCCCGTTCGAGGACCTCCTGTGGGAGTCGCTGCAGGACCCACAGTGCGGCTTTTCCATGGCGGAAACGGCCGAGAACCTGGCCGACAAGCACGGGATCGCGCGGGAGGATGTCGATGCGTATGCCCTCAGGAGCCAGCAGGCGGCGGCGGCCGGGTGGAGCGAGGGGCACTTCGCCGAAGAGGTCATCCCCGTGTCGGTCAAGAACCCGAAGACCCGCCAAATGGAAGACTGGGCCGCGGACGAACACATGCGCCCATCCACCACCGCGGAAGGGTTGGCAAAGTTGCCGCCGTACTTCAAGAAGGACGGTGTGGTGACCGCGGGGAACGCATCCGGTATCTGCGATGGTGGCGCCGCGGTCGTGATCGCGAACGAGAGCTACGCGTCGAAGAGCGGGCTCCGCCCCATTGGTCGACTGGTAGCCTGGGGGGTGGCGGGCGTCGAGCCGAAGTACATGGGGATCGGGCCTGTGCCGGCGGCCCGCAAGGCGCTGGCGAAGGCCGGGATGACCTTGGATCAGATGGACCTCGTCGAGGTCAACGAGGCGTTTTCGGCGCAGTACCTCGCCGTCGAGCGCGAGCTCGGACTCGACCGCGAACGAACCAACATCGATGGGGGTGCCATCGCCATTGGCCATCCGTTGGCCGCGTCCGGCACCAGGATCACCCTGCACCTGCTGCACGCGCTACGTCGACGCGGCAAGCGGATCGGCCTCGGAAGCGCATGTATCGGCGGCGGGCAAGGCGCAGCCGTCATCGTCGAGGCGTTTCCAGCCTAAATCATCAAGAGGACATCATGGAACTCATTATCGCTGCCGCCATAGGATTGACCTACGTCGCGGCAAGCCTCAGGGTGCTGCGACAGTACGAGCGAGGGGTCGTCTTCTTCTTGGGGAAGTACATCGCCACCAAGGGGCCCGGCCTCATTTTCCTGCCTGCCGGCTTCGCGGCTCAGAAGCGGGTCTCTCTGAGGATCATGGCGCTCGACATTCCGCCGCAGGACGTAATCACGCGGGACAACGTCTCCGTTCGGGTGAACGCCGTCCTGTACATGCGCGTCATCGATCCCGCGCGAGCCATCATCGACATCGAGGACTATCTCTACGCCTGCAGTCAGCTCGCGCAGACGACGCTCCGCGCGGTGCTGGGTGAGACGGAACTCGACGAGCTCCTGGCCGACCGGGAGAAGATCAACGCCATCTTGAAGAAGATCATCGACGAGCGCACCGATCCCTGGGGCATCGAGGTGTCGGCGGTCGAGGTCAAGGACGTGGACCTGCCGGAGACGATGAAGCGCGCCATGGCGCGGCAGGCCGAGGCCGAGCGCGAGCGACGAGCCAAGGTGATCGCGGCGCAGGGCGAGTTACAGGCGTCACAAACGTTGGCGGAGGCGGCCGCCACCCTGGCGCAGGAACCGAGCGCCATCCAATTGCGCTACCTCCAGACCGTCACTGAAATCGCGGCCGAAAACAATTCGACCACGATCTTTCCGATTCCGATCGACTTGA
>DATHRW010000330.1:0-5067 GCA_035464955.1 Gemmatimonadales bacterium
ACCCGACCAACGCGAACTACGCGGCCACGAAGTACGCGTTGGCGAGAACCAGGACGATGACGGAGGCTAGGCCCAGCGCGATCGGTATAGTTGGTGGGTCTTCCATACGAGGGAAGACTAGCCACATTAGGGGGAGAGGGGGAGGGTACGCCCCCGACCGATAGTCCTGCTGGGAGTCCCATGAAGATTCAGCCCGCTCGCGCGGCCCCGGACCGGGTGCCGCCGTCGGACCATCCACCCGTCCTCCAGGCCTGCGCCCACGTTTCGCCACGCGCCCTGGCCGACCCTACTACCATGCGCCGCCTCCGGTTCGTGTTCGTCCTAACCGCCACTTTCATGGTGGTGGAGGCGGTCGGCGGATGGTTGAGCGGGTCGCTCGCCCTGCTCGCCGACGCGGGTCACATGCTGGTCGATACCGGAGCGCTCGGCCTGACCCTCCTCACCGCCTGGATTGCCAGGCGTCCCGCGGACGACACCAAGACCTACGGCTACCACCGCTGGGAAATCCTCGCCGCGTTCATCAATGGAACCGTGCTGGTTGGCATTACTGTGTGGGTGGTCATCGAGGCGATTGGACGGTTCCGAGAGCCGCCCGAGATCAACGCCGGGCTGTTCCTGGCCGTGGCCGCGGCCGGACTGCTCATCAACCTCTGGGCCCTGGCCCTGCTCCACGACCGGCAGCACGGCAGCCTCAACACCCGCGGTGCCTATCTCCACATACTCGGCGACGCACTGGGGTCGGTCGGCGCGCTCGCCGCTGCGGCCATCATCCTGCTCACAGGCTGGACCTTGGCCGACCCGATCGTCTCTATCGCGCTGTCGCTCTTGATCCTGGTCGGCGCCTGGCGGCTGGTGAGCGAAAGTACCGACGTGTTGCTCGAAGCGGTCCCGCGTCACGTCTCCATGGCCGAGGTCCAGCGCCGCATGCTGGCGGTGGACGGTGTGCGGGCTGTGCACGACCTCCACGTCTGGACCGTTACCAGCGGCATGGTGGCGATGAGTGGCCACGTGATCGTACCGGATCTCGACACCCACCCCGGGGTGCTCGACCAAGTCCGCGCGGAGATGAACCGATTGGGTATCGGCCACGTCACGATCCAGCTCGAGGTGGACCCGTGTGTGGAGGAGTCCACGGCGGGTCGAGCCGAGGTAGGATGACATCGGCACTGACAGTCTTGCCCCTGGTTGCCCGCCTGACTATATATGCCGCTCGGTCCGCCCTACCGGGCGGAAACGAGGTCGTGCGCGGCGTTCGTCACACGCCTCGAGGCAGGCAACGACGGGATGCGCAGGGAGCTGTGGTAGGAACTCACAATACTAGGAACCTCGCGATCATCGCGCACGTCGACCATGGGAAGACCACCCTGGTCGACAAGATGCTTCGCCAAGCGGGTGCCTTCCGGGCCAACCAGGCGGTACAGGAACGGGTGATGGACTCGAATCCGCTCGAGCGTGAGCGCGGCATCACTATTCTGTCCAAGAACACGGCCGTCCGGTGGAACGACACCAAAATCAACATCGTGGACACGCCCGGCCATGCCGACTTCGGCGGCGAGGTCGAACGGATCCTCCGCATGGTCAACGGCGTCCTCCTGCTGGTGGATGCGGCCGAAGGCCCCATGCCCCAAACCCGGTTCGTGACCCGCAAGGCGCTGGACCTGGGGCTCCACCCCATCGTCTGCGTCAACAAGATCGACCGGTCCGATGCGGAGCCGCTACGGGTGCACGATGAAGTGCTGGAGCTGTTCTTGGACCTCGACGCCTCGCCGGAGCAGCTCGACGCGCCATTCCTCTATACGGTGAGCCGCGACGGCACTGCCACCACCGATCTCCGGCAGCCGGGCACCGACCTGGTGCCCCTGTTCGAGACCATCCTGCGCCACGTGCCCCCGCCCACTGGCGATCCCGAGGGCCCGTTCCAGATGCTGATCTCGACCCTCGATTTTTCGTCGTTCCTCGGACGACTCGGCATCGGCCGCATCGAACGCGGGCGCCTCGCCGTGGGCGATGAGGTGCTGTTGTTGCCGCTCGGCGCGCCCGGGATGGTGACCGATGAAGAGGTGGAGCGAGATCGCATCACCAGGCTCTACACCTTCGATGGGTTGCACCGGGTCGAGGTCGAGGATGCGTCGGCCGGAGACATCATCGTGCTCGCCGGGTTCGACGGCATAGAGATCGGCACGACCCTCACCGCGGTCGAGCATCCCGAGCGGCTCGAGGGCATCGCGGTGGAGGAGCCCACCATCTCGGTCGACTTCGTGGTCAACCAGAGCCCCTTCGCCGGCCGCGACGGGAAGTACATCACCAGCCGGCAGCTCCGGGAGCGGTTGTTCAGGGAAGCGGAACGGAATGTGGCGCTCCGGGTCGAGGAGACCGACAGCCCCGATGCCTTCAAGGTGTCGGGCCGCGGCGAGCTTCATCTGGCGATCCTGATGGAGACCATGCGCCGGGAGGGCTACGAGTTCCAGGTGTCGCGTCCCCGGGTCATCACCCGGGAGGATATGAACGGGCGGCTGATGGAGCCGTACGAGGAGTTGACGGTCGATGTGGCCGAGCAGTATATGGGCGTAGTGATGGAACACCTGGGCCCGAGGCGGTGCGAGTTGGTGGACATGAAGAACTCCGGCTCCGGCATGGTGCGCCTGCGTTTCACATTGCCGGCCCGCGGGCTGTTCGGCTATCGGTCCGAGTTCCTGACCGACACACGCGGCTTGGGGACCCTGCATCACCGCTTCTTCGAGTACGGCCCGTGGGCGGGGCCGCTCGCCGGGCGGTCGCGCGGCGTCCTCGTGGCCGATCGCGAGGGCACGGTAGTTGCATTTGCCTTGGGCAATCTCCAGGAACGGGCCACCCTGTTCGTCACACCGGGCGACCGGTTCTACGAGGGGATGATCGTCGGGGAGAACTCACGGGTCGACGACATGGAGGTCAACCCGTCCAAGGAAAAGAAGCTGACCAACATGCGGACCACCGCGTCCGACGAACAGGTCGTGCTCGAGCCGCCGCGGCTCATCACGCTGGAGTATGCGCTCGAGTATATCGAGGAAGACGAGTTGATCGAGATCACCCCGAAAGCCATTCGGTTACGCAAGCGGTTATTGCGCGCCAATGACCGGCGCAGGGCCGCCCGGGATACCCGGGCGGTTGGAGGGTAGGCTCTCGTGCTTGGTGGTGTCCCAGAACGTGCCACTTTACCGGAGGAGACCATGTTGTCCTGGGAGACGTCGACGGAGTTCGTCCGACTCCGTCGGAAGTTCGATGACGATGAGGACGTGGAGGAGCTGGATGTGCTGGACGAGGATGAAGACGAGGATGAGGACGAGCTGGACGAGTTGGACGACGACGACGATCTCGAGGATGAGGACGACGAGTGGGAGAGCGAGTACGAGGAATACGAGGAAGAGGACGAGGACTTCGTGCCGCGCCGCCGCGGGCGTGAGCGCGAAAACGATTGGGACTAGTGAGGCGAGGAGCGGGGAGTGGTGCGGGTTGCCATCGCCTTGCCGGATGGCTATCGTGCCCATCCCCCGGGCAGGCGCGCCTGCCTGGAGTGGGGCCTGTAGCTCAGGTGGTTAGAGCGCACGCCTGATAAGCGTGAGGTCGGTGGTTCAACTCCACCCAGGCCCATTGGTCCATCTGAAAGCCCCGCTTGGAGATAGGATTCCGGCGGGGTTTTGCGTTGAGCGGTTGCTGTCGATTCTGCTGTCGATTCCCCGCTACGCTTCGAGCCGCATCCGCTGGGCCAAGGCTTCGCGCATGGTTCTCGCATCAGGGCGCTGGTAGCAGGAGAGTATCGTCTGCGGGTCCTTCCACCCACCCAACTGGCATAGGTCCTTGAGCGGCGCGTGTTTCATCTCGGTCGCGAACTTCCGCCGGATGCTGTGCCATCCTCGGCCAGGTTCTAGAATCAGGGAAGACCCTAACCCCTGGTACCTGAGGATCTGTGCTACAAAACGCCGGATCGGAGCCGACCTTGGTTGTCGGCTTGATGGGTACTTGACGCTGGACTCTTAGCCTGGAGGTGGAGCCCCGGGGGATGCCCAGGCAGCCGCCCACCACGCAAGGAGGCAGCGATGCGATCCAGCCGAATGTTGGTCCAGACCCTGATGGTGCTCTCCCTCTCTGGCTGCTACAGCTTGGGGACCGTGTGGATGGCCCAGCCGTTCGTCCCGGACCAGTTCGTCGTGGCCAAGCAGCCCAAACGAATCAGGATTACCACCTATTTGGGCGAGCAGGTGGTGTTGGACCGACCCAAGGTCCGCAACGACTCGATCGTGGGCCGTGGGAGCGACGGTGTAACCGGGGTCCCGGTCGAAGAGGTCAGGCGGATCGAGACCGGGACGTCCAAGGCGCTGGAGACCGGAGGTCGTGGGGTTGGAATGTTCGTGGCAGGGGCCCTCATGGGCGTGGTCGAAACAGCCAGCTCTGTGCCGCATACCATGAAGTTCAACTGGCGTATTCCGAAGACCGGCAGCAAATAGCAGAGTCCTGGAAAGGTCCCGAACTCAGCCCACCGCGCACGGAGATAGCGATGAGCCCGAACCGACCGATGCCAATCATGCTTCGCCTGGCGAGGCGCCCTATGGCGGCAGTGCTTCTTGGCGTGTTTCTGCTCCAAGCCACAGGGTGCACCGTCATTCGAAGAGATGCCCAGGTCATGAACGTGATACGGAAGCAAGAGCCCATTGTTGGGGTTACCACCACAACGGGTCAACCCATCCCGTTTGACGGGCCCGGCTGGATCTCCGGCGACACCGTCTATGGCCCGGTGAAGACGCAACCTGGGCTGGAACAAGCGGACACTGCCTACATGATCCCCTTCGCAATGGTGGATTCCGTCTGGGTCCGACGGACGGGGGTACCGACTGGATTGCTGGTGGGAGTCGGTCTCGTCAGTGCTGCAATGCTTCTCTTGGCCACTATACAACTAGGGGAGGCGGGGATTCCGATTCGGTGACACCTATAGTGCAATACAACGACTTCTTCAGCGTGATCTAGACGAGCCCCGAGCGTCAGGTGTGCGTTCGGGGCTTTCTCTTTGCCGGACACGCCAACCGGGGGCTGTGC
>DATHRW010000331.1:0-4150 GCA_035464955.1 Gemmatimonadales bacterium
CTGAATGCCTCCGCCAACTCCACCACGCCTACGGTGCCCGAGGCGTCGTCGTCCGCGCCGTTGTTGATGCTGTCGGGCCGGCCCGGCGTGATGCCGATGTGATCCATGTGCGCGGTGTAGAGCACGTACTCATCCTTGAGCGTGGGATCGCTGCCCTCCAGGATCGCCACCACGTTCGGGGCCGTCGTGTCGCCGAGGACGGTGTCGGCCGCCATGATGGTGGCCTCCCACTCAGGGAAGGGGAACATGGTGGTCTGGGTTGCGGCCCGGAGCTGGTCGAAGGTCTCCTGCGCCTCCGGGACCTGCTCCAGGATCGCGGCCTCGGGCACCTCGACCCCCAGCGGCAGTTTGTAGGTCTGGCCTTCGGCGTCCGGCCGCGATACCCGGACCCGAGCGGCCCGGGCGGCTTCCCGCGCCACCTGCTCCCGGGTGCGATTGCTGACCGCGATGACGCCGGCCATGCCCGCGCTCATCGCCTTCATGACGACCGCGTTGGCGGTCTTGTCGACCGTGGCCCAGTCCATCACCCACATGAGGAACTTGCCTTGGAGCACGCTGTCCGGCAGAAACTTCTCGGGAGCGGGCGGACCACCGAGCATTACCATCGGCGCGGTGATCGGCTTTCCCGTGAGCGGCCCCACATGGTGCACCACCGAGGTGGCATAGGGCAGCACCACCAGCCCGAACCCTTCAACCTCCGCGGCCTGCATATACGACTCGTCCACCTTGAGCTTCCGCAGTGTCAACGGATAGCGTTGGACGTAGCTGTTGTCGTCACCCGCCGGCTTCAACCCGAACGCCTTGAACTGCCCCGCGATATATCCCGCCGTCTGCTCGAGCCCCGGGCTCGGCGTGTCGCGACCCATCATCGAGTCGTCGGCGATGATTCCCACCCGCCGGGCCACCTCGGCCTCGGTGATGGTCGCGGCGGCCTTGGTGAGGGCCTTGGACGGCGGCGAGAGCTGAGTTGTGCCCTGGGCGGCGAGCGGCGTCGCGACGGCAAGTGCTGTCAGACTAAGGAGGTAGCGCATGGGGAACCTCGGTCGAGGTGGAGCAGGTCGGGTCGATGGCCTGCGGATGTTTCAATTCGGTACGACGGGAGGGAGGGGAATGTTTCAAGGCGGGTCGGTGGGAAGCGATGGGTCAGACTGGGGGTTGGGAGTGGCCACAGGGACAGGAAGGCTGGGCAACCTCCGTATTGTCATCCCGAGGGTGCGGAGCGCCCGAGGGATCTCGTCAAAGTATGCTTGGAGCTTCCGTATGCGATGCGGAGTCTGGGAGGCTTCGAGGAGATCCCCGCTTCGCTCGGGATAACAATCCAAAGAGACGGCCGCCCTCCTACTCCTCACTCCTCACTCCTCTTGCTCCTCTCTCTCCCTCTTGCCGCCTTCCCCCTCACCGGCGCACTCAGTTCCCGGCTACATTTAGGGGTTTGATGCAGGGAGGGATCGATCCGGTGGGTTAGTGCTATCAGCAGCTCTCAGTCTTGCCAAAGGACCGATAGCCGATAGCTGCCGGCCATCGAATCGCACTCGATCCAGGGTCGGATCCCCAACTGGAGCCCGGAACCCCAACTGAGATCACATCATGCCCATGTCCAAGCCAACCGAAGTGCATCAGAACCTTGCTAGGTTCGCCGGAACCTGGACCGGGCAAGAAGTCCTGCATCCCTCCCGGTGGGATCCCAACGGCTCGACCGTACAAGCCCGGAACGAAACCCGCTTGGCATTGGGCGACTTCGTGGTTATTGGGGACTACCAGCAGGAGAAGGACGGACAGGTGACCTTCACCGGTCACAGCGTCCATACCTATGACGCAAACCTGAAGTGCCACGTGTTCTACTGGTTCGATTCGATGGGCGTGCCGCCCAACGTGTTCACGGGCAACTTCGCGGGCGACGTGTTGATCCTGACCTGCGAGCATACCTCCTCGGGCGGTCCACGCTTCTCACGGCTGACGTACGACATGTCCAAGCCCGGCACGATGACGTCCAAGCTGGAGATGTCGGACGACGGCGAGACATGGGTGAGTTTCATGGATGGAAGCTACACGAGGCAGGGTGGCTGAGGGCTATTGGCTAGGTGCAGGAAGAGATCGCCGCAGGGCTGCCTGCTACCACCCAACCTCCCAACCCTCCCGCCATCGGTCATCGGCTACCGGTGCTCACCTTGCAGAGACCGATAGCTGATAGCCGATAGTCCTTCACATTGTCGCGATCTCCAACCCGCAGAGAGACCAATAGCTAATAGCCAATAAAGATTGATCTTGCTGCGAATCCCTCCTGAGAAACAACTCCCGCCCTTGCCACGTACCTCACAGCAGTACTATTACCCGACATCCTCCGACCGGATTCGACCCCAATGCGCTTCTCCCGCACCGCTCATCGCCTGGTCCTGCCGCTCGCCCTGCTCGGCCTGCCGTTTGTTCCTCGGGCCGCAGCCCAGACCTTCCCCACCAACGACTCGATCATCAGCCGCATGTGGCAGGTCGGGATCGAGCAGTCCCAGACCGCCGAGTTGGCGCATGAGTTGTTGGACGTGATCGGCCCGCGGCTGGCCGGCTCACCCAACCTGGCCGCCGCACAAGACTGGCTGATCGAACGCTACAGGAGCTGGGGTGTCACGGTCCGGAAGGAGCAGTACGGCACCTGGAACGGCTGGCGGCAGGGGACGCTCCACGTCGACCTGCTCGAGCCGCGGGTCCGGACCCTCGAGGCGGCGCTGCTCGCGTTCAGCCCCGGCACCAAGGGTCCGAAGCGTGCCGAGGTCGTGGCAGCGCCCGCGGGACTCACCAGGGAGACCGGTCCCGATTGGGTCAACTCGGTGCACGGCAAGTTCGTGATGCTCTCGCCGCCGGAGCCCATGTGCCGCGCCAGCCAGGAGCTCGAGCGCTACGCCCGGCCCGAGACGGTGGCACGGATCGACTCACTGCGCGAGGCCGCGAGCGACGAGTGGGCGGCGCGGCTCCGACCTCTCGGCGGCTGGCGCCGCACCCAGCTGGCCATCGACTCGGCGGGTGCCCTCGGTGTCCTCACCTCCTACTGGTCCGGCGGATGGGGCGTCAACAAGGTGCACGACGCCGGCACCAAGCAGGCGGTGGCCATCGATGTGTCGTGCGAGGACTACGGCCTCCTGGCTCGCCTCATCGCAAGCGGCCGGCGGCCGGTGCTTCGGGTCGAAGCAGAGGCAGAGGCGCTGGGCGTGGTGCCGCAGTTCAACGTGATCGCCGAGCTGAAGGGCAGCGAGCTGCCCAACGAGTACGTGCTGCTCGGTGCCCATCTCGATTCCTGGCACGCGGCGAGCGGCGCCACCGACAACGGCACCGGCACCATCACCATGCTCGAGGCCATGCGCATTCTGAGGGAGACGTATCCCACACCCCGTCGCACCATCCTGGTGGGCCACTGGGGTGCCGAGGAGATGGGGCTCATCGGGTCGAACTCGTTCCGGGAAGATCATCCCGAAGTCATCGACGGTCTCCAGGTCGCCTTCAATCAGGACAACGGCACCTGGCGGTTCGAGAAGATCGAGGGCCAGGGCATGGCCGATGCCGACCGGTTCCTCCCCAAGTGGCTGGGCATGGTGCCGACCGAGTTCTCCTCGCACATCGCACTCGAACTCCCCGGCGCGCAGGACAACCGCGGCAGCGATCACACGTCGTTCCTCTGTGCCGGTGCGCCGAGTTTTCGGTTGCAGTCGCCGTACGACGAGTACCGCCAGTACACCTGGCACACCAACCGCGACACCTACGACAAGATCGTGTTCGACGACTTGAAGGAAAACGCGACGGTCGCTGCAATGCTGGACTAGCTCGCGTCGGAGGACCCGGAGCGGATGGGCCGTGACCGGGCGGTGTTACCCATCAGCCCGCGCACCAAACAGCCGCGGCCGTGGTTGAGTTGCTACGCGCCGCGGCGGGAGCCGCGATAGGCGGGTCGGCGGGTCGGCGGGTCAAGGAGGTCCGGGCCTCAACCAGCCGCCCATCCGCCCAACCGCCGTCCGTCTCACTCCTCACTCCTCACTCCTCACTCTTTACTCCTCACTTTCCCTCTTCCCGCCTACCCTGCACCCCACCATCTTACACCGCCATGACCGAATCTATCGGGCGCCTCACCGCCGCCTTGGCCGATCGCTATACGATAGAGCGCGAG
>DATHRW010000332.1:0-12648 GCA_035464955.1 Gemmatimonadales bacterium
ACGACCGTCCTGGTCGTGGACGCCTTCGGGAACACGGTGATTTCGTCGACTGCTCAGGTCGATATCGCGATCGGAGCGAACCCCGGCGGGGGCACGCTGAGTGGAACGACTTCGGTGGCGGCCGTTCAGGGGGTCGCCCAATTCTCGGATCTTAGCATCGACAAGGTGGGTGCGGGGTACACCCTCGTCGCGAGTAGCTCCGGCCTCGCGGCCGCCACCAGCGGCTCGTTCGATATCGCGCCCGGCGCGCCGGCCACCCTGATGATCCTGGTCCAGCCGTCGACCACGGGTCACAACAAGCCCATCAAACCGCCTGTCGAAGTCGGGGTGTTCGATGCCTGGGGCAACCTGGTCGATACGGCCACGACGGCCATCACCATGACCATTGCGGTCAATCCCAGCGGTGGGGTACTGAGCGGCACGACGACGCGATCCGCGGTGCAGGGTATCGCGGTGTTCGACGATCTCAGCATCGACCAGAATGGAAACGGGTATGTACTCGCCGCCGCCGCGCCCGGACTCGCCGGCGATCAGAGCCAGCCGTTCCGCATCAAATAGCGCCGAGCAATCCCCGGATCAAATGAGGCCTTTGCGCCGCAACATCCCGATGCGGTCGAACATGGCTTCGTGAGACGCCGCGACTTCCTCTGGCGTCACCGTGGCGACCCCGACCTTGCCGACCTCCACCCCCGCCGCATGGGTTGCCAGCTGCGCCGCCTCCCGCACGCTGGCGCCGGCGGCCAACGCCGTTCCCACCCAGGCCGTGACGGTATCGCCCGCCCCTGCAACGTCGTAGACCTCGCGGGCAATGCTCGGGATGTGGGTGATCGCGCCGTCTCGCGTCACCAGGATCATGCCGTCGGAACCGAGGGTGAGCAGGAGATTGTCCACCTGCAGGCGGCTCAGGGCTTCGGGCAGGGCCTCGCGGTGATCGAGATCGACCGCCGCCCCGAGCGCCGATTCGAGCTCGCGCCGATTGGGCTTGAAGACCGTGGCGCCCATGTACGAAAAGAACTGACGGAACTTGGGATCCACCACTACCGGTATGCCCCGTTGGCGTGCCATAGCTAAGGTCGAGGTGATGAGTTCGGGCGTCAGCACGCCTTTGTTATAGTCCTCGACGAGCAATGCGTCGGCTTCTGCCATCGCCTCGGCGAGCATTGTGGCCAATCGTTCCTGCTCGGCGGGGTCGAGATGGCTTTCCACCTCCTCATCAATTCGAACGATCTGCTGGTTGCGCGCCAGGACCCGCGTCTTCGACGTGGTGGTCCGACCTGCCACTTCGAGTATGAAGCGATCGCTCATCCGCTTGATCACCATCTCCTGCCGGAGACTGCGGCCGTCGGCGTCGTCTCCAATGGCTCCAACCAGGAGACACGTGGCGCCAATGGCTCCGACATTTGCAGCGACGTTGGCGGCCCCTCCGAGCGCCCCGCGTCGCTCGGACACCTTGAGCACGGGAACGGGCGCTTCCGGAGACAACCGCTCCGCGTCGCCGATTAAGTATCGATCGAGAATGATGTCGCCCAGCACCACGATGGTGCTCGACCGCATGCGGGAGAGTAGTGATAACACCCGTTCGCGTCGGAGTGGGGGCAGAGAGGCGGAAAATGGCATCACTTGAGGACCCCGCCGCGCGTAACGCCCATCGTGATCGTCACGTGGCCCTCCACTTCGGTCGTGGTGCGGCCCTCGACATGCCCCGCGTCCCGCAGGTGGTGGAGGCCGATGTCGGCCGATACGCTGAGCGGTCCCTGCCGGCCATTCACCCCGAGGGCGGCGCGGAAGGTCTTCTCGACGACGCCGATGAAGATCTGGGGCGTCGCTCCTCGTGCGGACCCGGTGGGGTAAGGATCCGACAGCCTGCCCTCGCCCTGCCGGAGAACGGTCAGCTCCGGCGTCAGGAGCCACGTCGCGGCAGCCGGCACGGAGACCGTCAGGGTGAGTTGGTCGTTGTCCGCGTAGCTCCGGCCCAATCCGACCCCGGCGTCGGTAAAGTTCTCAGCGGGGTCGAAGGCCCGGAAGGCCATGCTCGAGGCCTGGGTGTAGAGGGCACGCCATGACGCCCGCCGACCCAGAGCGCCGCTCAGAGCGAGCGTGAGTGCCCATCGATCGGGGTTCCGGTCAGGCGCGCTCCGGTCCTGGTAGCTGACGTCATCGATAGCCAACTGTCCCTGGATCCTCGTGTGCCGCCCGACGTGCCATTCGCCGTCGAGTCCGATGAGGATGTTGCCGTCGTCGCCCAGGCCATACTCGTTGGCGAGCAGCAGGAGGCTCACCGGATTACGGTAGCGGCTGTCGAAGTTCCGATCCGGACCAGCCAGCACGGTGGTCTCCCAGAGCCCCAGTGACAGGCGCTTGGATACCTGGACGTGGAGACGATGGGCAAAGAAATAGCGGTGAATGACGCTGCCGTCTGCCGCGGTTTCGTCCAAGAGATCGGCGGCGAGTGCCCGAAGCCCGAGCGATGGCCGGCCGAGCTCGAAGCCCACGGTGAGTCGGGGGTAGCCGTAGTTGCTCAGCCCGATTCCTGGCATGCCCGCCGGCCCCCAGTTCATGTCCATCTGGCCGTAGAACAGCCGGACCCACTTGAACTGTGCGCTGATATAGGCGTCCGCGTGACGACCGGTCACATCGAGATTTCGTCGGCCCGGCCAGGCTGGGTCGTCGGTGAGCCGCGGTTCGAGGGTGGGCCGGGCAACAGCCACCACGTTGCCGAATACCCCGGTAAGTCCCAAATCGGCATACGGACGAACGCCGTCCGGCCCGCTCGGATGAAGTGGGTCGCGGCGCGCGTTGGTGTAGGCCTGCGCGCCGAGGCTGGCGTCGAGCCGCCAGCGCGCGGTGCTCGAATCGTCGTCAAAGGCTGAGAGCAAGGTCCCCAGGGTCGGATCCGCGTCTTCGCCGCTTTCGCCGATGGCCCGGCGGAGCGCTTCGACGGCGTCGATTCTCCGAAACGGTCGCACCAGGGGAGACGGGTCCCGGACATCCCCGCGGGCAATCAGGTGCTCGAGGAGCGGAAGCAAGGGGTCGTCCAGCGGGATGTACGGCGAGGCCTGGGCACTGGAGGCGGTCGGCCGGGCTGCGAGAATACCCAATGCGAACACGGCCGGCGCCAAGAGATATCGCATGGGGGGGAAAGCTAACTCCTGGGGAATGCGGGGCAAACGGACCACCCGCTTATCTTTGGACCCGATCATGACCCTGCTCCACGTGGTATCCACCAGGGGTGGCCTCGTCGAATCGAGTCACCGGGTGTCGGCCGCCGTGGTCCGGGCGGACGGCTCCCGTCTGGCCCAGGCCGGCGATGCGGACCTGGTCACCTTTTGGCGGTCGGCAGCCAAACCCTTTCAGACGATACCCCTCGTCGCGGACGGGGCGGCCGATCGGTGGCACCTGTCGACCGAAGAGTTGGCGTTGGTGTGCGGGTCTCATTCGAGTGAAGCCGAGCATCTTCGAGTAGTAGATGGGCTGTTGCGCAAAATCGGCTGTCAGGAGAGCGACTTGGCGTGCGGCGGTCATGCCCCGTTGTCCGCGTTCGGAGCCCAGCACCTGGCCAGCCAGGGCATCGCGCCCACCGCGCGGTGGAGCAACTGCTCGGGCAAGCATGCCGGGATGCTCGCCCTGGCTCGGCATCATGGTTGGCCGCATGCCGGCTACCAACGGGGCGAACATCCCGTGCAACAGCGCATTGCCCAGGAAATCGCTCGGTGGGCCGGCATGGGGCACGAAGAGATGGGCCGGGCCGTGGACGGATGCGGCGTCCAAACATTTGCCCTGCCTCTGCATGCGATGGCAACCGCCTACGCTCGATTCGGTGTCTCGACCGAGGTGGCGGCGACGCGCCTGCGCGAGGCCATGATCCAGTGCCCATTCATGGTCGCCGGTACGGGGCGTCTCTGTACGGATCTCATCGAGGCAGCGGCGGGAGGCATCATTGCCAAGGTTGGGGCGGCAGGCGTGTACAGCGCCTCGCTACCGCTCGACGGAATCGGAATTGCACTCAAGGTCGAAGACGGCGACATGCGGAGCGCCGGCCCGGCCTTGCTTGGGCTTCTGGCCGCCTTGGCTCACCACGGCGGGCTCGAGACCCGGCTCGACGGCCCCCTTCGAGCCGTTGAGAGCCAGCGCACGGTGCCGATTCGGAACACACTCGGTGAACTCACCGGGGCGCTCCAGCCCGTCGGTGGTTTGCGCTTTTTGACTTAGGCGGACGGCGCGTCGGTTAGCCGGTCCCGATTCTCTGAGGTAGGCTGATGGCAAAGAAGGCCGCACTCGACGCTGAGACCCTGAGCCTCGTCCACCTGGCCGCGGCCGTGGCCCAGGGATATGAGCCGGACCTGCGAGAGCGGGTCAGCCATGCGTTCGTATCCAAGGTTCCGGTCGAGTGGGTGTTCGAGATGTTGCTCCAGTCGGTGTTGATGGTGGGATATCCTCGGGCGCTGGTGGGGTTCAGCGTGTGGCAAGCCGTCACGAGCGCCACCGGTCCGGCAACCGACACGGACTCGACCTACGACAATGTTGCCGAATGGACTCGGCGTGGAGCCGCATTGTGTGAGCAGGTGTACGGGGAGAATTACGCCAAGCTGCGCGCCAATGTCCGGCGCCTCCACCCGGCCCTCGATGGGTGGATGGTTACCGAAGGGTACGGGCGGACCATGGCCCGCCCGGGGCTCGATCTGTTACGGCGCGAGCTGTGCATCATTGCGCAAACCGCGGTACTGGAAACGCCGCGGCAGTTGCACTCGCATTTGCGCGGTGCGCTCAACGCGGGCGCCACTCACGCGCAGGTCGAGGCGGTGTTGTCCGTGGTCAACCCACTGCTCGCGCTCGACCAATGGACGGCCGTGAAGCATGTCTGGCGGCGGGTCCGAGCGGGCACGGAGATCAGCGAATGATATTTATCGACCGTGCGCGGATTCGAGTGCGTGCCGGCTCCGGCGGATCAGGAGCCTGTTCGTTTGCCCGCTTCAAGTACAAGCCCAAGGGGGGCCCCGACGGTGGAGACGGCGGGCGTGGCGGCAGCGTATCCGTCCGCGGCGATAGCAATCTCAGCACGCTGCTCGACTACCGCTATCGTCCAATCTGGGAGGCCGAACGCGGGCAGCACGGCAAAGGCAAGAATATGACCGGCAAGTCGGGCGAGGATCTCCAGCTCCCGGTGCCGCCCGGCACGGTGGTCACCGACGCCGATGGTGGCCAGCCCATCGGGGAGATTCTGCGTGACGGCGATGAGCTGGTGATCGCGCGTGGAGGGCGCGGCGGCCGTGGGAACGCTCGATTTGCCACATCGACCCACCAAGCGCCGCGCGAATGGGAGCCGGGCGAGCAGGGTGAGGAGCGGCATATCGAGCTGGTCTTGAAGTTGATCGCCGATGTCGGATTGGTGGGAGAGCCGAACGCAGGGAAGAGCACCCTCTTGTCCGTCATCTCCGCTGCGCGTCCGAAGATCGCCGACAATCCCTTCACCACGCTGGAACCCAACCTCGGTGTAGTGGGATTGACGGGACATCGCTCGTTTGTGGTCGCCGATATTCCCGGTATCATCGAGGGAGCCCATGCCGGGAAGGGACTGGGGCTCACCTTCCTCCAGCACATCGAGCGGACCCGCATCCTCGCATTCCTGATTCCGCTCGATGCTCCCGACCCACAGGCGGTATACGACCGCCTGCGTGGGGAGGTCCAGGCGTACAGCGCTCGCTTGGCCTCGACGCCCCACGTCGTCGTGCTTACCAAGGCCGATCTCCTTCCGGAGCACCAGCCCCCTCCTGGCCTCACCACCGCCGGAGCGGACGCCACCGTCGTCATTTCGAGCCTGTCCCGACACGGCGTCCCCGCCTTGCTGGAGCATCTGTGGACGCTGTTGGGGAGCGTTCGTAGTACTGAACCCGGGCCGGGCAGTAGCCAGGTTCCAGGTGTCACTGCGTCCCATGAAACTGGCGGATAGCTCGGACGCGGGGCTCGCAGCCTATCTGGCGCTGGCCACGACCCCAGGCATCGGTCCCGCCCGCATGGCCACCTTGTTGGACGCTCTGGGCACGGCACTCGGCGCTATCACGGCGCCGTATGCGTTGTTGTGCTCCCTTCCGGGTATTTCTCGCGCCGCCGCCACCGCGATCCGCACCGCGTCGGTCGAGCAGGGACAGGCCATGCTCGATCGTTTGGCCACATTGGGCGGCGTGGCACTCCTACCGGACGATGCCCGCTTTCCGAAGGCGCTGGCGAACATACCGGATCGTCCGCTGCTGCTCTTTGCCCTGGGGAACGTGGCGCTGCTCGAGCCGCCGGCTGTGGCGCTGGTGGGCAGCCGTGACCATAGCGCCTACGGCGCCGACGTTTGCCGTGTGGTCGCAGAGGCAGCCGCGCGCGCGGGGCTCGTCGTGGTGAGCGGACTCGCGCGTGGGCTCGATCGTGTGGCCCACGAGGCGGCGCTCGATGCCGGCGGTGGCACCATCGGTGTTCTCGGGAACGGGCTCGGGGTCGTCTATCCCGCTGCCAACCGATCGCTGTACGAACGAGTGGGCCGGGACGGCCTCCTGCTTACTGAATTCCCTCCAGGCGAGCGGCCGCACGCAGGCAGCTTCCCGCGCCGGAACCGCATCATCAGCGGACTTGCCGACGTGACGGTCGTCGTTGAGGCCGGGGCGCGATCGGGCACCCTCATTACCGTCGCAGCCGCACTCGAACAGGGACGCGACGTCATGGCGGTGCCGGGGCCGATCACGAGTGCCACATCGGTCGGAACGAACCGACTGATTCGCGACGGCGCGACACCGCTGCTCGAGGCAGCCGATCTGCTCGCCCACTACGACGGCCTCACCGCTCCGGCGTGCTCCCCGGCGGAACCTCAGCCCCCCGCGCTCTCCCCTGATTCCGAGCGAGTGTTCGTCCACCTGGCGGGCGACCCGGTCCACCTCGACGTGCTTGCCGAGCGTCTGTCGGAACCGACAGGCCGACTGCTCGCGATCCTCTCGGGGTTGGAGCTCCAAGGCCTGATCCAGCAACATCCCGGGCATCTATTCAGCCGGGTTTCGTGACCGCATCTTTCGGCTGAGATGCATCTCTACATCCACGTGCCATTCTGCGCCCGCCGGTGCAGCTACTGTGATTTCGCGATCGCCGTCCGACGGACCACGCCGTCCGATGCCTTCTGTCGGGCCGTGCTCGCCGAGTGGTCGACCTGGCAGCGCCATTCGGTATGGGCCGACGCCGATCCGATCGCGACGATCTACTTGGGCGGCGGGACTCCGTCGCGGCTCAGCCCCGACGCGCTGCGCGTCATGCTCGATCGCATCGCGGGAGACCGCCCTGTTGCGCCGGATCCGGAGGTGACACTCGAAGCCAACCCGGACGACGTGTCCCCCCACGCCGCAGCCGAGTGGCTCGCGGCGGGCATCAATCGCGTCTCGCTTGGCGCACAGTCGTTCGAGCCCGCGGTGCTGACCTGGATGCATCGCACCCATCGGAGTGAGCAGACGACGGAGGCGGTAGCCATGCTCCGGGACGCCGGTTTCGAGAATCTTTCACTCGATCTGATCTTCGGGTTGCCTGCGCACCTGACTCGATCGTGGCGTCGCGATCTGGACCGGGCTCTGGCGCTCGAGCCCGACCACCTCTCGCTCTACGCCCTCACGGTCGAAGAGCGGACACCGGTATCCCGGTGGATTGCTCAGGGTCGGTGCGGCGTGCCGGAGGACGAACGCTCCGCCGATGAGTACCTCGAGGCCCATACCCGCCTTCGCGACGCGGGCTTCGAGCACTACGAGGTCTCGAACGCCAGTCGTCCGGGCTTTCAGGCCAAGCACAACAGCGCCCACTGGTCAGGCGCTCACTACATCGGACTTGGGCCGTCGGCTCATAGCTATCTGGGAGCCCACCGCCAGTGGAACGTGCGTGAGTGGGCGGCGTACCAGCGGGCGCTCCAGGAGGGGAGGTCGGTTGTCGCCGGCCAGGAACGCCTCGATGGGCAACGGGCGAGACTGGAGCACCTGTACCTGGGGCTCAGGACCCGCTCGGGTGTCGAGGTCGAGGCGGTGGCGCCCTCGGTGGCGGCTGCATGGCAGGAAGCCGGATGGGCCGTCCTGGAGGGCGCTCGCGTTCGGCTCACCGTGGAGGGCTGGCTCAGGTTGGACGCCCTGGTCACGGCGCTGGCCTGAGGGGGCTTCGTCGAATCCGGCCCTACCGCAGCCACCGAGCGGCTGCCTAGATTCTGACCATGAAAGACGCAGAGAGCCTCACCGACCGCCAATTGCGCGTTTTGGCCGCGGTGATCGAGGCCTATATCGAAACCGCAGAGCCGACCGGCAGCCGGACCGTTGCCACCCGGTCGCGGTTGGGCGTCTCTCCCGCGACCATCCGCAGCACCATGAACGATTTGGAGCGGAAGGGGTACCTCTTCCACCCCCACACCTCCGCGGGCCGGATTCCCACCGACCGGGCGTATCGGGCCTACGTGGACCTGCTCATGCGGCTGTCCCCGCCGAGCATGGCCGAACGGGAGGCCTTGAGTCAGGAGTTGCCCGGGACCGGTGGTGCGGTGGAAGAAGTTCTGCATCGTGCGGCGCAAGTCCTTGGGGTGTTGACTCAGGAATTGGGCGTGGGGGTTGCTCCGGCACTCGATGAAATCGTACTCGAACGCCTCGAGTTGGTGCGGGTGGCCTCCGATCGCCTGCTCTTGGTCTTCAATCTCGAGAGCGGCGTCCTTCGGACGATCTTCGTTCAAATTCCGGGGGCCATCGCATCGGAAGTGGTCCATCAGGTGGCGCAGGTATTGAACGAGCGACTCGCGGGCTCGACCCTGAAAGCGATCCGAAAGTCGCTCGCACAACGCTTGCGCGATGCGGGGCATACGCCCGAAGGGCGAGAGCTCATGAACATCTTCATCGCGGAGCGTGAGGATATCTTCGACCTGTCGGGCGGTGGGGAGGACATCGTGTTGGGAAGCGCCCAGATGCTGGCCGATCAGCCGGAATTCGCATCGAACGCGCGGATGCGAGGACTCCTCGACCTGACCGAACGCCGTGATCTCCTGAAGGACGTGCTGCGGGACCGCCGCCGGGCCGGCCTGAGTATCACCATTGGGGGTGAGAACCTCGATTCTCGCCTCAGCGATTTCACCCTTGTCACGGCATCGTACGAGCGCGGCGGGTTGTCCGGTGTCATCGGCGTCCTGGGACCCACCCGGATGCCGTACGACAAGATCATTGGATTGGTCGAGCATACGAGTCGCTTGATCGAAGGACTGCTGACGTGAGTGATTTCTATTCCCTGTTGGGCGTGTCACGCAGTGCGACGCTCGACGAGATCAAGAAGGCCTACCGGAAACTTGCGCTCGAATTCCATCCGGATCGCAACTCCGCCCCGGATGCGGAGGAGAAGTTCAAAGAGATCACCGAGGCGTATGAGGTACTCCGCGATCCGCAGAGCCGGGCCAGCTACGACCGCTACGGGCGGACGCCCAAAGGCCGCGGGGCGGGCTTCGACTTCCACCACGTCGACCTGGCCGAGGCGCTCGAGATCTTCATGCGCGATTTCGGCGGCTTCGGCGGCTTCGAGGCGATGTTCGGCGGGCAACGGCGCTCGGTCTCCGAAGCCAGGCGGGGCCAGGACGTCCGCGTCAATGTGAAGCTCACCCTGGACGAGGTCGCGACCGGGGTGTCGAAGGTCATCAAGCTCAAGACGCTGGAACAATGCCACGCCTGTGACGGCAGCGGCGCCCAACCGGGCACATCGCCTGCCGCGTGCAGTACCTGCGCCGGGTCCGGTGAAGTCCGTCGGGCGGCGCGCAGTATGTTCGGCCAGTTCGTGTCGGTATCGCCGTGCCCCACCTGCGCCGGCGAGGGCACCGTGATCGCGAGTCCGTGCGGCCAGTGTCGCGGAGAAGGTCGAGTCCGGGGCGAGCGGACCGTCAAGGTGGAGATCCCTGCCGGCGTAGCGGCGAACAACTATCTCACGTTGCGCGGCCAGGGTGCGGCCGGGGCCCGAAACGGGCAGCCCGGCGACCTCTTGGTGATGTTGAACCTCGATGAAGACGGGCGCTTCGAGCGCCGCGGCCAGGACCTGTATCTCGACCTGGCGGTGTCGTTCAGCCAGGCCGCGCTGGGCGCGGAGTTCACCGTGCCGACGCCCTATGGCGATGAAACGGTCTCCGTGCCGCCAGGGACCCAGACCGAGACCGTGTTGCGGCTCCGCGGCAGCGGCCTCCCGCATCTGGGTCGTGTCGGGAAAGGCGACTTGAACATCCGGGTGCATGTCTGGACTCCGGAAAAGCTCACCGCGGAACAGGAGGAGGTGTTCCGACGGCTGGCGGCCCTCGAGGGCGAGCCTCCGAAGCGCGAGCCGGGCTTCTGGTCCAGACTCAAGGAAGCCCTCGGCGCATGAGCGGCTGGGCCATCGAGATCCGGGTCCCGCCCGGATCGCGAGCGGCGACGGTAGTGCGACTGGTTGAGTGGACGGACTTGGCGGTCGAAGAGCGGCCCGACGGGACCCTCGTATCCTTCGCGCCGACGGCGGCCGAGACTGAGGCGCTGCTCGCCCGCCTTAAGGAAGTCGTTCCCAGCGGTCTCCAAACCACCTGCACGCCCATCGAGACGACGGACTGGTCGCTCTGCTGGCGTGACGGTCTGGCCCCGCGCCGAATCGGCCGCCTCACGATTGTTCCGTCGTGGTTGCATTCGGACAGCACGCCGGCCGACTTCACCGTCATGCTCGATCCGGGTGGCGCCTTCGGGAGCGGCGAGCATGGCTCCACGCGCGGGGCAATCGGATTGTTGGAGCATCTGGTCCGGCCTGGGGCCGTGGTCTTGGATCTCGGTTCCGGAAGCGGCATCCTGGCGATTGCCGCACTCGCAATCGGGGCTCGCCAGGCAATCGGGATCGAGCTGGATCCCCAGGCCGTGGAGGTGGCCGAAGCCAACGCCCGGATGAATGGCGTCGGGCACGCCGCGTCCTTCCTGACCGGTGACGCCCGAATGCTGGTTCCGTTGCTCGGCCCGGTCGATTGTGTGGTCGCCAATATCCTCCGCACGGTGAACACCGCGCTCCTGCCACTCATTCACGGGTCCCTTCGGACTGACGGAGTGGCAATCTTCTCGGGCATGGAACTGGAGGAGGCGGACCAGTTCATGGCCGCGCTCGCGCATGCCCGGTTCGATGTGGTGGACCAGCGTACCGACGACGGCTGGTGGGCCGTGGCGGGCAAGCCATCGTGAAGACCGTCTTGGTTCCCGCCGACTCGCTGGTGGCCAACGGCATCGTGGTCCTCCAGGCGGAGGAACGCCAGCATCTTCGTGTGAGGCGGGCCGTCGACGGGGAAGCGGTCCGAGTGTGTGACGGACACGGCGTGGTGGCCGAAGGGCAACTCAAACTCGAGGGCCGTCGTGCGATCGTGGTGGTCGGGGCGGTGGAGCGGGTGGCGCCGCCGCCGCCGCTGGTGCTGGCCGTGGCCGGCGGTGATCGGGAGCGCTTCGGCTGGCTGGTGGAGAAATGCGTGGAGCTCGGCGCGACCGCGGTCATCCCGCTCGATACGGAGCACGGGCGCCACGTGGCCAATCGGCTCCGCCCGAGTCAGATTGCACGGCTGGCCCGCCGGGCCCGAGAGACCCTCAAGCAATGCCAGCGAGCGTGGGCTCTGGAGATCGACCGAGTGACGCCGCTCGAGGAATTCTTGGCGACGCCGCGGCCGGGGAGCCGGTTCGTGGCAGATCGCGCCGGATCGTTACCCGCCGATATTCCGCTCGCGGACGCCGTCACGGTGGCTGTGGGGCCGGAAGGTGGGTTCACTGCCGAGGAGCTGGCCGGATTCTCCGCCGCCGGGTTCCGGCCGGTGTGCTTCGGGACGGCGGTGCTCCGGTTTGAGACCGCGGCGATGGCAGCGGCCGCCTACGTCAGTATCGAGAGGAAAAGGGGGGCACGATGAGTGACTGCGTCTTCTGTAAGATCGTGGACGGATCGATCCCGGCGGATATCGTCGCACGCAGCGAGGACGCGGTGGCATTCCGGGACCTGGATCCCAAGGCGCCGGTTCATGTGTTGGCCATTCCCACCCGCCACGTCAGCGCGGTGCGCGACGTCTCCGGGGCTGATGGCGAGCGGATGCTTGGCTCCTTGCTCCGGTTTGCGGCCACCGTGGCCAGCGATCTCGGGCTCGATGACCGCGGCTACCGGTTGGTGGCCAACACGGGCCCGGATGGCGGCCAGAGCGTGTTCCATCTTCACGTGCACATTCTCGGGGGACGCCCAATGAGGTGGCCTCCCGGGTAGGCTCCGGCGCCGGATGGCCGTCCTTGCCCTGTGCGTTTGGCGGGCATAAATTGCATGGCTACAACCATTTGCCCGTCAAGGGCATGAGAGGGGTGATAGGTCGCATGGCTGAAGTCATCATTCACGATGACGAGAACTTCGAGCGGGCGCTCAAACGCTTCAAGAAAAAGTGCGAAAAGGCCGGAATCCTCTCCGATCTTCGCAAGCACCGGCACTACGAAAAGCCGAGCGAGAAGCGCAAGCGCAAGCTCAATGCCGCAATCCGGAAAAGCCGCCGCGGGCCACGGGCACCACGTGCCGCCAGATCGTAGTCTCGCGGACACGCTCCAGGCCGCCCTCGCTACATCTCGCAAAGCGCAAGAGAAGGATCGCACACTCCTCTTGGGG
>DATHRW010000333.1:0-4540 GCA_035464955.1 Gemmatimonadales bacterium
CTGTCCCCCAGCGCCTTGTTGAAGGTGGAGTCGTTGGTCAGGTCGGAGTTGGTCTGGGTGTTGTAGAACGTCCTAGCCATGCGGCGGTCGCTCCTTACCGGGCCACCAATGGCCGAGCTTCACCTGCCGCGCCAGCAGGTCCGGCATATAGTCGATCTGGCGGTACTGGTGATTCCCTACGTCGACCAGCGTTTCACCGAGCGGGTTGGTGTAGCCGATCGAGCCGCCGCCGAGCACCCATGACGGACCCTCGCGATACAGCCAATAGATCGAATGGCCGGACACGCGCGCCGTACCGGCGTCGTTGGTGAGCTCAACGGCATCCACTCCCTCGGAGGGAAGGTCAGGCCAATCCTCCGGCCGCGCCTCGATGACGCGGCCGGAGACGTAGCTGACCCGGATCACGCGAGGGTAAACACTCCCGAAGCGTTGGCCGCCACGGTGAGGGTGTTGCCATCCGTCGCCGTGACATCAGCCGGAGCCGAGTCAAGCAGGCAGTAGCACAGCACATCGCCGGCAACTTCGTAGATGGCCGCAAAGCGAGCGGTGATCGAGCCACCGGAGGCGGTCCATACCGGATCGGTCTGGATGTCAACCGTGACAGTGGTCGTTCCGGACAGGGTGAGCGTGACGGCAATGCCGCCCGCGGTGTAGCCATTCGCGGCGGCATGCTCGTTGGTTACGCCCGCGAAGGTCGTTGTCGCTGCTCCGAGGTTGGAGGTCGAGAGGAACAGCGCCATCTTGAAGGTGTCGGTGTCGATGTCGAACGTGCCGTTCAGAAGCCGCGTTCGGGCTCCGTCCGGGAACGTCCAGGCTCCTGCGGCCATGAGGTAATCCCTTTCTTAGCGGCGCTCGCCGGGGGCGGAAGTCGCCTGCTCGACAGCAGGACGATCGACCGGCGCGAACAGGTGAGGATGAGCGCGGTAGAGCGGCGAATCGCGATGAACGATCGTCTGCCCGCGCTTGAAGTGCTGGTTCTTGCCCTCGACCCTGAATACACCGGACGTGGTGGCAACGAAGTAGTCGGGGCGTGCCTTGCGAGGCATTGGATTCCTCCTCTCCTCCTAGTGGGACGGGCCGGGAGCGGGCGGGAGGAGCGCCCGCCCCCGGCTCAGGGATGGATCGGACTAGCTGACGAGCACGCCGATCTTCAGGAGGCGCAGCGCGTTGTCCACGAGGACCATCGCGTTGTTCCGGTAGTGCGCCAGGAGGGCGCGCTGGCCGGTCCACTGGCCGCTTGAGTTACGGACATGGGGGTCGATCTCAACCGACAGGCCCACCTTGTCCACGATGATGTAGCCGTTCTGGAAGTCACCGAACAGCAGCGCCAGCTCGTCGGTCGTGGTGTAGTCCGAGGACATCCCCGACGCCGTGCGAGCCGGATAGCCAACGAGCTGTCCCGGCTGGCCCGGCTGGAGGCTGTTCTGCCACACCGCGCCCTCGCCCACGCTTGCACCGGTCCCGAACTCTCGGATGGCG
This sequence comes from Gemmatimonadales bacterium, assembly GCA_035464955.1. Classification (GTDB taxonomy): domain Bacteria; phylum Gemmatimonadota; class Gemmatimonadetes; order Gemmatimonadales; family GWC2-71-9; genus JABDII01. The sequence goes on from DATHRW010000333.1 coordinate 1,480, forward strand.
TTGTAGACCTTCCGATGAGCGAGGAACTGGGCTTGGGGCTCGAACCGATCGGGCAGATCGCCGGTCAGACGGAAGATGTCATCCACCGTCAGACCATCGCCGGTCGTCCCGACGTAGCTGGTTGTCGCAAGACCGGCCACGACGCCCTCGGGGTTACCCGTGGTGCCGTCGCCGTTACCGGTGATGAACTGGGTCGCTTCCTCGGCGTCCTTGGCGTCCTGGAGCAGGCGCGCCATCTCAGCCTGAAGTCGCGGCCAGTCGCCGTCGGCCTCGATGCTGTACTGGATCTCAGCCTTGACCGCCTGGACCGTCACGGACGGCTGGGCGAGTGTCGGGCTGGTCGGCGTGACGGCCGACTCCTCAGCGACACGCGACACGGTGATGCCGGCCGAGGTGACACCCTTCCAGGTGTTCCCGGTGGTCAGCGTCTCAACGCGCGCCATCGAACGGAGGGGGTTCACCTGGCCGTTGGAGGTCAGGATGATGGTCGGGTCGAGGGTGTACGGCACGGCGAAACCGCCGTCCGCGTTCTGGCCCGAGCCGACGGTCCCGACCGCGCGGGACTCCTCGCTGGTGAGCGCCTGCCCGGCGAGCATCTTGGAGAACGCGCGCTGGTATACCGGGTTGCCGGTCGCCAGGAGGAACGAGGCGAACTTGCCCGTCTTGTCCTGGTCAAGCAGCCGCTCGATGTGGCTCTTGCTCTCGTTCTCGTTGGCCCGCTCGTGCGGAAGCACGACGCTCTCAACCGAGCGCATGGCACCGTCGCGGAGCGCATCCCGCATCTGCTCGTCGTTCGAGGACAGGTTGCGGTACTCGCTCAGGTCGTAGATGTTGGCCGGAACGCGGCTCTGCGTCGTGCCACGGGGGTTGAACTGGGGCACAACACGCTCTCGGTTCTTGGGCTTCTCGGCTGCCTCGCGGACTACGGCCGAACGGTCTTCGTAGTCCTCGACGCGGGCCTCAAGGTCAGCCCGCTCCTCGAGAAGAGCGGCCCATTCGGTCGCCTGCTCCTCGGTCTTGCGGTTGATACCGATCTCGGTATCAAGTTCGGTGAAGCGCGACTTGATCTCGTCAATACGCGCTCGCACCTCTTCGATGGTGTTCACGGTTGATTTCTCCGTTACAGCAGAAGACCCGCGCTCTGGCGGGTCTGGGTTGGGGGGTTCCGCCACAGCGGGCGGGTCTGGTTGAGGCGGGGGTGCCTCGCTGCGGCTCCCCTCGTCGGAGTGCTCGGAAGCGGCTCCGTCTGCCGGGAGTGCGTCGGCCCTTTCGGGCTGTTCAATGCCGCGCTGCTCCAGAAGGGCGCGCAACTTGTCGGGGTTCTCGATGAACTGGTCGAGGGCTTCGGTGAGGATGAAGTCGTCGGTCATGGACCGCATCTCCATCCGCGCTCCAGCCGTGGCGTTGACGTAGGCCGGGAAGGTGACGGGACCGAACTCAGGCAGCGTGGCCTCGAGGATGGTCCGCTCGGGCAGCCCCTTCGGGTTGTGGGCCGACTTCTTGGCGGAGCGGTTGAACTCCTCCTTGACAACCGAGAAGCGGAACGAAGCCCCGTACAGGCCAGCTTCCAGTCCGGGCTTGAGGTCGCGGTTGTAGGACGTGTCCAGCAGGCCGACGTTGTAGTACATGCCCTCGTCATCGGGCTTGAGCTCACGGATGGGCCCGAGTGGTTTGTCACCGATCTGCGGGTCCTGCCCGTGCTGGAACAGCACCTTGGGCGTGTTCTCACTCACCGCCTTGTCGAAGGCCGACGGGTTGACGCGCTCTAGGAAGTTGCCTTCCCACGCGCTGTCGATCTCGGCCCACTGGTTCCAAACGGCGAAGTGGCCCTCCAATGTGCCGATCGTGTCGTCAGTGGTAGGTTCCTCGCGGAACTCTGGGCCGGGGAAGACCGCACGAACGAGGTTCTCCTTCGGCGGCTTGAACTTGTCGCTCATCGGTTGCTTCCTTCTAGCAGCTTGACTAGGGCGCGCCCCGGTTCCTCCGGGGCGGGTTCGTCGCCGGTCGTGCCCGGCGGGAGGAGTTGGACGCTCACGAGGCCGGAGTGCTTGCCCTTGAGGCGTCCGAGGTCGCCGGACACGATGGCATCCACCACCGCGTCGGCATCGAAGCCGCCGTCGATCAGTTGCCGGATGGCGGCTGAGTTCATCTGCCGCACCTCGGCGGCGTCCTTCACGTCGTCGGCAAGGAACGGGATATGTCGGTCGTCGTACCACAGCACCGAACCAGCTGGGGCCGGGACGATGGTCTGGAGGGCTCCCGCCAGCCCTCGCCACAGCGGTCGCAGGGTCTTGTCGGCCGTCAGCCGGCGGGCGGCGGTGAAGTTGCCACTGTTGAGGCTGGAACCCTGCAAACCCTCGGACAGTCCGAGGATGACCGGGTGGATGCCGGAGGCGGAAGCAATCCGGACCTCACCGGCTCCCTGCACGGTCTTGAAGTCCATCTGCTGGAAGTCGCGCCCGATGACGTGCGGCGTGGCTCCGGCGGCCATATACAGGGTCTTGTAGGCGTTGGCGATGCCCTTGTACTCGGCGTCCATCGTCTCGACGAGCCGCTTGAACTTCTCGGGATCGTCAAGGTCCAACGAGACGGCTAGGTTGACCGTCGCGCCGTTCTCGAAGAACTTGAGCTTGTGATCCCGCGCCGCTGAGTCGCCCTGGATCTCGCGGATGATGGGCGTGATCCAGCTCATGCCCCGATAGGCAGCCAACGGGTCCGGGATCGGTGCCCAGTGGGCCACCTGCTCAGGCAGCAGGATCACCGGGTCGCGGTCGGAGTAGTAGCCGCCGGGGTGGTAGGCGTAGCCGATTACTTCGGCGTCGATGTCCCACGCATCGGCAGTCGGATCGCCGTCGGAGCCGAGGATAATCGTCATCCAGTCCGGGCGCAGACGACGAATCCGGTTCGGTCGGCGGACGGCGAAGAAGTTGCCCGCCAGGTCAACATCCTGCACCGCTCGGGAGATGAGGTCGCCGGTCTGGGCGTTGGGCCACGGGTTCTCGAGGATCGCCAAGTCGGGGGTGCCGAACAGGTCGCCCGGCATCCCGTTGCGCTGCTCCTG
>DATHRW010000334.1:0-7640 GCA_035464955.1 Gemmatimonadales bacterium
GAGAGCATCAAAGCGCTGCTGAGCTACGACCTCAAACCCGGTCACGACGTGTTCGTGAAGTACGAACGCTACCGCGCCGATACCACGGGCTTTGGGTATGTCGACCCCGCTGCCTACGCGCCGACGCTGCCGCTGATCCAGATCACTTACCCAGAGCAACGGTTCGACAAAGTGAGCGCCGGCTACCACGCGTCCGATCTGCGTTCACCGGTCGCTGACAGGGTCGAGGTTGTGGGATACTACCAGGATAACGAGCGAGACCTGGACTTGGGCATCTTCGTGCCCTTCGGCGCAGGCACGCCTCCGGGCGCGGGGGTGTCGATCCAGAACAAGAACTTCACCGACTTGGAGACGTACGGCTTCCGACTGGAGGCAACCAAGCTGGTGTCAGGGGCTCACATTCTGAAGTATGGCGTCGACTTGTTCCGAGATAGGTCTCAGAACACCGATTACACGGAGTCGTCCGTGGTCGGTTTTGGTCCACCCGTACCAGAGGTCGACAGCATCCCCCAAGTCCCGAATGCCACCTTCCGAAGCGTCGGCGCCTTCGTCCAGGGCGATTTGCACCTCGCCAACCGGCTCTCGGCCATTCTGGGGGCACGGTTCCAGGACATTCGGGCTTCGACCCGGCCTACGCCGGGCGTCAGTGACCCCCTGATCTCAAAGAGCAGTCAAACCGTCGTCGGAGCGGCCAATGTCATCTACGGCCTGACAGACCACCTCAACGTGATCGGGGCGGTTGGACGGGCATTCCGGTCGCCCAACTTGGTGGAACGATTCTTCAGCGGCCCCACCCCGGAGGGTGCCGCGTTCCAAACGCGTAATCCCGACCTCAAGGCGGAGACGAGCCTCAATATCGACGTCGGGCTTCGATATCAGGACCGCCGCTTCAGCCTCGAAGGCTTTGTCTTCCGGAACGAGATCCGCAACGGTATACGCATCGCTCCCACGGCAGATACCGTGAACATGCTCCCGGTGTTCCAGAACGTGAACGTCGACAAGCTCCGCTTCACGGGCGTGGAGTTGTCCGCCAGCGCCCAGTTGCCGACTGGTCTGTCGGTGCATGGAGCGTACACGCACCTGTCTTCCAAGGACGTCGTGAACCCACTCAATCCGGTCGGTGAGACGTTCTCCAACAATCTCGCCGGCCGAATTCGCTACACGGAATCCGAGAACCGGTTCTGGGTCGAATACGAGATCCGCTACAATGGTGACCGCAAGGACATTGTGCTGGGCACCAACCCGATCGGCGACGTGCTGCCGGCGTTTACCGTTCACTCCGCCCGGGCGGGGGCTACGCTGTTTCGGCAGGGCCAGGTCACGCAGCGGATTGGGGTGACGCTCGCGAACTTCACCAACACGCTCTACGCCGAATCCACCAATGCCAGCTTCTTCCGTCCGGAGCCTGGCAGGTACCTCCTCGTCACCCTCGACACGAGCTTCTAGGCGAGATACCAGGACGCGAGAGAAGACCGCCCGTGCGACACCCGGTGCATTTCATCCCACTGGTCACCACTGTCATTGCGTTTGCCTTTGCGGTGGTGATCTTCAACCGCTACCGGGCCAAGCGCTCGGGGCCTCATCTCCTGTGGTGGTGCGCAGGCGTCGCGCTCTACGGTGTAGGCACCCTGACCGAATCCCTGGTAACCCTCCTCGGTTGGCACGAGGTCCTCTTCCGCAGCTGGTACATCAGCGGCGCGCTCCTCGGAGGTGCGCCGCTGGCCCAGGGGACGGTGTACCTGCTCTTCTCGCGGCGCCTGGCCAATCGTCTGGCCATCGTCCTCCTCATCGCAGTTGCAACGGCAGCAACGTTCGTGTTGCTCACGCCCATCGACCACGCTGCGGTTGAGACCTACCGGCTCTCCGGCAGCGTAATGGAGTGGAGTTGGGTCCGGCTGTTCAGTCCATTCATCAACACGTACGCGTTCATCTTCCTGGTTGGAGGTGCGGTAGTATCAGCCTGGCGATTTCGCACCAGCCGCGAGACGTACCATCGCGTCATCGGGAACGTGCTGATCGCGGTTGGTGCCCTTCTCCCAGGCATTGGTGGCACGGCCACTCGGATGGGGCATGTCGAGGTTCTGTACGTTACCGAACTCCTCGGCATCATCTTGATCTGGTTTGGCTACCGCTGGAATGTGCGCCCCACTTCACGGCGAGACACGGTCCCCACGCACACCGCCCCCGAGACCTCGTAGCGTGGTGGCTCAGCCTCCTTCGTCCGGGGCACCGAGGATGCTAAATTGGGGCGGTTGCGCAGCAGCCTCCATCACTCCCACGAAAGCCGAGCACGAGAATCCCCTATGGTCCAGCACGAACTCGCCCAGCGCGTCCAGGACCTGAAGAACGCCCTGACTTCGATCGAGACGGAGGTCAAGGGTGGCAAGACCCGGCCCGAGGGGCTGGAGGACCTGAAGGCCGTGGTCGACAACGTGCGGCTGAGCTTGTGGGCGATCCTGAGCAGCGCCCAGGCAGACGATTACGAGGCATTCATCGGCGCGTTTCGACTGAGACGCGCCACCGACATCTGCCAACAAGTCCTGGCGGATATCAGGGCAGGCAACATGAACGGGGCCTCGCCGGAATTTGTGGAGTTCAAGGGAACCGTGGAGGAGCTCGCGAGCGCGACTACACGTCGCTAACTCCTGATAACGGAGGTCACTCGTGAGTGCGCTCGGGAGCGAGACCAATCCATTACGGGTTGCCGTAGTCGGTTCGGGTCCGGCAGCCTTTTACGTCACTGAAGACCTCTTCAAGCGTTTGGGCCGTGGCGTCCAAATCGACATGTTCGAACGGTTGCCTATGCCGTTCGGCTTGGTGCGGTTCGGGGTCGCGCCCGACCACCAGAAGATCAAGCAAGTCACCCGCGTATTCGAAAAGGCGGCGTCCAACCCGGGGTTCCGCTTCTTCGGAAACGTCGACGTCGGCTCCGACATCGATCTCGCGACGCTCCGCCGCCATTACCATCAGATCTGTTTCGCCACCGGAGCCCAGACGGACCGTCGGCTCGGCATTCCCGGTGAAGACCTGGCCCGGAGCCATCCGGCCACCGAGTTCGTCGCATGGTACAACGGGCACCCCGATTTTCGGGACAAGACCTTCGACCTGTCGGTGGAGCGGGTGGCCGTCGTGGGCGTGGGCAATGTCGCGGTCGACGTCGCCCGCATTCTGTGCCGCACGGTCGACGAGTTGAAGACGACGGACATTGCCGACTACGCGCTCGAGGCGCTCGCGCAGAGCAAGGTGCGGGAGGTGGTCGTCGTCGGGAGACGTGGTCCGGCGCAGGCGGCCTTTACGAACCCGGAGATCCGCGAGCTCGGCAACCTGGCGGGCGCGGACCTCGTCATCCCGCCCGAGGAAGCCGCGCTCGACCCGGTCAGTGCTGCGGACGCGGCCCAGAGCGACGACCGCGACCTCCAGAAGAAGATCGAAATCATCCAGGAGCTCGCAGGCCGCGAGCCCACGGGCAAGCCGCGCACGCTCACCTTGCGTTTCCTCGTGTCGCCGGTCGAGCTGATCGGCAATGACGCCGGCGAGGTGGCCGGCATGCGCCTGGTGCGGAACCGGCTGCGGCGCGAGTCGGACGGACGCCTCCGTCCCGTCGCCACCGAAGAATTCGAGACCCTGCCGGTCGGCATGGTGTTTCGGTCGGTGGGCTACTACGGCGTGGCGCTGGCCGACCTACCCTTCGACGCACGAGCCGGGATCGTTCCCAACCTGGCTGGCCGCGTGCTGGATAACGAGAAGCCGAGCGCCGGCCTCTACGTCAGCGGGTGGATCAAACGGGGCCCGAGCGGTGTCATCGGCACCAATAAGCCCGATGCCAAGGAGACCGTGGCCTGCATGGTCGAGGATATGGCGATGGGCGCGACCCTCGAAGCGTCCGCGGCAGACGGAGCCGCCATCGAGCAGCTCCTGCGATCCAAGAACGGGCGCATTGTCTCGTACGGAGACTGGTGTCGCTTGGATGAATTGGAACAGGCGCGAGGACAATCGGTTGGACGTCCCCGGATCAAATTCACTGATCTCGAGGAGACGCTGGCCGCGTTGAATCGGTGACCCGTTCCACCGTTCCCCCGACGGTGAGGCTGTCGAGCTGACCTGAGCGGGCCTGAGGGATGGGGGCGAGTGCTTCGATCCCGATATCGAGGACCCGAGCCGGAGCAACGGCGGACGTTTGCCGTTGCCGACCGACCCAGATCGTGGTGAGTAAGGCTCCGATGAGGACCAGGCTGGCGACGGCGATGGCCAAGGCCACCCCGCGCTCATTCCGCAGCCCAGCAGGTCTCACGGATGACTCCTTCCGGATTTGGCTATTCCCCTTGAGACAAGGAGGAAGGACCGGCAACTTGGCGAATGCCGGCCCTTGTGGCAACTCTGAGTTTTTTGACACCCTACCGTTGGTATTGTGGTGTGTTGCTCTATAACCTACTATATAACAACAGTTTAGAATGCTGACACCGGAGAGAAGCCTACAAAAACTCGTAATGAAATAGTACAATTCGGCCAGCCGGCCGGGGCTCGACCGGCCCGGCACTCCGCTTCGCAAGCCACGTCGTCAGGGCGAACTTTCGGGACTGGCCCGGTATCGCATCTTCGACTAGCCTCAGACCTGTTCCGTGCAGACCGAAACACTACTCCAGCGGAGTTCGTGGGAACGACCATGACCGACCAAACCACTGTCTTCGAGAAACTGGGCTCGTTCTACCTGGGTCGACAATTTGATGCGGCGTCCGGTGAGACCAAGCCTGATCTCGTGCTGTATGACGCGAAGGATTTGACCACGCACGCGGTCTGCGTGGGCATGACCGGAAGCGGCAAGACCGGCCTCTGTCTGAGCCTGTTGGAGGAGGCCGCCATCGACGGCATCCCGGCCATTGCGATCGACCCGAAAGGCGACATCGGTAACCTGCTCCTGACCTTTCCCGACCTTCGCCCTGCGGATTTCCGACCATGGATCGATGAGCGCGAGGCGGAACGTAAGGGAGTCTCCCCGGATGCCTACGCCACCACGGTCGCCGACCAATGGCGCGAGGGCCTGGCCCAATGGGGGCAGGACGGTGCCCGAGTACGGCGCTTTCGAGACGCGGTGGATCTCGCCATCTACACCCCGGGAAGCGGCGCGGGACTGCCGATCAACATCTTGCGGTCCTTCGCCGCGCCCGCCCCGGATCTGGTGAATGACGCGGATGCCTTCCGCGATCGTATCTCCTCGGCCGTCGCCGGCATCCTCGCGCTGGTCAAGATCGATGCAGACCCCATCACCAGCCGTGAACATATCCTCCTGTCCACCCTCTTCGACGCCGCCTGGCGGCAGGGACGAGACCTCGACCTCGGGCGGCTGATCCAGGAGATCCAGACGCCGCCGGTCACCACCATCGGCGTCATGGACGTCGACACGTTCTTCCCCCCCAAGGATCGAATGGCGCTCTCGCTCAGGCTGAACAGCTTGCTCGCCTCGCCTGATTTCGCCGGGTGGCTCGACGGTGAACCGCTGGACGTCAAACGGCTGTTGTGGACGGCGGACGGGAAACCCCGAATTGCCATTCTGTCGATTGCCCACCTGTCCGACCCGGAGCGCATGTTCTTCGTTACCCTCTTGCTCAATGAGATCATCGCGTGGATGCGGGCGCAATCAGGAACCGCGAGCCTCCGCGCCCTGCTCTACATGGACGAGGTCTTCGGCTTCTTCCCGCCAACCGCCAACCCACCAAGCAAGACGCCCATGGTGACGCTGCTCAAACAGGCCCGAGCCTATGGGGTCGGCGTGGTTCTCGCGACACAGAATCCCGTGGACCTCGACTACAAGGGACTATCCAACGCCGGAACGTGGTTCCTCGGCCGGCTGCAAACCGAGCGCGATAAGGAACGGGTGCTGGAAGGTCTGGAAGGTGCCTCCGCTGCGGCCGGCGCCAAGTTCGACCGTCAGCGCATGGGAGAAGTCCTGGCTGGGCTGAAGAGCCGGGTCTTCCTCATGAACAACGTGCACGAGGATGTGCCGGTCGTGTTCCAGACCCGCTGGGCGTTGTCGTATCTTCGCGGGCCGTTGACCCGGGCGCAGGTCCAAACCCTCATGGCGCCCCGGAAGGAGGCTCAACCGGCCCAGGCGACTGCACCTGCTGCCATGCCATCACAACCGGACCTGATCGCGCGCACCGCTGGGGCCCGGCCCGTGCTGGCCCCGGAGGTCCCCGAGTACTTCTTGCCCGTCGCCATCCCGCCCGCCGCCGGTGCCCGACTGGTGTACCGCCCTGCCCTGCTGGGGACGGCCGATCTCCATTATGTCGACGCCAAACTCGGGCTGGATCAGTGGCAGGCCGTCGCCCACTTCGTCCCACTGGCAGACCAGGTGCCGAGTGATGTATGGGATCAGGCCGCGCTGTGGCCCAATGGGGCTCCGGAGCTGCTCTCCGATCCCGCGGATGACATCGAGTTCTCGTCCCTGCCATCCGAGGCAACCAACGGCAAACGCTACGAATCCTGGGCCAAGCAATACAAGACGCACCTCTACCAGACCCTCCCACTCACGCTGTTCCAATGCCGACCGTTCAAGCTGGTGTCACAACCGGGCGAGAGCGAGGCCGACTTCAGCGTCCGAGTCCGGGAGGCATCGCGGGAGAAACGAGACGAAGCGATCGAGAAGCTGCGCAAGCAGTACGCGTCCAAGTTGGAGCGGATCGAGGCCCGGAAGCAGACCGCCAACCGGAAGGTCCAGGTTCAGGAGGCGCAGTACCAACAGGCCAAGGCCCAGACGGCCATCTCGGTTGGCGCCACGGTGTTGGGTGCACTCTTCGGGCGCAAGGCGGCCAGCATCGGCACCGTTGGACGGGCGAGCACAGCCGCGCGCGGCGTCGGTCGGGCCGCGCGTGAAAAGGGCGATATCGAGCGCGCACAGCAGGAGGTCGAGGAACTCCAGGCCCAACTCGACGCGCTTGGAGCTGAACTCGAGCAGGAGCTCGAGGCCGTTCGCGCCTCCATGGAAGAGGGGATCGCCGACGTGTCCGAGAAGACAATTACTCCTCGGAAAGCGGACATCGCGATCGGGAAGGTCGCCCTGGCCTGGACCCCGTGGCGGGTGGACGAGCGCGGGATCGCCGAGCCTGCCTACCGCTGATGCCGTGCTCCCCCAGCTGACACCGGATACCGTTCGGGATTGGCACGACGTCTCGACGCTGTCGGAGCATATCTACGGCGCGAGCGTCTCCAGTCATGCCGGCGTGGGTCACATTGCCGCCGTCTGGCGAGACCCACACGGCGGCCATCGCATCTTACTGCTCACCGCGGACACTCCCAGGAGTATGTACGATCAGTTTGTGCTCGGCCTCTCCCGCGCACGGGCCGACGCGATCTTGACGACGGGCAAGATCTTGCGGAACGAGCCGGGCCTCACCCATGACTACCTCGGACCGTCCACCCTCCGCCATGCCCTGGCCGAGTGGCGCACGCGATCGCTCGGCAAGACTGAATCAGCCCGAAGCGTCATTCTGACATCGGGCGAGCGGCTGCCGCAGTCTCATCCGTTGTTCCACGGGACGACCAGACCGATGGTGGTGACATCGAGTGAGGGTGCACGCAGGCTCGGTGCATGGGCTGCTGCGGTGGATGTTCAGGTAGTCGCGTTGGCTGAACCATCAGCCAAG
>DATHRW010000335.1:0-18471 GCA_035464955.1 Gemmatimonadales bacterium
CGTCCGTCATGGGCACGACCCGGAGTGTGGCACCGGTCTGCTCGCAGACCATCTGCCAAGGAACGATGTTCGAATGGTGCTCCATTTCCGTGACGAGGATCTCGTCCCCCGGACCAGCGAGCGAGCGCCCGAAGCTCTGGGCGACCAGGTTGATGCCCTCGGTGGTGCCCCGGACAAAGATGATCTCGCGCTGGTCCGCCGCATTCAAGAACACACGAACCTTCTCTCGGGCGGCATCGTAGGCGGCGGTCGCGCGTTCGCTCAGGTAATGGAGCCCGCGGTGAACGTTCGCGTGACTGGTCTCGTAGTAGGCCGTCATGGCGTCGATCATTACCCGAGGCTTCTGACTGCTCGCCGCATTGTCCAGGTAGGCCAACGGCTTGCCGTACGGGCGCAGTGCCAGCGCCGGGAAGTCCCGGCGTACCCGCGCCGGGTCGAACCCGGTCGCCGTCAGACGAGGAGAGGCCAGCGGCTCGGAAGCCATGGTCACGCCAGGGGCGCCTTGCCCCGGATCAGCCGCTCCCGCACCAGCGCCTCGAGGTGTTCTGCCACCGGCCGGCACTCGATCTCCTCGATCACCTCGGCCGCGAAGGCGTAAGTAACCAAGGTCCGTGCCTCAGGGAGCGGAATCCCGCGCGTCCGGCAGTAAAACAGCGCCAGCTCATCGAGCTGGCCCACCGTGGCCCCGTGGGTACACTTCACGTCGTCGGCAAAGATCTCGAGCTGCGGCTTGGTGTCGACCTTGGCCGTATCCGAGAGCAGCAGGTTTCTGTTGGTCTGCTTGCCGTCGGTCTGCTGTGCCTCGGGCCGGACGTAGACCTTGCCGTTGAAGACCGCGTGCGAGCGGTCGTCGAGCATTCCCTTATAGATCTCGCGGCTGGTGCACCCAGGCTTGGCGTGCTCGATCCGGGTCTGGTGGTCGAGATGCTGGATGCCGTGGCCCACATAGAGCCCGTTCATTTGGGTATGCGCGCCCTCCCCATCGAGCACCGTGTAGACATTGGTGCGCGAAAGCGCGCCACCCATGGCAAACGAAAACGACTCGAAGTGGCTGTCCCGGCCCTGGTACGCCTCGATGGTGCCGACGTGGTAGGCGGCCTCACTCTCCTGCTGCACCTTGTAGTGGTGAACCCGGGCTCCGTCCGCCAGTACGATTTCGGAGACCGCGTTGGTCAGGTACCGCTGCTCCGCGAGCGACACGTAGCTCTCGAGCACCGTCGCCTGCGCGTGTCGCTCGGCGACGATCAGGGTACGGGGATGGGATGCCCCGTCGGCCCCATTTGGCACCGTTACAAACAAGAGATGGATTGGCTGTTCGACCACGGCATCGGCCGGCAAAAACAGGAACGCACCGTCGCCCATGAACGCGGTGTTGAGGTCGGTGAATGCGCCGGGGGCGTTGACGGCCACTTTGGTCAGGTGCGGCTCGACCAGATCCCGGTGGGCCTCGAGGGCGTCGTGCAGGCCCACCAGCCGGACGGAAGAGGGCACCCCGTCGAGGTGTGATAACTCCCGAGATAGCCGGCCGTTGACGAACACCAACCGCGGCCAGTCCTCGTGTCCGAAGAGATACGGACGCAACGACTCCACGGTGGGCATTGCCGCGGGGGGGGCCAGCAGCGGGAACTCCCTCTTCGCGATGGGCCCGACGTTGGTGAAGCGCCAATCTTCATTCTTTCGCGTCGGGAATCCAGCCCGTACGAAGCGATCGAGGCCGGCTTCACGGAGCGGGCGGAGCCACGCGGGGGAGCCGCCGCCGTTTTGTGTAAAGCGCTGGAACGCGTGGCGATAGGTCTCGAGCGTCACGCGGCGACCTCGCGCACCCAATCGTAGCCTCGGGCCTCGAGTTCGAGGGCGAGTTCTTTACCACCAGACTTGACGATCCGCCCTTCGGACAGCACGTGCACGTAGTCCGGAACGATGTAGTTCAGGAGCCGCTGGTAGTGCGTCACCACGATCGTGGCGTTGTCCTGACGGCGAAGGCTGTTCACGCCCTCAGCGACGATCCGCAACGCATCGATGTCCAACCCGGAATCCGTTTCGTCGAGGATGGCGAGCTTCGGCTCGAGCACCGCCATCTGAAGAATCTCGTTGCGCTTCTTCTCGCCGCCGGAGAAGCCGGCATTGACGGATCGGCTGAGGATGTCGGGGCTCCACTGGACCATGGCCAGTTTGTCGTCCATCAAGTCCATGAAGTCGATCGGGTCGATCTCCTCGAGGCCGCGCCGCTTCCGCTGCTCGTTGTACGCGGCTCTGAGAAAGTAGGCGTTGGAGACGCCCGGAATCTCGACCGGATACTGGAACGCCAGAAAGATGCCGGCCGCGGCTCGCTCCTCCGCCGCCAGCTCGAGCAGATCCTGGCCTTCGAAACGAACCGATCCCTCGGTCACTTCATAGGCCGGGTGCCCGGCCAACACCTGGGCCAGCGTGCTCTTGCCGGAGCCGTTCGGACCCATGACCGCGTGGACCTCACCGGCCTGTACGGTAAGGTCGATCCCTTTGAGAATGAGATTGTCCTCAGCCTTCGCATGCAGATTCTTGATCTCGAGCACGTCGGTATTCCTCAGTGGTTAGGCGTGGAGAGAGTCGGTCGCTACCCCGGCCGGCTTACCCAACGCTTCCTTCGAGACTGACACCGAGGAGTTTTTGCGCCTCGACGGCAAACTCCATGGGCAGGGTCTGAAAGACGTCCTTGCAGAAGCCGTTGACGATCATGGAGATGGCGTCCTCGGTATCGAGCCCCCGTTGGTGGCAATAGAAAATCTGGTCCTCGCCGATCTTGGCGGTCGACGCCTCGTGTTCTACCGAGGCCGTATTGTTCTGAACGTCGATATACGGAAACGTGTGCGCTCCGCATTCGTTGCCGATCAGCATGGAGTCGCATTGGGTGTAGTTGCGCGCCCCGTCGGCCTTGGGCAAGACCTTGACCAGGCCGCGATAGCTGTTGTTGCCATGGCCGGCGGAGATACCCTTGGAAATGATCGTGCTTCGGGTGTTTCGGCCCAGGTGAATCATCTTGGTGCCGGTATCGGCCTGTTGGCGACTGTTGGTGACGGCGACGGAGTAAAACTCACCAATCGAATTGTCCCCCTGAAGCAGGACGCTCGGATACTTCCAGGTGATGGCCGACCCGGTCTCGACCTGGGTCCAGGTAATGCGCGAGTTACGCCCGGCGCACTTGCCACGCTTGGTGACGAAGTTATAGATGCCGCCGACGCCGTTCTCGTCGCCGGCGTACCAATTTTGCACGGTGGAGTACTTGATCGTGGCATCGTCCAGCGCCACGAGCTCCACCACCGCCGCATGCAGCTGATTGGTGTCACGCATCGGTGCCGTACAGCCCTCGAGGTAGCTCACCGATGCTCCCTCCTCCGCGATGATCAGCGTCCGCTCGAACTGTCCCGTGTCGGCCGTGTTGATTCGGAAGTAGGTCGAGAGCTCCATTGGGCATGCGACGCCCTTGGGCACGAACACGAAGGACCCGTCGCTGAACACCGCGGCGTTGAGGGCCGCGAAGAAATTGTCCGTCGGCGGCACCACCGACCCCAGGTAGCGCTCCACCAGCTCCGGGTGCTCCTGGACTGCCTCGGAAAACGAGCAGAAGATGACGCCCTGCTTGGCCAAGGCCTCCCGGTATGTGGTCGCGACCGATACGCTGTCGAAGATGGCGTCGACCGCGACACCCGATAAGCGCTTTTGCTCGGACAGCGGTATCCCGAGTTTGGCGTAGGTCTCGAGCAGCTTGGGATCGACCTCGTCGAGGCTGCCCAGGGGCTTCGCCGTCTTGGGCGCCGCGTAATAGATCATGTCTTGGTAGTCGATCGGCGGGTACGTGACGTTGGGCCAATGAGGCTCCGTCATCTTGAGCCACCCGCGATAGGCCTTGAGTCGCCACTCCAGAAGGAAGGCGGGCTCCTTCTTCTTGGCGGAGATCAGCCTGATGGTGTCCTCGGTGAGGCCGCGCGGAACCACGTCGGATTCGATGTCCGTCGTGAACCCGTACTTGTATTGGCGCTGAACCAGTGATTCGACTGATCCGGTCATTAGTCGGCGTTCTCCCCAGGCCCGGTCTGCTCGGGCATTGGCGTGAATTGCACGTGATACTCACACGCGGCGCAGCCACCCAAGAGATGGGTGCGACGCTCGACCTCCGCAGCCAGCACCTCGGCGAGCACTCGTCGCTCGGCCGCGCAGAGCTCCGGAAAGCGCTCGGCTACCGACCGAAGGGCGCAATTGTGCTCCCGGAGCGTGCCGCTCTCGCCGCTCCCCTCCGACTCGGCCATGAACCCTTCCTGCGACAACACCTGCGCCACCACCGCCAGCCGACGCGGGGCCGAGACCCCGTCGAGCTCCAACACCAACTTCCGTTGCAGCTGATCGAAGTGTCGTTCCAAGAGCCGCACGGCCCCAGCCCGGCCCTCCCGCTCGACCACGTGGTCCAATAACTCGGTCAAGGTCTGCTCGTACCGCCGCGGAAAGAGCGCCTCGCCCTGCCGCGACAAGCGGTAGACGAACACCGGGGCCCCAACGCCGCGCTGCTCCCGTTCGTACACGAGCAAGCCGTCGGCCTCCAGCTCACGAATGTGATGGCGGGTCGCGTTGAGCGACAAACCGAGCTTGGCCGCTAATTCCTTGGCGGTGAGACCGGCCGATCGCTTGAGTTCGACCACAATCGAACCGCGGGGCCCCCGGTACCCGACCGGCAGCTCGGCGGCCTCTACCAACGGCGAAACCGACTGTGACATGCCACAATTCTAATGCGCCGTTACCCCTGTTGTCAAATTTTATATAGTATTTTTAGTGCGAATTCATAACCTATTGTGATGACAGCGGTTACGGTTGCTCTACCGTGCGACGTGACCCGGCGACTTGAATATTCGATGGCCGGACATGAGATTAGGCTCGAGCCCCTCCTTCGGCCACAGGACGCCATGACCATCCATCGCATCCGCCTCCTGGGCGACCCGGTTCTCCGTACCAACTGTGAGATCATCGCCAAGCCGCGCTCGGCCGCGGTCCGGATGATCGTGGACGACTTGAGGGACACCCTCAGAGACTGGCAGTCCCGCTTCGGCAGCGGGCGGGCGATTGCCGCACCCCAGATCGGCGCCCCGGTCCGGATCGTGTATGTGGAGAAGGACGAGCCGTGGCCGCTCATCAATCCCGAGATCATCGATATCGGCGGCGAGGACTTCGCCGTCTGGGACGATTGTTTCTCGTTCCCGCAGCTCTTGGTCCGGGTGTCCAGGGTCCATCGGATCAAGGTCAAGTACCAAGACCTCAAAGGAGCCGAGCACGAGGTCGACCTCGAGGGCGATCGCGCCGAGTTGCTGCAACACGAAATCGATCACCTCGACGGCGTGCTCGCGGTAGACCGCCCGTACGGGCTCGATCCGTTTTGCCTCAAGGAAGAGTGGAATCGTCATTACGCGGCGAAGGGGCGCTACGGGAAGCCCGAACCGCGAACTGCGTCGTACTCCACCTCGATTGCCGAACTCCAGTAGCGCGCTCCCGCGCCCGCGTGCCTACGACCGTCCCCTCGTAGCACACGATTCCGGCAACATCCCCGCTTCGCAGCACCAGCCACATGTCTGAGCGAATGATTGATTTTTCGCCCAAGGACGTTCCGCTGCGTGAGGACGTGCGGATGCTCGGCGCTCTCGTTGGCGAGATGCTCCGGGAACAAGGGGGCGAGGAGTTCTACGGCGCGGTAGAAGCAGCGAGGCGCACTGCCATACGGCGTCGAGAGGCAGACCCGACCGCGGAACGCGAATTGACCAGAGCCCTCGAGGGACTCCCTCCACACGATGCCGCGGCTCTGGCCCGCGCCTTTGCAGCCTACTTCCAGGTCGTCAACCTCGCGGAGAAAGTCCACCGCATCCGCAGACGAAGAGACTACCTGCGCCAGGGCACGGTGCAGCCGGGAGGCCTCGAAGAGGCGGTTCGCCGCATCCGCGCCGCGGGTGCCGGTGCCACGCAAATACGAGAAGTGCTCGACACAATTTCGATCGAGCCGGTCTTTACGGCCCACCCGAGCGAGTCGACCCGCCAGACCATTCTGGAGAAGGAGCAGCGGATCGCCCGATGTCTGATCGAGCGGCTCGACCCGGCTCGTACGGTGCCCGAAGAGCGCGTCGCCATGGCACGCATCCGGGCGGAGATTACCTCAATCTGGCAAACGGAATCCCACCCACGCGTACGCCCGACGGTCATGGATGAACTCGGCCACCTGCTCTTCTATGTCGACCATATCATCTATCACATCGTTCCCACGTTCTATGAGGCAGTCGATGCGGCCGTCGGGGTGAGCGACCAGTCGACCCGCAGGGCCTCCCGTCACGCTTTGCTTGTGCGCTGCGCCTCTTGGGTCGGGGGCGATATGGATGGCAACCCCAATGTTTCCGCTGAGACAATCCGAAAGACGCTCGCCCGCCAACGCACGCTCATCCTCGAGCGCTACCGCTCGGAGGTGCTCGGACTGGCCGGTGCGCTGAGCCAATCCCGATCCCGAGCTACCGTTGCACAGGCCATCGTTGAGAAGGGCGCACAATACGCTCGTCAGTTCCCGGAGGTGTTTGCGTCGATCTCGCCCCGACATCGAGACATGCCGTATCGGGTGCTCCTCCGCCTGATGGCGGCGCGACTCGCGGCCACCCGAGACGAGGCGGACGTGGGGTATCCCGGGGTCGAGGCGTTCGAGGCCGACCTCGAGGCCGTGGCAGAAAGTCTCGCCAGCAACAAGGGAGAGCACGCCGGCCTCCTCTCGGTCACGCGCGCCCTCCGCCGGGTCCGCACATTCGGGTTCCACTTGCTCACGCTCGATATTCGCCAGGATGCCCGCGTGCACCGGGCGGTGATCGGTCGCATGGTGGATCGACCCGACTGGGAGGCGATCACAAACGACGAGCGAACCAGGCGTCTCCGGGAGGTGCTGGCGAGGGGGGAGTCTCCATCCGGCCCGCCGGGCCCCGACGTTGAGGGCGTGCTCGGTGTCTTTCGAGCATTGTCCGAGTGTCAGTCGCGATACGGGCGGCGAGCCATCGGGCCGTTCATCACGAGCATGACCCAAGGAGCCGACGACGTGCTCTCGGTTCTCGCGCTCGCGCGTTGGGGCGGCCTGGTGGACAGCGAGGGCTCCGTCCCGCTCGACGTGGCGCCGCTGTTCGAGACCGTGTCCGATTTGCAGAATGCCCCGGCCATCCTCCAGGCACTCCTCGACGACCCTTGGTATCGCAACCACCTACAACGTCGGGGCAACCGGCAAATTGTCATGGTCGGATATTCCGACAGCAACAAGGACGGTGGGCTGGTTGCCTCGCGATGGGCGCTCCACCAGTCCCAGGCCGCCATGGTTGAGACACTCGACCGCACAGGAATCGAGCTGACAATCTTTCACGGTCGTGGCGGAACGATCGGACGGGGAGGCGGAAAGGAGGACCGCGCGATCCAAGCCGCTCCGCGAAATGCAATCCGGGGTCGTTTGCGATTCACCGAGCAGGGAGAGGTGATCAACGCGAAGTATGGGCTCGGAGCAATCGCGTTGCGCTCGCTCGAGCAAGTCACCGCCGCCGTGCTGGTGGCCGCCGCCCAGCCACGTGCCCCCGACCCGCGCGAGGCAAGCTGGCATGTCGTCATGGATCGTCTCGCCCAGGCCAGTCGGAACGCCTACCGGGCGCTCGTGTATGACAACCCGGACTTCCTCAGCTACTTCCGCGAGGCGACTCCCATCGATGTTATCGAGCGGCTGCAAATCGCCTCGAGGCCGCCCACGCGGCGATCAAACGCGGGGATCGAGAATCTCCGAGCCATCCCGTGGGTCTTCGCCTGGACCCAAAGCCGGCATTTGCTGCCTGGCTGGTACGGGCTGGGCCGGGGTTTGGAAGTTGCGGTGGACCACCACGGGGAGAGCATGCTCCAGGAGATGGCACGAGGCTGGCCATTCTTTGGAGCCATGCTGGACGATGCCGAGATGGTCCTGGCCAAGGCAGACATGGCGATCGCTGCCCATTACGCCGATTTGGTCCCAAGGGGGGCCCGTGCGTTCTTTCCGCAGATACGCACGGAGTTCGATCGCACCGTCGACTTGGTCCTGCGACTCAAAGGGGCCACAGCCTTGCTGGAGGACGATCCGGTCTTGCAGCGCTCCATTCGATTGCGGAATCCGTATGTCGACCCGATGAGCCTCCTCCAGGTCGACCTCTTGTCTCGTTGGCGCGCGTCGGGACGGACCGACCCGGACCTTTTCCAGGCCCTGCTGGCATCGGTCAACGGGATCGCCGACGGTCTCCAAAACACGGGCTAGCGGAGCGACCGAGGGTAGCGCACTGACACATTGGACTGGCTATATCATCCTGGTTGCCGTCGGGCTGGCCGCGGGCGCGCTCAATGTCATCGCGGCCGGCGGGTCGCTTCTCACGTTGCCGGTGCTCATCTTTCTCGGTCTTCCGCCAACCGTTGCCAACGGTACCAACCGTGTCGCGATTCTGGTGCAAAACGTTGGCGCCGTATGGGGGTTCCAGCGCCATCGCATGATCGACTGGCGCTGGATTCCGCGTGCGGGGCTTCCGGCGGCGCTCGGCGCGATGGTTGGCGCGTGGCTGGCTATCCACATGGGCGACGACGCGTTCCGCCGGATCCTGGCGGGAGTCATCATCGTGGCCGCAGCCTGGACGCTGTGGGATCCACTCAAGCGGTGGCAACGGACACCTCGGCCTGGTCCGGTTCCCTTGGGACCAGGGGTCATGGCCGCCTTCTTCGGCATCGGGATCTACGGCGGGTTCATCCAGGCGGGGGTGGGCTTCCTGGTGTTGGCGGTGGTCACGATCGTGGGGCTCGACTTCGTTCGGGGAAACGCCCTCAAGGTCCTCACCGCCCTGCTCTTCACGCCGCTCGCGCTCTTGTTGTTCAGCCTATACGGGAAGGTCGATTGGGCCAGCGGGGGGGCCTTGGCCCTGGGAAACCTCCTGGGTAGCCAAGTCGGTGTGCACTTGAGCGTCCTCAAGGGTCACGACTGGATTCGGCGTGTGGTCATGATCACCGTCGTGATTTTTGCCATCCGGCTGTGGATGGCCTCCTAGCATATCCCCCTAAAACCACCGGCCAATTCGAATGAAGAGCGCGTCGCGCTCCTGCTCGGTAATGCCGTACTCCACCCGCACCGGACCAATCGGCGTGTCGGTGCCAATGCCGAAGCGTACTCCGAAGAGCCAGTCCTCTGCAGCGAAGAGCGACCCGTCGGCAGCCGACCGTCCCACAACGAAGTCCAGCCGGCCGTCGAGAATCCGCACGATTGGATGTGAGAGGGTCACGCCGGCGAGCACCTCTCTCGAGCCGCGTCGCTCGCCCAGATGGAGGCCTGGAAATCCGTGGTGGCCCCCCAGCGGGAACTGCAGATCCACCGGGAGATCCTCGCCCCAGCCGAGCCGAGCCCGGGGGCGGATCTTCAGCCGGCCCACCATAAGGGTGACGACGCCCTCGGCCTCCGCCTGGCGGTACCGATCCGTCCAGGTCCCGGCGACCATGAACAAGCGCTCCGCCGCACGGCCAACCTTTTCGATTCGGGCGTGCGCGCCGGCGGCGGAGCGATTCGCCGCACTCGGCTCATCCCAGGTCCGGCCGGTTACTCCGAGTGCCAGGGCCCAGCCGCGAGGAAGCAGTTGCTCGAGGCCGAGAAAGCCTTCGATCCCGGTGGTCGCGAGCTCAGGAAGTTCGTCGCCGCTCTGGTCGAACGCCCTGATGTCGTCATCGAACCCGCGCACGCTGAGTGTGGGGGTCAAGAACATCGATCCGATTCGCACGTCTGTCCGGAGCCCGAGGTCGAGTTCTTGCTGATAGCGGCCGAGAAACACCACCGCACTTCCTTCCAGGCTAGTTCGAAAAAGGGCACGGTGAACACCGCCAACCCACAGCCGTCCTCCGAGCTCGTTGTCGAATGCGAGGCCAAGACCGGCCTGTCGCGACGGTGCCGCTCGTACCATCACGTTGAGGTCGACCGAATCTCCACCCCCGGATGGACCCAGCCAGATCGCTTTGTAGGTGTCGAGTTTGGCGAGGTGTCGCAACCGTCGCTTCAGGAGCATGGTGTCGACTGCGCCACCCGGCACGAGACCGAGGAGGTGTCTAACCTCGCGCGCCTCTGACGGAGAGGCGTCCGACACCGAGACCAGACCGAATCGAGACGGCAGCCGCGTCGCCACGATCGCGGATCGTTTCGGCAGGCAGGCAGCGCTGGCAAGAACGGAGTCGGCCGCGCGGCGGCCGCGCGCGATGAAGGTGGCCACGCTGGACGGCGAAAAATCCAAGCTACGAAACCCGGAGACATCGGACCGGATATAGATGTCTCCGGGTCGCGTGGAATCCTCCGGTTGCTGGAACAAGAACCCGAGCAGGTGGTCGGCCAATTGAAACGGTGACGAGAAGTCAGCTGAGTCGGTCGGCGCTTCCGTCGTGTTCGACACGATGACCCTCGTCGCGCCGCGCATGCGGGCGATGCCGACCGGGATGTTCTGGGAGAGCCCGCCGTCGACCAGGACCCGGCCCTGCGAACGGACCGGCTCGAAGATCAAGGGAATGGCCAGGCTCGCGCGAACGGCCTGGGCCAAGTCACCCGAGTCGAGCGCCACCGGGCTCCGATCCTTCAAGTCCGTGGCCACGGCAAGAAATGGAATGGGAAGGGAATCGAAGTTCCCCCTCGCGAGGAGATTGCCGCGAAGCATGGCCACATTGAGCAGGGCGTTGACGGTCGGCTCTTCAACCGCCGCACCCCGGATGTGGAACCCTCGCTCTCCTTGCTCCCACACCACGAGGGGCTGCAGCCGTCCAAGCGACCTGGGCGCGTGCGGCGCGTAGGTGCTGAAGAAATCGGAGATGGGAAGGCTTCGAGCCAGCGAGTCGATGGCCGTGGGAGAGTACCCACTGGCATAGAGCGCCCCAATCAGCGCTCCCATGCTGGTTCCCACGATTAGGTCCGGCCTTACGCCGGCGCTGTCGAGCGCCCGAATGACGCCGATGTGGGCCAAGCCCTTGGCACCACCGCCCGACAGCACCAGGGCCACCGGACCCGTGGCGCACGCTTGGGCCGCGAGCTGGCGGTACCCTTGTCCTACGCTCAGCAATGCGAGGACCAACGCGACCGTCCGGAAGCGGCGCATAGATCCGAATCTAACCGGCAACCGACCAACCATTGAGCACCGTTCTCCCACGGGAGAATGCCCCTTGCGCCGGTGTAACGGACTTCTTATACCTTTCGACTCGATCTGAACCGGTGGGCCAAGAACGGCCATCCTTTGAGGAGCAGCACATGACGTATGTAATCGCGGAGCCCTGTATCGGTGTGAAGGACCGGGCGTGCGTGGATGTCTGTCCCGTCGACTGTATCTACGAGGGCGAGGACATGTTGTACATCCACCCGGATGAATGCATCGATTGTGGAGCATGCGAGCCCGAGTGCCCGGTGACGGCGATCTTCCCAGAGGAGGACGTTCCCGAAGAGTGGACGTCGTATATCGAGAAGAACAAGGTGGTCTTCGAGAGCGATAATCCGCCGGGGCCACCGCAGCCGGAACGGGGCGGGTGAGCAGGTCTGGGGCGGGGCGCGACCAGTCGTCGGTCGAGGGCACGCATCGGCAAGAAAGAGAGGCGGCCCGCGGGGCCTTACTACGCTTGGCCGAGGCCCCGGGACCGTAAGAGAGGATCCTACTTGGCGGGAGCAGACAACACCTCGCTCCCGCATCACTACCTACGCTACTCCCATTCACTGGGTTTCACGCTCCTCCAAAACTCCCTCAGCAAGTGGGTTGTCGTTTCAGGTTGCTCCATTGGGACCAGGTGGCCAGCCCCGGGCACCTCTACCAGCTTGGCCCCCGGAATTGCGGCCGCCATGGTCCTGGCAAGGGCCGGCGGGGTGATGGCGTCTTGGGCTCCCACCACGACCATGGTTGAGGTGGGGCCGAGAGCCGCGAGGCTGCCCCGGTAGTCGGCCCGGTCACGCATGGCCTGGAGCGCCCCCAGAAAGCCGGCGAGGGGCGTCGCGCGCATCATTTGGCGTACGGGTGCGACTACCAAGTCGTTGCGCGCCAAGCTCTCCGGGGCGAGGAGCTTCGGAAGCATTTCCTCGACCACCACCGATAGACCTTCGCTCCTTGCCCGCTGTGCCATGGCGATACGTGCTTCGGCCGCGGCCGGACTGTCGGCCTCGGCGCGCGTATCCATCAACACCATCGAGGCGACCCGATCCCTGAACCGACGTGCGAACTCCAGCGCGATGTACCCTCCCATGGAAAGCCCGCATACCCCAGCCCGGACGACACCGAGCTGGTCCAGTACCCGGACGAGGTCCGTAGCGTATTGCGCGATGGTGTACCCCTCCTCCGGCGAGGCGGACGCCCCCATGCCTCTGAGATCGGGGGCGATGCACCGATAGGCGCCGAGGTGGTCGAGCTGGTGGCGCCAGATCGTGCGGTCGAGCGGGAAGCCGTGGATGAAGAGCACCGGAGGACCTCGGCCTGTTTCCTCGACGGCCAAGTCGACGCCGTCGACTACCAGCCGGTGAACCCGTCGCTGCGAATGAGCAGTCACGCCGCCCCTCCCGAGTTCGGAACCCTGAGTAAGATTGTTGGACGCCAAGCTACACGCTCACTCCAAACCTGGAGTCCCACATGCGCCCCAGCACCGACTATATCCGTCATGCCGCGCGGCTGGCCCGAAAGCTCCAGCTCGATGCGGCGACGGGCACTCCGCCCCAACCGGGCGAGGAATTCTACAAAACCCTCCATAAGGCGCTGGATGAGATCGCCGCTGGCCTCGAGATGGTTTCGGTCCGGGAATAGCCGGAGCCCCGCGTTATTTCATTGCCCAGCAACGCATTACGTGGTTGAATAAACCGGAACGAAGTTCCACTGACACAATTGTGGCGTGATGGTGTAATGTTGGTGGCGGTAGTGGTTGCGCCTGGCCCTCGTTCCCGGGCACCTTTGGGCCGTGCCAAGCTCACCGCATTCCTCGTCCGCCAGGGGGCGAGTCCCCGAAGGTGTGGAGTTCATCGACTCGACCAAGGCCTTGGCCCGCTTGGTCAAGGCGATTCGTGGGGCTCCGCTGCTGGCCTTCGACACGGAAGCTGCGAGCTTCCACCGCTTCCGAGACCGAGTGTATCTCCTCCAGCTCTCGAGCCGTGACCTCACTGCCGTCATCGACCCCCTGGCCGTGCGCGACCTGTCACCCATCGAGGCCCTCCTGAAGGACCCGGGCATCGAAATCGTGTTCCATGACGCGGACTACGATCTGCGGCTCCTCCACCGCGACCTCCGCTTTCAGGTTACCCAGGTCTTCGACACGAGGATCGCGGCCCAGTTCATGAACGAGCCATCGGTTGGCCTCGCTGCGCTGCTGGCCAAGTACGCCGGCGTGAAGCTCGACAAGAAATTCCAGCGCGCGGACTGGTCGGCGCGGCCGCTGTCTGAGGAAATGATCAAGTACGCGTCCATGGATACGCAGTACCTGCCCCAGCTGCGCGACATCTTCCGAAGCCGTCTCAGCGAGCTCGGGCGGCTCGATTGGGTGCAGGAAGAGTGTGCACTCCTCGAACGCGTCCGCTGGAGCGGGGCCGGGGCCGGGGGCGGGGGCGGCGACGGCAAGGATGCATACCTGAGGATGAAGGGCGCTAAGGCTCTCAAGGGCCGGCCGCTCGCTGTGTTGCGGGAGCTCTACCGGTGGCGCGAGCGGACCGCGCGCAGAGCGGACCGCGCACCATTCCGCATTCTCAACAACGAACCGCTACTGGCGTTGGCCAAGGCGCCACCGGCCGATCTCGAGGCTCTTGCGGCATTCCGCGGCATCAGCCGCGATACCGTGGCCCGGAACGGCTTGGAAATACTCGAGGCGCTCGATCGGGGCCTGACCCTCCCCGAGCAAGACATTCCACGAATCGAGCGGCGCGAGCGGCCCCCTCCCGACCCGGCGCTCGAGGCGAGACTCGACCGCCTCAAGGTCGCCCGTAACCGGCTCGCCCGGCAGATCGAACTCCCCCCGGGGGTCATTTGCCCCAACGGGACCCTCGAGGCCATTGCCCGGACCAATCCCAAGACGATCGCAGGCCTGAAGCGAGTCGCTGGCGTGCGCGAATGGCAGACGCGGGTGTTTGGCGAGGAATTGTTGCAGCAGCTCGAGCCCGGGGACACCTAGGCGCGAGCAGGTCGGGCTGGTTGGTCACATACCAAGGAAGGCACGCACCCGCGGGTCGATCCGCTCCGGCGTCCAATAGGGCTCCCAGACGATGTCGACATCGACTTTCCCCACGCCGTCCAGGTTCTGCACGGTGTCACGGACATCGCGAGTGATTTCCTCGCCGGCTGGACAGCCGGGCGAGGTCAGCGTCATCACGACGCGGACGTTGGTCTCCTCGTCCAGCACGATATCGTAGATGAGCCCCAGGTCGACGACGTTCAGGTTGAGTTCGGGATCACGAACCGATCGCAGCGCCTTGCGTATTGTTTCCATCGTTGGCATGGCAATTCCCCCGTCCCACTAAGCTACCGACTCGGCCGCAGCGCGGTCAACGCGTATCGCATGCCGCGCCGTCGGACCCCAAGCCGTGACGGTGCTCCGCCACCCATGTATATACCCGGTTGGTCACGAGTTGGACCCCTGGAATGGAGAACACCGGCCGGAGCCAGGTGCCTCCCGGCAGGTAGGGCAACATGGCCCGCACGGCGAGGCCTCCGGCGTGCACCTCGCCGTCGGGAGTTACCAGGTGCATGGCCCGCGCAAGTGCCGCATCGGACAGCGGCGGGAGGTCCGGCACCCCGGCACGCTCGGCGGCCGGAACGCACCGAATCCGTTTCTGCTTGTCCCACCGTGCCAGGCGGGCGATCCACTTGCGGCAGAACCCGCAGTCGGCGTCATACAGGAGTACCGGCTGGGTCAGCATTCGGGATATGCCACCGCTTCACAAGCGCCCGGAACGGCTCGTACGACCGCATCGGAGAGTTGCGAGCGCACGGCACGGAGCTCGGAGATCGAACCGCGCACCTTGGGATGAAAACTCCGGTTGGTGAGAAAGATGAGAAAGAGATCGCGGCCCGGGTCGATCCACATCTTGGTGCCGGTCCAGCCGGTGTGGCCATAGGCTTGCTCGCTCAGGAGGTTTCCGAACACCGAGAGTCGGTTCGGCGCGCGTTCCGGTGTATCCCAGCCGAGCAGACGGCTCCCGGCTTCTTGGCGGCGGGCGAGAAATTGCCGCAAGGTTTCTGCCCGCAGGAACCGACCGCCCGGTGTCCGTCCTTCGTTGAGCCACATCTGGGCAAACCGTGCCAAGTCGATTCCGGTCGAAAAGATGCCGGCATGACCCGCGGCGCCTCCAAACACGACCGCGTTCTGGTCGTTGACCTCGCCCCCTATGGGATGGCCACGCCACTGGCCCGTGGGCACGGCCCGCTTCCGGTCCGTTCCGGTCGGGCGGTAGCGCGTGCTGGTCATGCCAAGCGGATGAAAGACCTCCCGCGATACGAATGCGTCGAGGGTCTCACCTGACACGGCTTCGACCAACAGCCCGAGGAGGAGGGCGTTGAGGTCGCTGTAGACCGCCTCAGAGCCTGGCCGCCGCCGAAGCGGCTCCTGGTACAAGAGTTCGATCGCACGATCCCGCTCTTTGGTCAGCTTGAAAAACTGAACGTAGCTCGGCAACCCACTGGTGTGGTCCAGCAGCATCCGGACGGTGACGTCTTCCTTGTTGGGCCCGCGAAACCTGGGCAGGTAGCGCGACACCGGAGCGTCCGGCTGAACTTGGCCGCGCTCGACCAGGACCATGATGGCGCTCGTCGTGCCTACCACCTTGCTGATAGAGGCAATGTCCCAGAGCGAGGTGTCGGGGCTCGGAGCCAATGAGTTCGGGTTCCAGGTGTAGTGCCCGAAGCCGCGAGCGTAGAGGACGCGATCGGCGCGACCGATCACGACCACCGCGCCCGGGTAGACCCCACGCATTATGCCGCGCTCCACCACGGCCTCGATGTGATCGAAGGGAGAAGCAGTCTGTGCCTCTGCGGCCGCCGCTCCGGAAGCCAACGTGACAAGTCCCACGAGGAGTACGCGATGGGTCATCGACCATTCCGAGAAATTGCTGGCCCCCCACGGCACGGGCGCGTTGCCTGGGCGGCTCGGGAAGTGGTGCGGTGTTCCAGAGCTGGTTAAAACTCGCCTTCTTTGACGGAGCCCGGAGGTAGTTGATATAGAAGGTAAGCGGTCCGCCGATCCCGTGGAGAGATCGCATCGCGTCGCGCCCGAGGGAACATCACGTCCTCGGCGTCATCGGAGTGCGGCAGCCCGATCGCATGGCCGATCTCGTGGACCGCAACGGCCCGGAGCGCATCATCCGGCAAGAGCTCGCCGGCCGTATTCCGGAGTGCCAGCGTAATCCCGGCCCGGCGAATGTGGCCAAGCCGATCCCACACCAGGTCGGTTTGGCCGGCCCGATCTTCCGCCTCCAGGCGCGATTGCCAGCGAATGACAATGTCAGCATCCGCGGTGTCGGCGCCGAAACCGAAGTAGAAGCCCAGGCCTTCGCGTTCCCAGCGAGCGGCCGCCTCACGGATCATGCTCTCGAGCCGAGGGGCGTATTCCGGTGCCCCACCCTCGAGCACCGCCGTGCGCAGAGCGCGCCCCTGGCTGAGATCCCAGCGCCGAATGAGCGAATCGGTACCCAAGAGGAGGGAGTCGAGGTAGGTGCGAGGCGCGGCGTCTCGCAATCGTCGACGGGTCGCTTCGCGAGCCGGAGCGGGATCCCGGTCGGAGCCAGCCGTGGCGGCCTGGGTCACGGCCCTGTGGCCGGGCACTTCGCGAGACTGGGCCTGATCACGGGCGTGGCCCGGCCGCACGGCATCGAACACCACCAGTGCCGCTAATACGCTCAAGAGTGCGAGAAATACCCGATACATGGCCCCCGCCAGGATCTGAGAACGGGCCACGCACGTCGGACCCACTCCGGAGATGGCTTCTCCTGCAAGGATTTGGCCACTCGTCGGGGCCGGGCCGGTTACGCTTTGGCGTCAAGCCAATTGGGGCCCACCCCGACGTCGGCCACCAGCGGGACCAGCAGGTCCGCCGCCGATTCCATCTCGCGCTTGACCAGGTTTCGCACGGCGTCCACCTCGGCCAGCGGTGCTTCGAACACCAGCTCGTCGTGGACTTGAAGCAACATTTGCGCCTGGAGCCCGTGGGCGCGGAGCCCCCGGTGAATGCTGATCATTGCCCGCTTGATGAGGTCCGCCGCCGACCCTTGTAGGGGAGAGTTTTGCGCCGTGCGCTCACCGAAGGCCCGGGTGTTGAAGTTCTTGTCCTTGATTTCCGGGATGTAGCGGCGGCGTCCGAACAGGGTTTCGACGTAGCCCTGGTCCCGGGCGCACTCGACCTGACGGTCCAAGAATGCGCGCACTCCCGCGAACCGCTCGAAGTAGGCCGCGATGAATTCTTTCGCGTCCTGTTGCGGAATGTCCAATTGCTTCGCCAAGGCGAAAGGACCCTGCCCATAGATCGTGGCGAAGTTGATGGTCTTGGCTCGGGCCCGCATCTCGTTGGTCACTTCTGGGGCGGGTACGTCGAAGATGATGGCCGCGGTTTCCCGGTGGATGTCCCCGCCCCGGCGAAACGCCGCAATGAACGCCGGGTCTTCCGACATGTGTGCCATTAGGCGAAGCTCGA
This sequence comes from Gemmatimonadales bacterium, assembly GCA_035464955.1. Taxonomy (GTDB): domain Bacteria; phylum Gemmatimonadota; class Gemmatimonadetes; order Gemmatimonadales; family GWC2-71-9; genus JABDII01. The sequence continues at coordinate 17,689 of DATHRW010000335.1, forward strand.
TCTGCGAATAATCCGCCACCACGAACACCCACTCCGGCCCCGGCACGAAGCCGCGGCGGATTGCTTCGCCCCGCGGGCTCCGCACGGGAATGTTTTGAAGGTTCGGGTCGGAGGAGGACAGCCGCCCTGTGGCGGCCCCCGTTTGGTTGAACGTGGTGTGAATGCGCCCCGTCCGGGGGTTGACCGCGCCTGGCAGTACGTCAACGTATGTCGATAGCAGTTTCTGGAGTTCCCGGTGCTCTAAGATCAGGTGGGGGACCTCGTGACCCATCGCGGCTAGCTGTGCGAGGACATCCGCATCTGTTGACACCCCGGTCTTCGTCTTCTTGAGCACGGGCAGTTGTAGCTTCTCGAACAGCACGGCCCCGAGTTGCTTGGGCGAGTTCAGGTTGAACTCCTCCCCCGCCGCGGCATAGATCTGTCGAACGAGAGTGCTCAGTTCCTCTCGGAATTCTCGCGCGAGCCGCGCAAACACCTCCGCGTCGATGGCGATGCCCCGCCACTCCATGTCGACCAGCACCTCGATCAACGGCATCTCGATGCCGCCAAACAGGGGCTCCGCAGCCATGCGCTCCAAGAACGGTTGGAAGACGGCCTGGAGCGCCAGGACCGTCATGCTGCGGGTGCCGCTGTAGTCGCCCGCCACCGACGGTGCGATGGCGGGAAAGCCTTGGGCATTCTTGCCTTTGCCCACGACATCCTCGTAGCTCGGGAGTGCGTGGGCCAGGTGCTCGAGACTAAGGTTCCCGATGGCGTGGGAGCGTCGCCCAGGATCGAGGACGA
>DATHRW010000336.1:0-13506 GCA_035464955.1 Gemmatimonadales bacterium
AACGCGGCGGCCAGCGTGAGCTGCCGCTGGAGCGCGAGAGCATCCTCGAGCCGGCGACGGAGCAGCATGACATCTTCCGGGTCCTGGTCCGGTCGGCTCACGGAGTCGCGCAACTGTGCGGCCTCCGCCTGAACCGAGTCGAATCGGCCGCGGAGCGTTTCCATGTTGATGGTGAGCGATCCCATCTCCTGTATGAGGCTGTCCGCGCGAGCCAAAAAGGTTTGGCGATCGGCCTCGAAGCGCGCGTTCTGGCTGACGCGCTGCCACACCACGGCGGACACCGACAACGCCGCAACGGCGGCCGCCGCATACGTCACACGGCGCAGCGGGGCCGTCTGGCGCGCGACTTCGGCACGAATGCGCGTGTGCGTTCCCGGGGTCGGGCGCCACCGGGGGGGCTGGGAGGACGGGGTCGCGTGTCCCCGGCGCGCGGGTGAGCGCGGGCGCATGCGCACTGGAGGGACGGCCAGTCGGACGCTTCCAGGGTGATGATCCGCGGGCTCTCGCACGATCTCGAACCTGACGCGCGGGCCTCTCGCCCCGAACTGGATGACGTCCTCGTCGGCCAGCAGGTGGTCGGCCGTGAGACGGACACCATTGACGATCGTTCCGTTCACGCTACCCGCGTCCCGCAAGACGAAGAAGCTGCCTCGTTGAACGATGGTCGCGTGATGACCCGAGACCTGGAGATCCGATTCGGGATGGAAGCGGAGATCGGAAGACGGCTGACGGCCCACGCTGAGATATGCACCGTCCAACGTCGTACTCTCGCCCGAGCGGCCACCGGAGAGAAACGTGAAGCGGGCGCGCATTATCGGAGAACCAGCAGCGCGATGGCGATCAGGGCCAAGATGAGACCGACCCACATAAACGAAATCGCCGAACGACGCGGGCTGAGCACCGGCTCGGGCTCGTCGATCACGGCGGGATGCTCCTCGGTTTCGATGTCGTCCTCGCCTTCCAGCTCGAAGACTCGTCGGCCGGCTGGCGAGCCCTCATCCGCCGCGGGAAGACCATCACCGCTCAAACGCACCACGACGACCGTAATGTTGTCGGGCCCGCCGCGCTCGTTGGCTCGCTCGATCAGGGTTGTGCACGCCTGGGCCGGGTCGGGATGCGCTCCGATGACTTCCGCTATCTCTTCCGGCTTGACCTGTCCGCTCAGCCCGTCGGAGCACAACACGAGGGTGTCCTCGCGCCGCAGATCCTGATACGTGAGGTCGACCGTGATGCGAGGCTCCGGGCCGAGCGCCTGGAGAATGATGTTCTTGCGCTGACTGTCTTCCGCTTCTTGCTCCGTGAGCTCGCCGGCGTCGACCAATCGTTGCATCAAGGACTGGTCCTTGGTGAGTTGGGTGGTCTGGCCACGACGAATCAGATAGGCACGGCTGTCGCCCACCTGGGCCAGGTACAGGCTCTGGCCCAGAATACCCACCACGGTGGCGGTGGTTCCCATGCCACGCACGTCGGGATTCTCGCGCGCATGCCCGTGGATACGGTGATTGGCGAGCTCGAGCGCCTCGCGCATGCGGTATGCGAAACGCTGGGCCGAGGCCTCGTTGTCGGTGGGCCACACGCTCGACATGTGCTCGTAGATGGCCTCCGCAGCCATCGCGCTCGCGAGCTCGCCAGCCGCTGCCCCACCCATGCCGTCGGCCACGACGCAAAGCGTGCCACGCGGCCCGAGCTCATGCTCGCGAACCTCCGGCTTGAGGCTCGCTGACGGGGCGCTCAGGTTGGCTACCAGAAACGTGTCTTCGTTATGGTCGCGCGTACGGCCCAAATCGGTCTTGCCGAAGACCGAGACATGGACCGCTCCCGGTGTGGGCCCAGGATCGGGATCGCGTTGGCGGGACACGACTTCAGCGCCTTCCGTGACCGGGAGAGGTGGTGCGCATCGGAACAAGGACGCGAGTAGCGTCGGGCACCACGGGCGGAACCTCGGCAAGGAACGGAAGACCCGCCCAGCGGTCTGCGATGGTGGTGGGTGCGCTATGCGATTCCACAGCCGTAGCGTAGCGACTGAGCGGCCCCGAGGCTAGACCCCGACTTCGGCCGTCCCGGCCCTGCGGGTCGCCGACCGGTAGTTCCGTGCCTGTGGCTCGATTGCGCTTCACATGACCTCCGGGGCCTCGGGAGCCCGCGGCCGCTCTGGGACGGTGATCCCTCTGTCGGAGCGACAATTTAGAACTCGCCGGCCGGAGCGTCAACCTACCAAGTAGCGTAAGTCCTAGTCCTTGCTTACCTTGTGGACCCATGACCCGTTCGCGTGCACTGGCGGCCCTGACTGTTGTACTTGCGGGTTGCGCGTCCTCGCAATCCACGCTGACCCCGCCTCCGGCGCTGACGCCATTGCCGCAGCCGTCGGCGGGCCTTGCACCGGTGAGGCTAGCGGCGCCGGAGGACCGGCTCCCGCGGGTCCCGGTTGTAAAGGGGCCGATTGCGCTCCGCGTGATCTATCCCACTCTCCAGGACCAAGTGGTCACCGGCGACTCCAGTTTCATCTTCGGCTCGACCGGCACCGGCGACGCGTCGCTGACCATCAATGGCCATCGGGTGCCGGTCTGGCCGAACGGCGCCTGGCTCGCGTGGATTCCGTTTCCGCCCGACAGCGTGATGCGGTTCGAGCTCTTCGCCAAGACAGCGACAGACTCCGCCCGCCTCGAGTACGTCGCGCGCCGGAGGCCCGCCTTCATCCCTCCCGGAACGGCACCCTGGATCGATTCCCGTTCGATTTCGCCGCAGGGCGCGGTGTGGTGGCCGCAGCAGGAGCCGCTCCTCGTCTCGGTACGCGCGTCTCAAGGATCGGCTGTCGCCATCAGGCTGGCGGACGGTCGACGCATTCCCCTGATGCCGGATCCCAGGCTGGCCGACCTTGCCTGGGGTATTCGGGCGTTCGATCGCGACACCATGAACCTGCGGCCGCGGCTCGAGGCCGACCGCTACGTGGGATCGATCACCGGGGAAACGATCGGTGGAGACCCAGGACCGATGGTGGGTCCGACCCCGGCCACCGGCCGGTGTCCGCATCATCCCCCGGGCCGGGCGTGCCCGATGGCACGGCGTGATACCGCGACGCCCGTCATACCCGTGATCGAAGTCATTCACGGAAGCGATACCGTGTCGGTCCCCTGGCCGGTGCAGACCAGGCCGCTCAGTGATGCAGTGCTGGTGGAGTTCGACGACGACACCGCCGGGGTTGGCGACACCGATAGCCTGACCGTCGGGCGTGCGGCGCCCGGTGCCACGTACCACTGGTTCTTCCCGACCGGGACGCGTGCGGCTGCCGTGGGCCGGATCAACGGCATGCTGCGCCTCCGTCTTTCGCGCGGCGCCGAAGCCTGGGTTGCGGTGGAGGACGCACAGCCGCTACCGCCGGGCCGGACCTCGCTCCACGCTCGCGTCGGGTCCATGACACTGTTTCCGGAAGCGAGTAAGGTGACCGCTCGCATCCCGCTCAGCGATCGGGTGCCCTTTCGGGTCAGCGAGACCGAATCGGACATTGTCATCAAGTTCTACGGCGCGTACGGCGACATTGACTGGATACGCTACGGTGGGACCGATCCGCTGGTTGCGCGCGTCGATTGGGAGCAATCGTCGGCGGATGAGGTGACGGTCGCATTTCGGCTGTCGCAGCCGGTCTGGGGCTATCGGGCCCAGTGGAACGGCAACGACCTTCTGCTAGAGATACGCCGCCCTCCAGCGATCGATCAGTCGCACCCGTTGCGCGGGCGGCTCGTGCTGGTCGACCCCGGGCATCCCCCTGCCGGGGCGACGGGCCCGACCGGGTTCCGGGAGGCCGAAGCCAATCTCGCGGTCGCGCGCCACCTGAAAGCGCTGTTGGAAGGAGACGGGGCGACGGTGGTCATGTCACGGACCACCGATAGTGCCGTCAGCTTGTGGGAGCGGGTAGCGCTCGCTGATGCGATCGACGCAGAGCTTCTGATTTCTATCCACAACAACGCGCTGCCCGACGGGGTGAACCCGTTCACCAACAACGGCACAAGCGTGTTTTACAACCACCCGCGGAGCATCCCGCTCGCCTTCGCAATCCAGCGCGAACTGGTCAGCGAGCTTGGACTGCCCAACCTTGGCGTCGGCCGTGGAGACTTGGCGCTGGTGCGGCCAACCTGGATGCCGGCCGTCTTGACCGAGGGGCTCTTCATGATGCTTCCGCGACAGGAAGCCGCGCTCCGGTCCGACGAAGGACAGCGACTCTATGCGCGGGGTGTGTTCGAGGGGATCAAGGCCTTCCTGAAGGAGCGGGCCAAGGAGAGCAGGCCGCCAGGGTAATCCCAAGGATACGTGGAGATCTGTCCCGCTGTGTCGTCTCCATACCGGATGATGTCCACACAGTCCCATCGGCGGATGCGCCGCCGGATCGTGCGATCGGGGCGCGGCAGCCGCATCACCGCGGCCGGCTGGGCCGTGCCCGCCGTCCTCATGCTGATTGTTGGGTCGGCCGCTGCGCAGAGCCCCGCGGATCGCGCGGCAATCGACCGATTCCGTGATTCGCTGGCGTTGTCCTCCGACGCCGAGGCGATCACCACACTGGAAGACCGATTGATCGAGGTTGCGAAACGCGATCGGGACAACCCGGTCATCCACCTCAAACTCGGATTCCTCGGGCTCCGTCTCGGCCAACTTCAGGGTGTCTCGCATGGCCGCGAAGGAACGGCCTTCGACGACGCAGCCGTCGAGTTCGAATGGGCCGCCGAGCTTGCGCCTGACTGGCCCTATCCCTGGTACGGCCTCGGCCTCGCGGAACTGGGCCTGAGCTACCTGCCGCAGACGGCCGCGGAGAATGTGCGTCAGCATCTCGGCAAGGACCACCGAAGCAAAGCCGCCGATGCGCTCGCGAAAGCCGCGCAGGCCGACCCGGCCTATGTGCCCGCCATGGCCCTCCTCGGCGAGATCACGCTGGCCCAGAAGATCAAGCCCAAGCGCGAGGAGGCATTGGCGCTGGCTCGCCGGGCGGCTCAGTCGGCGGCGGGAACCAGCCCGACCGTCCACCTCGCCCGGGCACGGCTCGAACGAGAGGTGGGGTCGAGCGACTCGGCGATCGTCGCACTCCAGGCCTACGTCGCGACCGGAGGCGATCCGGCGATCGCGCGATTCGAATCGGCTCAGGCCCTCTACGACCTTGGTCGCACCCGGGACGGGATGAACGCCTACTTCGACGGGGCCGGAAACATCGTCTCCACCAGGGCACGAAAGCTCTACCGCTCCGATATCGAGTGGGTTGCCGACAGCGCCGAGCTTGCCTCGTACGATCTCGAAGAGGTCGGCGCGCTCAGGGCATGGCTGACTCACTTTTGGACTCGGCGCGATGTGGCTGCCGGACGGCGCCCAGGTGAGCGGCTGGCCGAACACAGACGTCGCCAGACACATGCGGTGAGAACCTTCCGGCGGATCGGGAGTCTCGAGTTCCTGCCGGCGCTGTACGATCCGCCGGTCTCCACCTTCCTGCAGCCCGGCGTGGTCGTGCAGGGTCCCGGCGGGGACCAGCCCGCGGCGCCGAGGGCTGAGCCGGGCGAGACGCCGGGGCAGGGGGTTGTCGATCTGGCTCTGCGACGCGGTGAAAACCCGGTCACGGCGGGAGCGTGTGGGAGCGAGCTGGTCGACGCCCGCGGCGTCATCTATGTACGACACGGCGACCCCGACCAGACGGCGTCCTATGCTGGCGAGGACGCGCGGCCGAATGTGTCGTGGAAATACGAGCGGCCCGGCGGGCCCCTCATGTTCCACTTTATGCAACCCATCGGGGCCAGCGACTACTGCCTGTACGTCCTGCCCGACTTGATACCGAACGTGTTGGCCTCGCGTGCGGGCCTCTACTCCGGCTTCCTGACCCTCGGGTCGCGGGCGTCGGTAGAGCGGGCAGCAACGCGGGGCTGGCATGACATGGCCGTGGGTCTCACCACCGATTCGTACACCCTTCGTTTCCGTCGGAATCTGGAGCCGGTGGCGCGTGTGTACGCGCTGAGCACGCCCGACGGCGGCGGGAACAGGCTCGTCGTGGCGTACGCGATACCGGGTAAGGAACTGGAGCCCGAATCCGAGGCGGTCCCCGCGACGTACCGACTGCGAGTGCGCGCTCTGGTGAGTACCGAGCGAGACAGCCTCATCACCGCCAGCGATTCGACTCGGCTCGTGCGGCACCAGGCACGCCTCGGTCGGAGCGAATACCTGACCGGACTCGTGGAGTTTCCGTTACCGGTCGGGCGCTACAACATGCGGTTGGTTGTGAGCCAGGACGAGCGTGAAGCCGGTGGGTCCGCGGCCTTTACTGCGATCGACCTACCGGACTTCGGGCGCCCGCGGCTGAGCCTGAGTGATTTGGTGCTTGGGCGCGACGGCGTGGGGCTCCGGATGCGGACCGGTGGTGGCACGGTGCCGGTTGATCCGCTCAACACGTACCCGGTTGGTACCACGGTCGACGTGTACTATGAAATGACGGGAATTGCGTCCGGTTCCCAGTATCAAACGGATATCGAGTTGGTGCCCATCGAAAGCGGCGATGATGTAACGGCACTCGAACGCCGGGTTCCGGACATCACGCTGAGCTTCAGTGAACTGACCGACGCGCCCATCGTACGGGTAACCCGCCGTGTGGATCTGGGTGTGCTCCGAGCGGGCCAGTATCGTCTCAGGGTCCGGGTGACCGATCCATCGACCGGCACGAGTCGGCGTCAGGACGCCACAATTGCCGTGGTCGACTGAGCGGAGGGCATACGGCCCGCTCCATGTGCGCCGGCGATTGGCTCAGGCGTCCCTAGTCGTGGACCCGCGAGTATCTTGGTGCTATACCTTATATGGGTCGAAGCACGGGTATGGGTCGAAGCACGGGGCGGTCGGGATATTGCTGTGGCCCGGCCCGCCAACCGTTCAGACGCGCCGCGAGAAATGCCAGTACGCATGATTCACTCGAACCATCATCACGGAATCGGCCACGGCCTGCGTCGGGCTTTCCTGCCGGGCTTCGCTGCCTTTGTCTTCGTGCTGTCCCCCGTCACGGCGCGGCCATGCGCCGCCCAGCTCCCCGACCAACGCGAAGCACTCGAGCAGTTCCGTGATTCCCTTGCCGCCGTGCGCGACACGACCCAGCTTCTCGCGCTGAAGCGGGCGATGGTCCAAGTGGCCACCGACGACCGAAACAACACCCTGCTTCACCTGAAGCTCGGGTTTCTGAACCTTCGGCTCGCCAATCTCGGGGTCGCCCTGCAATACGATGATGCCGCCGCCGAGTTCGAATGGGCCACGGAGCTCGAGCCCACATGGCCCTACGGGTGGTATGGGCTGGGCCTGGCCGAGTACGGCGTTGGTGATTCCCAGATTTCGTTCGTGACCGGCATCAAGACGATGTTCGGCAAGGACGCACTGTCGCGGTCCGCCGACGCCTTTGCGAAGTCGGCCGACGTCGATCCCGCGTTCTCCCTCGGCCTGGTGGAGCTGGCCCGGACCGCGCTCAAGCAGCGGGTCAATATCAAGCTGGACGTCGCCCTCGCGGCACTCAGGAATTCGGCCGCGACGTCCGCGGGGGCCGTGCCCCAGGTCTTGCTGGAGCGTGGCCGAGTGGAGCGGGAGGCCGGCAGTCTCGATTCCGCACTCGCCGCCTTCAATGCCTATCTCCGTGTCGGCGGCAAGCCCGGGCTCGGGTTGCTCGAAGGGGCCCGGACCAAGTGTCTGCTCGGCGCACCGGACTGTTTCCGCGACTACCTGCATGGCGCAGTCTATGACGATCCGCCATCGGTGAGCGAGTATCGCAAAGACCTGGCCTTCATCGCCACAGACGAGGATCTCAATCGGTTCGATCGGACCTGGGGCACCCAGCGTGCCGAGTTTCTCAAGGAATTCTGGACGACCCGGGACCGGCACGATCTGCGGCGCGACGGCGAGCGGTTGCGGGAGCATTACCGCCGCTACTTCTACGCCAGACAGAACTTCGCGCTCGCGAGTACCAACCGGCATTACGACATCGTCGAACGCTATCGGTCCGAAAGCGTAGACTTCGACGACCGCGGCATCATCTATATCCGCCACGGCGAGCCCACGGATCGCGCATCGTATCGGGGCCGTGACGTCGAGCCGAACGAATCGTGGCGGTACGAGCGGGCCGATGGCGACCTCATTTTCCACTTCATCGCACGTGAAGACGTTCAAGACTACAAGTTGGTCGAGAGCCTGTTCGATGTGTTGGGCAATGCGGCAACGGTGACGCTGCGGGGTACCGGTGTTTCCGGCGACCCGGTGGCGACCGAACTCCTGCTGTCGCGCGAGCGACTCTCACCGATCTATGGCCGGATTCAGTCGTCGGGATTTGCCGGGACCAACCGGTACCAGGCCGAGGAGCGGTCGCTGGGGCGGACCAGTATCGAGGTCGGGACCTCGACCGATAGTTACGAGCTCACGTTCGCCCGGCCGCTTCGGGGCGAGACCCAGGTGCTCGCTGTCGGCCACGACGAGCACGGGCCGCAGCTGCAGCTCACGTTTGCCATTCCGGGATCGGCACTCGAGGGAACGAAGGTCCAACGCGGCACCCTCTATCCGGTGCGGGTGCTCTTCGTTGCACAGGACTCGGCGGGGAACGTCGTCAGCTCATGCGACACGACGCGCTTCTTCCTGGCCGGCAATCCCGTGCCACAGCACGAGTACCTGGTCGGACGGGTGGCGGTCGGTGCCCCGGCAGGCAAACTCCGCTATCGGCTCGCAGTTCAGCACGGAGAGCATGCGGGCCTCGTGACACCGACCGATACGGTCGACGTCGTGCGGCCGGACGGAACCACCTTTGCATTGAGCGACCCCGTGCTCGGTGCCAAATGGAGCACCCTCCTCTGGCTCCCGACGCCCGTCGACTCGGTGTACTTCAACCCGCAGGCCGTGTTCGGCTCCAACGATTTACTCGAACTCTACTACGAGGTGTACGGGCTCGAGCCGATGTCGACGTACAAGACCCAGTTAGCCGTCAAGAAGGGGAGCGGAGGCGGTGGCTTTCTGGGGATAGGCAAGCTGTTCGGCGGCGGCGGCGCGGAGATCAGCATCAAGTTCGAGGAGCAGGCGCCCGGGCCGATCGTGCGGAGCCGCCGCACGATCGAACTCGGCAAGCTCAAAGCGGGGCAGTATACCCTCGAAGTTACGGTCACCGATGCCCAGGGCCGCACCGAACGCCGACAACAAGCGTTCCGGGTTGTCGCCGCGCCTTAGGCGGGTTGCCGTTCTCGCGTCGGCGCTCGCCGTAGGCGCGCTCCCGTGGCCAGACGGAACCGTGGCCGCACAAGCTCCCGAAGATCGCCAAGCGCTCGAGCTGTTCCGTGACTCACTTGCCACTGCCTCCGACACCGCCTCCCTGCTTCAGTTCGAAGCGAGCCTGATCGAACACGCCAAGCTCGATCGTCACAACCCCATTCTCCACCTTCGGCTCGGCTTCCTGGCGCTCAGGCTCGGGATGCTCGGCGACAAATCCCACTTCGAGGATGCGGCCTCCGAGTTCGAATGGGCCGCCGAGCTCGAGCCCGATTGGCCGTACCCGCTGCTTGGTCTCGGCATCGCGGAGCGCGAGCTGGGCCGTGGCGTAGGCTCGCTCCTGTTCGGTGTGAAGGCAATGCTCGGTAAGGATCAAGACACCAAGGCCGTGACGGCCTTTGCAGGCGCCGCCCAGGTCGACCCGGGGTTCGTACCCGCGCTTACCCAACTGGCGCAGACCACCGACAGCATGCGGTTGAACCGGCGGCCTGACCTCACCCTCGCCGCCTTCCGCCGCGCCGCGAGCACCGGTGAGATCGTTGATGCGGACTATCATCTCTATCGCGGCCGAGTTGAACGCGCCTTCGGCGATCTCGATTCGGCGCTGGCGGCGTTCCAGCAGTATCTGTCGCTCGGGGGTACCCGAGGGCTCGCCTTGCTCGAGATCGCCCGGTCCAGGCTGGCGCTGGGTCAAACCGAGGCGCTGGAGCAGTACCTCGAGGGGGCGGCTTGGGAGGACCCCGACCTGGCCGCGCTCTACCGAACCGATATCGCACCCATCGCCACCGATGGTGAATTGGCTGAGTTCGATTCCCTGGATGCGGCGGGGCGCGCCCGCTTCCTCCGGAAGTTCTGGCTCAATCGCGACGCGGCCGACCTTCGGTCCGACGGCGAGCGGCTGACGGAGCATTACCGGCGGCTGGTTTACGCCCGGCGCCACTTCCGCCTCGGGCCGTTCAGGCGTGTCTATGACTACGGCGAGCGATATCGCAGCGGAAGCAGGGAGTTTGACGACCGCGGCATCATCTACATTCGACACGGGCCGCCGCTGACTCGGCAGATTCATGTCACCCCGGCCGCGGCAACGTACGGTGCGGAGTCGTGGACCTACGTGATCGCAGAGCACATGCGAGCGTTCCATTTCGTGGGACGCGAGGATCCAAGTGATTATCGATTGGTGGACAGCCCGCTCCGCATGCCTGTCGCAGCCCGTGAAGAGTTCCTGCTCACGTGGGCTCCGAGGGCCGTCTCGGCAGGCGTGAGCGCACCGATGTACGCTACCAATCTGCGCGCGCAGACGCTCAAAGACATCGATGTCGCCACCACGACGGATTCCTACGAGCTTCAATTCGCGAAGCCGATCAGCGCGTTCGCGCAGGTTCTGGTCTCCGGCGCCCGTGAGGAACGCAACACGCTCCATGTCGCCTATGCCATCACGGCGAAAGATCTCCTTCCCACACATCTGCTGAGCGGATGGCTCTATCCCGTTCATCTCAGGCTCGCCGTCCTCGATAGCGCCGGCGCTCCGGTTGCCCGCGTGGACACGACCTCGCTCATGGTGGCAGGGCGTGCCCTCGGTCCAGACGACCACTTGCTAGGCCATCTGGCCCTTCCGCTGCCGGCCGGCGAGTACACCCTTCGGTTCGCGCTGAGCCAAGGCGATGCAGGCGGTATCTTTCCGCGTGAGACCATCGAGGTGCGGACCCCGGGCGACGCGCTCGATCTGAGTGACCTGGTTGTGGGAACGCGTGAGGCGAACCTTTCCTGGATCAGTCCTGCCCGCGATACCGTCTTCTTCAACCCATTCCGCGTCGTCCGTGAAGGCGCAGTGATTGAGTTGTACTACGAGGTATACGGTCTGACGCCGGAGCAGCCCTACGAGACCGAGATCAAAGTCGAAAAGGAGGGCGGAGGGCTCCTCCGAAGAATATTCGGCGGGAGCGGCAAGAAGATCCGCCTGGGGTTCTCGGAGACGGCCACGGGTCAGCTCGTCCGCGCGCGCCGCACGATCGATGTGGCAGGTTTGAAGCCCGGCGAATACGTCCTCACCATCACTGCGAAACGGCCCGGCGGAGCCACAGCCGAACGGCGATATTTTTTCGTCATCGACGAGCGCTAAGTCCGCGCCTGTCTTGACTCTGGCACGCGCTTTGCCCTAGGTTCGCCCCATGAACTGTTCTCGCTGCGGCGCCGAGGTCCAGCGCGAATGGAAGGCCTGTCCCGAGTGCGGACTCTCGCTTGCTGCAACGACCCCGATCCAGGCCATCCTCCAATACGACGTCGCGGAAATCGACCTGGTCCGCGAGGCCTTGGCTGAAGAATACGAGCTGATCTCGGAGTTGGGCCGCGGCGGGATGGCCATCGTGTATCGCGCCAAGGAGAAGCGCCTGGAGCGCGAGGTCGCGATCAAGGTGCTGCCCTTTTCGCTCTCGTTCGATCCGGAATTCGTTGAGCGGTTCGAACGCGAGGCGCGCACATCCGCCGGGCTCGAGCACCCCAACATCATCCCGATCTACCGCGTCGGCCACTCCGGGAAGGTGGCCTACTTCGTCATGAAGCTGCTGCGCGGCCAATCGCTCTCGGGACTCCTGGCCGAGCGCGGGCGGCTCGAACCCGATGAGATCCGCCATTTGCTGATCCAGACGGCCGGCGCGCTCGGCTATGCCCACGGGCGCGGCATCGTCCATCGCGACGTCAAACCCGACAACGTCATGTTCGACGACTTCGGCGCCGCGATCATGACGGACTTCGGGATAGCCAAAGCCGTGAGCGGACAGCGGCTGACCGGCACCGGGATGTCGATCGGCACGCCGCACTATATGAGTCCGGAGCAGGCGCGGGCCCAGGACCTCGACGGTCGGTCCGACATCTACAGTCTGGGTGTGGTGGCGTATCAATGTCTGGCCGGCCGGGTGCCGTTCGATGGGGAAGATGCCTTTGCCATTGGGTACCGCCACATCATGGATCCGGTTCCGAAGCCCACGCTGTCCTCTCCGGACGAGCGGCGGCTCTACGAAATCATCTGGCGTATGCTTCAAAAGGAGCCGGGCGAGCGTTACCAGAGCTGCGAAAAGCTGATCGCCGAACTGGGGGGAACGGTCGCGGCGGGCACCGGCGGGATGGCGGGGATGGGGGCCGGGACCAGTACCTCAGGGGCTCAATCCAGCGGCCCGCTCGCGGGGCGGTCGGGGCCATCGGCCACGATCCGCTCTGCCCCCACTACGCCATTACCGAACGTGGCATCACTCGGCGGGCTGTCCCCGGCACAGCCCTCGGGCCCGGTGCCACGACCGGTGGCGTCTCGCTCGCCGGTCGCGATGGCCGAGCACCGCTCGTCTGGTCTGGGTTGGGTGTGGCTCGCGATAGTTGCACTCCTCGGTGGGAGCGGTGCCGCGGCCTATCATTTCAAGGTGGGTCCGTTCGCCGAGCCGGCCGTCCAGGCCTCGCTCGCTGGGCCGGTGGCAGCGGATTCTTCCCAGTTTGCGGGTGGGGCACTCGTTGATTCCGCGGCTGCCAAAGTGGATAGTACCCTGGCCCAGGTTTCGGCTCCCGCGGCCGAGCCGGTGGATCGTCGGCCATCTCCTCCGCCCACCCAACGGTCGGCGGCTGCACCACGCGACAGCGGTGCGATACGCATCCGGAATCTTCCAGCCGGGAGCCAGGTCCTCATCGATGAGAAGGAGGCGATGACGGCGACGACCAAGTTACCGATCGGCGCCCACGTGATCGCCGTGATCGCGCCACGGCACAATTTCTACACCGACACGGTGACCATCCGGCCCAACGAGCTTGTGCTCTACGAGCCGCAGCTCTCCGCCTTCGGCGAGCCGGTGCGTGACAAATCCAAGGCGATCTCGATCCGGGCCGCGCCGCACTGCACCGGCCCCACCCTCGGGTACAATGTCGACAAGGTCTGCTTCGATGTGGGCCCCCGTCCCCTGTCCGCCACCGAGATCCCGATTCCCGCCTCCGCGGCGAGGACACCCCGGGCGACGCGGCTCCTGGTTCATGTGAAGAAGGATGGCAGTGTCGCCGAGGTGCGTGGCCTGCGGCCATCAGACGTGCGGGTGTTCGAGGCCGCAGCCCGTGGGTTTGCCCAAAGCCTCTCCTGGCAGCCGGCGACCAAAGGTGGCGTCCCGGTCGATGCCTGGACGCCGTGGGAGTTCACGGCAGTACGGCGCTAGGCGCGGCTCACAGCAGTATCTTCTCGGTCCGATAGCCGATAGCCGATAGCCGATAGCCGATAGCCGATAGCCGATAGCC
>DATHRW010000337.1:0-16856 GCA_035464955.1 Gemmatimonadales bacterium
TACACACGGCACCTCGGCAATCTCGCCGGATTGTCCGAGGAGGAGCGTCACCGGCTCCAACCGGTGGCTGATCGCTATGCGTTCCGACTCAACGATTACTACGAGCGCCTGATCAACTGGGACGATCCCAACGATCCCATACGCCAGCTGGTGATTCCCCGCACCGAAGAGGCTGAGAATTGGGGGACGCTCGACGCCAGCGGAGAGGCGGATTACACCCCTGTCAGGGGCTGCCAGCACAAGTACTCCGACACAGCACTCCTGTTGGTGAACGAGGTGTGTGGGGCCTACTGCCGGTATTGCTTCCGGAAGCGGCTCTTCATGGACGACAACGACGAGGCGTCGCTCGACTATCGGGAGGGGCTCGACTACATCGCGGAGCACGAAGAGATCACGAACGTGCTCTTGACCGGGGGCGATCCGCTCATGCTCTCCACCCGCCGGCTTGGCGAGATCATCAGCGACCTGGCCGCGGTTCCACATGTGCGGATCGTACGGATTGGAACGAAGATGACGGCGTTCAATCCCTTCCGGGTGCTGGAGGACCCGGCGCTGCTGTCGCTCATCCGCGAGTACGGTGAGAGTGGAACGCAGATCTACATCATGAACCACTTCGACCATCCTCGAGAACTGACTCCCGAGGCGAGGGAAGCATTGCGCCGGCTCTTGGCCGCCGGCTCCCAGATCGTCAACCAGTGCCCGATCGTGCGAGGGGTGAACGACCGGCCTCACATACTCGCCACCCTCTTTCGCGAGCTGTCATTCGAGGGCTGCCCGCCCTACTACGTGTTTCAGGGACGGCCGACCGCCGGAAACAAGCCCTACGAGGTTCCGATCGTCGAAGGCTGGAAGATCTTTCTCGAGGCCAACCGCCACATCTCGGGGCTGGCCAAGCGCGCCCGTTTCGTCATGTCCCATCACGTCGGAAAGCTGGAAATCTGCGGGGTCGATGACGACTTCATCTATCTCCGCTATCACCGAGCCCATCGCCGAGAGGATTACGGGCGCATGATCATTGCCCGACGGGACGACGGGGCCTACTGGCTGGACCAGCTAACGGTGCTGGCCGGACCCCAGAGCGCGATTGAGGCGGCCCGGGCATACGATCCCCAGGGCTGGTCGGACCCGATCGAACGGCACCTGCCTAGGCACTGACCCACCACGCTGGTGGGCCAGTGCCGGCGCTGATCTCAGAAGGGCTTGAAGCCCGGACTCCCGTACCGGGTCATGCTGAGGATGTCCCACAGCGGCATCGCGTAGGCGATCAGCACCAACACCACCGCGACCGCGAACCACAGTCCCAATCGATCCCAGAGCCCGTTGCGGAATCCTCCCGCCGGCTCGGCCAGCGGTTCGGCCCACACGATCTCCGGCTGTTCCTTGCGCTGGCCGGCGAGGAGCGTGCCCAGCATCACGAGCACAAAGAACCCCGCGCTGACAAACAGCAACACGCCGCCGAGTGCCGAGACGGTGGTGAGCGATTCCCAGGCTTGGGCTTGGGGCGCGTTGGAGAACCCGGTTTCGAATACCCGCCGCGGGAGGCCCATGAGGCCGGTGATGTGATTGGTGAACGAGAACAGGACCATGCCGCCGAACCAGAGGTACGGTTGCAGTTTGGCCAACAGGCGGAGTTCCAGTTCTCGCCCGGATACCTTGGGCACCAGCCAGTAGCACGCTCCCATGAAGGTCAGCGCCGAGGCGCTCCCCACGGTCAGGTGAAAGTGGCCCTGGATCCACGCCGTGTTGTGCACGACGGAGTTGAGGGCGTACGCGGCATTGACGGCACCGCCGAATCCGCCGACCAAGAACAACAACATCGCGAGCAGGCACGCGGCCACAAACGGCTCACCCCACGGCAATCGACGAATCCATCCGAAGAGGCCCGTCCCTCCGCGCAGGCGTCCCGCGACCTCGAGCGAAGCGCACACCGTGAATGCCGTGACCAGGCTGGGGAACGTCACGGCCATGGTCAACAGGGTGTGGAGCATCTTCCAGTTGGCCGGAATGCCCGGGTCCTGGAACTGATGGTGGAAGCCTACCGGGGTGGACAGGATGAGGAACAAGATGAAGACCATCCGGCCCAGTGGCTCGGAAAACAACTTTCCGCCGGCTTCGCGCGGCAGCACGGTGTACCAGATGGCATACGCCGGCAAGAGCCAGAAGTAGACCAGCGGGTGACCGAAGTACCAGAAGAGAACTCGGGCCAGGAGCGGGTCCACCGTCTCGATCCAGCCGAGCGACCAGGGAATCAGCAAAAACAGCATCTCCGCGGCCACTCCGAGCGTCGCCAGGAGCCAGAGCATCGCGTTGACGGTCGTCGCGTGCATCGCGAGACTCACTGGCCGCTCCGCGGATAGCCGCCGCGCCGCGCGCCACGTCACGATCATGTTTGCCGCCCAGCCCCATGATCCCAGGATGACGAGTGTGAGGCCGATGTAGAATGCCGGGTGGGCTTGGAGCGGCGGGTAAAAGGTGTAGAGCACACTCGCGCGGAAGCTGAAGATGGCCCAGCCCGCCAACGCGGTGCCGACGAGCGCCAACCAGAACATGGCCCACGCAAACTTGGGCCAGCGGATGGAGCCCGTTTCCTTCCGGGCGATGACGTACCCCAGCCCCATGATGAAGAAGGTCGTGAACACCAGCGCCATGAGAACGCCGTGGCCGGTCACCGACATGTAGTACATTCGGGCCGATCGATAGGGCAATTCCAAGTTGGCCCGGCTCAGCGCCTGCATCATGGCCATGCCGGCGGCTATGCCGAACGCGAGGACCACCACCCAGATATGGGCAAGAATAAGGCGCCGTTCGGTAGCCTGTGCGGATCCGTGGGTCGGTGCCGTCATCCCTCCACCTCCTCAGATACAGGCTCGGCAGCCGGGGAAGAGCCCGGAGCCTGCCAAGAGTCTTTCGGCGCCACGATCAACTTGCCGGCCATCATGTGATGCCCCACGCCACAGTACTCATTGCACACGATGAGATACTCACCGGGCGTCAGGAACTGGGTCGTGAACTGGCTGATGTAGCCGGGGATGGCCATGGCCTGGCCGTTGCTGCCCACGATCTGGAAGCCGTGGACCACGTCGGCCGCGGTGATGTGGAAGGTGATCGGTGTGGCGGCGGGCACCGTGGCCTCGGCTGGCAGCCAGGCAAACGTCACGCCGACCACTCGGACGTGGACCCGGCCATCAGCATCGACCGAGACGCCCTGCGGCGCCATCCGAGGGTCGGTGATCGCCGTGCGGGGATCGATGGTCTCGATGTGGCTCGGGGGATGGATCTGGCTTCCGTAGGCCGCGATGGCGGTGCTCACGAAGAACCCTGCGAGGACGACGGCCACGCCCCACATCCAGATGCGTTCGTAGAGATCGACCTTCATGGTGTCACCGGCTGACGAGCGAGGAAGATGAACAGGTAGATCGCGACCCACCCGATGACGAACAGGATGATGTACGTCGCCACGAACGCGAAGGTGCCGATCGGATGCTTGGGGAGCCCGGGGGGCATTTCGGACATCAATACCTCCTCACAGTGAGCTGCGATGGCGCGAAATGGAGGTTGGTGAACGATCAGGGGCCGAAGATAGGAGCCGAACCGGATCTTCTCAAGGGTGAGTTCGAACCGCGCCCCGTGAAGGGCTCTTCATGATGCGCTCGCCCGGACGGCATTGAGGATCACCGTCACGTCGATGCCTTCCTGCAGCAGCGCACCCACGGTGGGCGGAATGTACCCGAGGCCCGCGATGATCATGGCGAGGCCGCTCAAGCCGAGGCCGACCCAGATACTCTGACGCGCGATGTGCAGCGTTCGTTGGCTGATGGCGACGGCGTCGGCCACCCGGTTGAGGTCGTCCGCCAGCACCACCATATCGGCCGCTTCGGCTGTGATCCCGCCGCCGTGTGCGGCCAGCGCCACGCCGACCGTGGCGGTGCTGAGGGCGGGCGCGTCGTTGGTTCCGTCCCCGACCATCAAAACCTTCAGGCCCGCATCGACCAGTTGACGGACAAGACTCACCTTGTCTCGGGGCAGCAGGTCGCCGTGGATCTCCTGGATGCCGAGTTCCTTTCCCACCGCCACGGCGTTGGCGGTAATGTCTCCCGAGAGCAGGACGGTGCGGCGGATGCCCAGTGCATTCAGTCGGGCGAGGAACGAGCCCAGCTCCGGCCGGATGCGGTCGGCGTATTCCACCATTCCGGCGGCTTTACCCTCGACGGCGACGAAGGCGTGGACGCCGTCGGCACCCTGTCCCAGCTCTGCAAACCCCACCGCTGCCGAGGGATCGGTGGTCTTGAGATATGCCAAGGACCCCACCGAGACGGATTTCTCCTCCACCATGCCTTGAATGCCTGATCCCGGAGCCTCCTCGACATGATGTGCCTCGGGGAACCTGATCCCACGGGCCGTGGCCGCTTCGACCAGCGTGCGCGCGAGCAGGTGGCTCGATTGCTGTTCGATCGCACCGGCCAGACGCAACACGTCGAGCTCTGTGAACGGCGCTAAGGCCACCACGTGGTTCACCTGAGGGCGCCCGATGGTCAACGTGCCGGTCTTGTCGAAGACCCCGACCGTAACCTGGCTGAGCTGCTCGAGTGCCGCCCCGGTGCGCACGATGACCTGATCTTGAGCGCACCGGTTGACGCCTCCGATGATGGCAACCGGCGTTGCGAGAATGAGGGGGCAGGGGGTGGCGACCACCAGGATTGCCAGAATCCGCTCGGCCTCGCCCGACCACGCAAATGCCACGAGGCAGGCCACCAGGGTGAGCGGGGTAAACCACACGGCGTAGCGATCGGCGAGGCGCTGCAACGGTGCCCTGCTCGCCTGAGCTGTTCGAACCAATTCGACGATCAGGGCGTACTGGCTCTCGCGTGCCAGAGCGGTGGCTCGCATTCTGAGGGCACCCGCTCCGTTGAGGCTCCCACTCAAGAGGACGGTGCCGGGGCGCGCCTCGACGGGGAGGGGCTCCCCGGTCAGTCGTGAGGTGTCGACATTCGACCGGCCCGTCATTGTGATCCCGTCACAGGGGATCAGTTCACCCGGACGCACGAGGAGCTGGTCGTCGATCCGAATCAGGTCGACGGGAATATCCTCGACCTCCTCGTGCCGAAAACGGTGAGCCGTGCGTGGCGCCGCGGCTTCGAGATCCCGCACGGCGGCGGATGCCCGTCCCGCAGCATATCGTTCGAGCGCCTCGCCGCCGGTCTGCATGAGCACCACGATGAGGCCGGCCAGCGGGTGGCGGAGCGCGAGTGCCGTGAGAATGGCCAGGGTGGCCACCACATCGGCAGCCCATCGCCCGATCATGATTCCTCGCACCGTGCCCCACACCACGGGGGCGCCGGTGAGTGCCAACCCGATCAGCCAGACCGTGGCCTCCGTCTGGGCGGTGCCCGGACGGAGCCACAAGAGAAAGCCTGCGATGATGAAGAGGAGAGTTATGGCGGGTCGGGCATAGGCCCGCAGCCGACCGGTCACGGAGCCGTCTGGCCGAGCTCAGCTGATGAGGTGGTCGAGGAGGTCTTGCCGTCATGGCGGAGCGCGAAGCCCACTCCGCGGACCGTGGACAAGAGCCGTTCACCGGCGGCTTGGGTCAGCTTACGCCGGAGGTTTCCCACATGGACATCGACCACATTGCTCTCAGGGTCGAAGTGCATATCCCAGACCTTCTCCAGCAGCGTCGTCCGCCGCACCACTTCCTCGGGATGGAGGAGGAAGAATTCGAGGAGTTGGAATTCCTTGGGCGTCAGATCCAGCGGTTCGTCGTACACGGTGACGAGATGGCGGAGGCGGTCGAGGGACACTGGGCCGTAGCGCAGGATCTCGAGCCGTTCGGCGCCGCCGCGCCGCACCAGTGCCCGAATGCGAGCCAGCAGCTCATCGAATCGGAACGGCTTCGATAGGTAGTCGTCCGCGCCGGCATCTAATCCCCGCACCACGTCTTCCACAGCATCGCGAGACGTTAGCATCAGAATCGGAGTACTCTTGCCCTCGCGCCGAAGCTCGGTGGCGATCTGGAATCCGTTCTTCTTGGGTAACACGATGTCGAGGAGGATGACGTCGTAGTCATAGACATGCGCCAGCATGGTCGCCTCATCACCATCCGACGCGACATCGACGACATACCCTTCCTCTTTGAGGCCCTGCTCGATAAACCCGGCGACCTTCCGGTCGTCTTCCACGATGAGGATCTTCATGATACCGAACCTAGAGTGGGCAGATGAACCCTGGAGGAACCATTTATGAAGAAACCTTCACGGTGAGGCCAGGTCAACTCTCCGCCTGACCTGGGGTAGCTCGAGCACGAAACGAGCTCCGATGCCGCTGGGCCGGTTTTCCGCCCACAGCTCCCCCCCAAGCACGCGAGCCAGCCGCCGTGACAGCGGCAGGCCGATTCCCGTGCCCTGAGACCCGGCCCGAGGCTTCGTGGCATAGATGTCGAACACCCGTTCGAGGTCGTCCTGGGGGATGCCGGGGCCCTCGTCGTCCACCATGAAGCGGCACACGTCCCCGCTCGCCAGGAGGGTGGTCCGGACCGTCGTGTCGGGCGGGGTATGCTGAATGGCGTTGGTCAGGAGGTTCACCAGGATCTGTTCCACACGATGGGCATCGGTGGCACAGGTTGGAATCTCGTTCTCGCCGTGGAACTCGAGCCCGGCAGGCCTGGCTTCGGCTGCCGGTGTCACCCGCCCGATAGCTCTCCGGACAATCACGGCAGGCACCGCCTCCTCGATCTTCGGCTTCAACCGGTCCTCGTCGAGTCTGCTCAAGTCGAGCAGGTCGTTGATCAGGCTGACGGCCTGCTCGGCGGAGTCGAGCACTTCGAAGGCCGCGCGGGGCACCGTCGCCGGGTCCTTTCGACGGACCAGCATCTCGGCCCACCCGTAGGTGCCGGCGAGTGCGTTTCGCAGCTCATGGTTGACCATGGCGAAGAAGCGCTCCCTCGACCGGTGCAGTTGCTGCACCTCTTCGAGGAGGCGTGCGCTCTCGTCATGCAGGCGTGCATTCTCGACCGCTGCCGCCGCCTGCGCGGCCATGAGGCGGGCGATGTACTCATCCTCCTCGGTAAACGCCCCGCGTCCGAGTTTCTCCGCGATGTAGAGGATGCCGATGCTGCCGCGTCGACCCACGATCGGCACGCCCAAGAAGGAGCGCATTGGTGGGTGCCCCGGCGGAAACCCGTGGGCCTCGGGGTGCTCGGTCAGGTTCTCGAGCCGAAGGATCTTGCCGTCCCGCATGACGAGTCCCAGCACGCCCAGTCCCTTGGGCGGACTCCCGATGGCGGCGGAGTCCGCCGGCTCGATCCCGGCGGTGACGAACTGCTGGAGCGATTTCCCGTCAGGTCCCAGTAATCCCATGGCGGCATAGCGCGAGCCGATGATCTCGCATGCGAGGTCGACGACCCGACGAAGCACGCCGTCGAGCGAGAGCACCGACGTCAAGTCGAGTCCAGCCGAGAGGAGGCGCTCGAGCCGCGCCTGCGAGGCTCTGGACCTGGGGGAGGGCATAGCCTGGAGTCTAAGCACCTGGCCTCGGTACGGCGACCCGTCTCGACGGCCGATCCTGGCTTACAGGAGGCTTCATCATCACTTCATCCGATGAACGCCATCCTAGGTGGGTGACTCGTGTTCGATCGCGACCCGCAATGGATCTCCGGCATCTCGTCGTGGCGTGCGACAAGACCGAGGCGGCCCGAGCGGCCCAGGCTGCAGCCATGGGCATCGCTGGCCGGGCTCACGCCCGGGTCAGCGTGATCTACGTGGCGACGGCGGTGTTGCAGCGGCCGATGGAAGGTTCCATGGAGGCCATTGCGCCCGTGCCGGATCGGGATGGGCTCGCGGAGGAGTACGACAATCTCTGCCTCTGGTGGCGGTCGGGACCACGCGGTACCGACTGCGGAGGCACCGACGTTCCGGTCGCCTGCATGGTGGGTCTGGGCCTACCGTCTGTTGAGATCACCCGGTACGCGGAGGATCACGAGGCCGACCTCATTGTCATGACCCGGAAGCGCCATTCTCAGTTGCGCCGGATGTTGCTTGGCGACACCGCCGACTCCGTGGTTCGCCGGAGTCCGGTGCCCTGTCTCTTCGTGCCACCCGATGGATTTGACGAGTCACCCATTCTCGTGGCGGCGGACGGCACCGAACGGGGTCTTGCCGTGGTCCACGCGGGTATCGCCTTTGCCCAGGCGATCGGCCAAGATGTCTCCTTTGTGACGGTCGAGCCGCCACACGACGATGAGTCATCTCACCTCGCTGAGCGGCTTCCCGGCGAGCGGAGCGTAATGCTGGCCCGGGATCTCGACCAGCTCGCGCTGCATGGCGAACGGGATAGACAGGTAGACCCGAAGGCTCCCGCAGCCGAGCGGCTCACCGTTCGGCGCGGCAGTCCGGTTCCGGAGATCTTGCAGGAGTTATCGGATACCCAGGCGGGAGTGCTGGTGGTGGGATATCATCGCGGCGGTCCGCCGGGGCCGCTCGAATCTCGTAGCGTGGCCCGACAGCTGACGCACCGGGCTCCGTGCGCCGTTCTCACCGTCCCGTTGTGAGGCACCCAACATGACGGGAACGCCGTCGCGTGCGATGCGAAATGCGGGTCTGGTCGATCGAGCGATCCGGTTGGTGCTCGGCGTGATGCTGCTCGGGCTCTATGGGGCGCTCGATGCTCCCTGGAAGTACGTGACCCTCCTCGGGCTTGGCTTCATCGCCACAGCCATCACCGGATTCTGCCCGCTCTATGCCTGGCTGGGCATCCGTACCTGCCGACGCACGAATAACAACGGGGACGCGGGCTAGCCCGCCTTCTTGGCCGGCTGGTGGCTCAGCGACCAGACGTACGCGGCCACCGCTTTGACCTGTTCCTCGTTGAGTGACGAGCCGCCCTTCGGCGGCATGGGAATGCCGCTTTTCGACTTGCCTGCTGGCACGCCAGCGAGGATCTGGGCGACGATCTCGTCGTACGTTCCCGAGCTGTGGAGCCACACGGTATCGGTCAGGCTGGGCGCGACTCCCCCTTCCGCCTTGGCTCCATGACACGCACTGCACAGGCCCGCACCGCCGAACAGCTTCTTTCCCGTGGCGATCGTCTCCGGCGTCACATCCTTCGGGGCCGCGTTTGCCTCTTCCTGAGCCGCCACGGCCGGTGGCAGGCACACCAAGGCGGCAACGGTCAGAAGGCAGTTACGAATCCGAGTGTCCATCGCGCTTCCTCCAGTTCGATATCGTAGGTGAGCTCGGTTGTCACCCGCAGGTTGCGTTGAATCAAGCGCCCGACCCCCGCCGACACGGCTTCGTACCGATCGACGTTGGCCGGTCCACCGAGTCTCACGTCGAGCAGGGGACGATTGGTAGACACCAGATTGTAGAGTGCGAATCCGTACCACCGGCTCCCTGGCGGGCGAACCAGAAGCTCGCCGAACCCCCCGTCCAGCTTGGCGCGCGGCTCTGACTGCGCAAAGGTCGGGCGATCGTCCTCGCGGTGAATGTACTGGACGTTGAATTCCAGAGCACCGTGCGTCACGGTACCGTCCGCGCCGAACATGCTCGTTTCGTTCCGGAACCCCCCGCTCCGCGCCCGGCCGTAGTATCCAAACGCCCCGAGCCGAAGGCCCTCGGTCACGTCCCGCGACACGTGCAGCAGCACATCCTTGCCGCCATCGCCATCGAATCGACGGTTGGGAAGTGCTTCGCCCTTTCCGTTTCCGTTGACGATTTCACCGGTCACCGTAAAGCCGGCGACGTCGGCAATCGCCATGATGCCGCGGTCGTAGGTGAGGTCGACCGGAGAATCGCCGACGCGGGCACGGTACACGGCATAATCCTCGAACTCCAGGCGAAGCTCCCGCTTGAACATCGGGTCGGACATTTGGAACTGACCCACCGCAGCGTCGAGCTTGGTTCCCCCGATATCATCCAGGTAGAGGAATGCATCCTCGACACCGCCGACTTCCCCACGCTCAAACAGGAAGGCATAGAAGTAATACGAAATCGACTTCGAGATGGCCCCGCTGGACAGGATCTTGAGACCGTACGGGGTTTCGAAATCGGTCACCACGTTGCCATTGGCAAACCCTTGGACGTAGGCGTCCAACCGTGCGGCCAAGGGGAACTGCTCGAGGAGCGACAGCGTGCTGTCGCCGGTGACGAGGAGACCCGGGCTTTCCTCGCGCGGCACCATGCGGAAGCCGTTGCCCGCGAAGGTCTCCCCAAAGGCGGTGAGTGCCGGGACGACGTTGTGGCACAGCTGGCAGCTGACCTTGTACCGCCGGGTAAAGACGGGAATGGCCTCGGCATTCCGCACGGGGAATGCGAGCAGGATGCCAAGCACGGCCAGCGTGGGCCCCCGGGACACACGACGCAGCATGGGATCGTACCTCCTCTGTTGTGCCGGCGGTGAGTTGGCCTGCCTCATGACCCGCCTACAGTAGGACTCCGTGCATGAACGCCAGTGGAAGAAATATGGAAGATTGGGGTGCGCAAGGGAGGTTCGCGAGGGCTTCACACGTCCTTCACAATGCGCTGCCGACATTGCCAAGGGCTCCTTACGCCGCAAGGCCGATTCGGAGCTGAGGAGGTACCCGTGTATCGCACGATTCTCGTTCCGCTCGATGGCTCGCACTCTGCCGAAGCCGCCGTACCCCTTGCACGAGCCATCGCCGAGCGCTCGGGCGCCGGGCTCGAGTTCGTCCTGGTCCATCACTCGTCCGTGCCCGGCGGTATTCCCGAGGGCTTTACTGCCTATGCCGAGGCCTCTCGGAAGGCGGAGCAGGCATATCTGGGTCAGGCGCCCGGGCGGCTGGTTCCGGGTCAGGTCATCAAGACGACCACGTCGTTGCTCGAGGGGCCGGTTGCCGAGGCCATCAGCAAGCATGTCCTCGACACGCGACCGGACCTCATCGTGATGAGCACCCATGGGCGAGGGGCCTTCAACCGATTCTGGATGGGAAGTGTTGCCGACCGGCTGGTTCGGTCGCTGCCGATCCCGATGGTCCTGATCCGGACGGACCCCGATGACACCTCGGCTGGGCCGGCGCCCGTCCCGGCTCGTATTGCGGTAGCCCTCGATCGCTCGGGCTTCGGGGAGACGGTGCTCGGCCCTGCCGGAGACCTGGCCGCGATGTTCCAAGCGGAGTTGGTGCTTCTGCACGTGGTCCACCCGCCGCTCCCGATCGCGGAGCCGCCGTTACCGTACGTTGTCGGGTATGACGAGGAAGTTGCCAAGCAGTTGGAATCGCAAGCGGAAGCCTATCTGGGTGCCCTCGCGGGTGTCCTGCGGCAGAAGGGCCTGGCTGTGATCACCCGAATCGCGTCTGGAGGAGACACCGCGACGACCATCCTCGGTCTCGTCGAGGAGAGCGACGCCGGTCTAGTGGCCATCGCGAGCCATGGAGAATCAGGCGTCCGCCGCTTCCTACTCGGAAGCGTCGCCGACAAGATACTGCGCGGCGCAACCGTACCCGTACTGATTTGCCGACCGACCGCGGAGCACTAGCCAGGGACCAGGAGCCCTACTGCGATGGTCGAGTGGAGACGGTCTGCTGTGGCTGAGATCACCCACAATATGCTCGAAGGCACCTACGAGCCGTTTGTCGGCGGCAGGATATGTCACGAATCGGGTTGTGGTGGGCTCTGCGCGCGGGCGCTGCGGGACGAGCTTCTCGCCGAAGGTTGTTAGGCAGCCTCTCCCTCATCCCGGTCCTCATACAGCCAGTACTCCGGATCGGACAGCCACTCCGGCCAGTCGGCGGCCTCCTCCTCGGCACCCCAGTCCTCCTCGGTTTCGACGACACCGGCCTCGTCTTCGAAGTCGTCGTAGAACCCCGTGCTTTCGTCTCCCACGTCGGTTCTCCAGCTCTCGTCGTCTTCCAGGTGCAGATCGCCCCGCCAGGCTTCGTCACTGCCGCCGGATGAAAACAGGACGTCGTCCTCTTCGTCGTTCGGTTGTGGGGTCCACGGGTTGCTCATCTTCGCCTGCCTTCGGCTCGCACGATCGCCGGTGGGTCCTCCGAGTGGCCAGCACCCTCAGGGTTGAGAGTACCCGCGTGAGACTAGTGCAAGTCTCAGGCCCAAATGACAAGATCCCGCGAGCCGCGCGCGAACGGAACTGCAGCATCACGTCGATCGATGTAATATCTTGCCGTGCAATCAGATACGGCCTGTGGCACGCCGGCTTGGGGAGTCCTGGCCGGTCTCAGCTCGGAGCCAGCGGCCGACGGACAGTCGAGGAATGCGATGACAGGGGCTTGTTTCGGCGGCCTGCCCTGCCGATGCGGTCCGGGGGGCATTCGTCGTCGCCGCGTCCGCATTTCGTTCAGCGGGAGGAACCCTTCCCACGCTGGGCGCACGGGGATAGACTTGGGAATCCTGGGCCGCCGTCGGCACACGGCCGGGTGAACGGGACGTGGCGCAGTCCGGTAGCGCACTGCAATGGGGTTGCAGGGGTCGCGGGTTCAAATCCCGCCGTCCCGATTTGGGCGGAGCGATCAACGCATCGTTGGTCGCTCCGCTTCGTTTTATTCGCATGGCGGAGGCAAACGCGCTCACCCGAGCGGGGCGCTTCGTATCCGGTCTGTGTGCTCGAGCGCGGCCCCATGCGTCAGTGGCTGGTGACCGGACGCCGCATTAGGTTGCGAAACTCGCCCCGAGTTTGGAGAGATCAATGGCACACGAGACTCGCTGCATGGTACTGGCTACCGTGGTTGCATTCGGAATGCTTGGCGGGATCGACGCCGCGGCTCAGACCACCCTGCCGGACTGCACCGGGCCCGAGCATCGGCAATTCGATTTCTGGGTGGGTGATTGGGAGGTGACTGCACAGGGAGGGGTGGCTGGCACGAACCTCGTCACCTTGCGCGATGACGGCTGTGTGTTGCACGAGCATTGGAAGGGCGCCCAAGGCGGTACCGGAGAGAGCTGGAATTTCTTCGATCGTTCCACCGGGCTCTGGCACCAGATCTGGATCGACGGCACTGGCGGTGTGTTACGGTTTTCCGGCCGGTACGCCGACGGGCGCCTCGCCTTGTCGGGCGAGTCCCGAGCCCCGGATGGGAGTCCCGTGATGCACAAGCTGACATTTTATGACAACACCGCGGAATCAACAGTCAAACAAGTGTGGGAGCAGTCGAGGGACGGCGGTTCGACGTGGAAGGTCGTCTTCGACGGGCTCTACCGAAAGCGCAACTGATCAGAGGGTAGGGAACATGCGCCTCGCCGAGTTCGCGCTCGCCCACCGGCGGCTGGAGGCCACGTTCACCTCGTTTTTCGGAGGGTCATCATCGATGGCCATTTGCCCATGACCTCGCCGCCTGTTCTTAGGCGACGATCGCGTATTCGCTGGATGTTCTGGCTCGCGGTACTGACGGCGGTTGGTCTCTACTGGCGCTACAATGGTCCGCGGCCGTATCCGGAGCGCCTTCGCTTGCCCCCGGGATTCACGGTCCGGCTCTTTGCTACCGGTGTTGACAACGCCCGCGCGCTTGCGCGGGGCGACAACGGCACGGTGTTCGTCGGCAGCCGCACCGCCGGCAACGTCTATGCGCTGCCCGACGCAGATGGGGACGGCACGGCAGACGCGGTCCTGACCATTGCCCGAGGGCTCCAGATGCCCAGCGGCGTGGCCTTTCGCGACGGGGCGCTCTACGTGGCGGAGGTCAGCCGAGTGCTCCGGTTCGACGCCATCGAATCGCGGCTCGATGCCGTTCCGCTGCCGATCGTGACCTATGCGGGGCTTCCTCGCGACACCCAGCATGGGTGGAAGTACCTCGCATTCGGTCCGGACGGATATCTGTACGTGCCGGTGGGAGCGCCCTGCAACGTGTGCCGGGTGGCCGAAGACCGATACGCGGTGATGTTTCGGATGCGCCCTGACGGGACGGACCGGACCGTCTTTGCCCGGGGCGTGAGAAACACGGTCGGGTTCGACTGGCATCCCGAGACAGGAGTCCTCTGGTTCGGCGACAACGGCCGAGACATGTTGGGCGATGACATCCCGCCCGATGAGATCAACGTCGCCGTTCGAGCGGGGTTGGATTTCGGATTTCCCAAATGCTTTGGGACCGACATTGTCGATCCCAACTTCGGCATCGAAGGCGATTGTGGGGCGTCCACCGCGCCGCTGCTGGATCTTCCCGCCCACGTCGCTCCGCTTGGCATGCGATTTTACACAGGCACGGCCTTCCCAGAGTTCTATCGCAACGCACTGTTCGTCGCCGAACACGGTAACGGACCCCGCGACCAGCCGGTTGGGTATCGCCTCATGACGGTCCGGGAGCGTCACGATAGCGTGCCGACCTACGAGGTCTTTGCGGAGGGCTGGTTGGGACGGCGGCGTGCCTGGGGCCGGCCGGTGGATGTGCTGGTATTGCCGGACGGATCTCTGCTCGTGTCCGACGATGTGGCGGATGTGATCTACCGGATTACCTACGAACCGTGAGAGGCCGGCACCTCACGGGTGCCGGCCATGCTGGTGGCTCAGCCGCCCTTGCGAAGCGAAATGCTGCCGTTCACGGTCTCCAACTCGAGCTTCCGACCACCACCCCCGACCGTACCTGAAATCCGTCGTGGTCCGAAACGCCCTGTCACGGTGAGGGGAAAATCGGTACTGATATCCCCGTTGACCGTGCTGGCCCGCACTTCAGCGCTGAAATCGGATGGGAGCGTCACCTCGATGCTGCCATTCACCGTGTGGAATTCGACGGTTCCGCTCCATGTGGCCCGGCCCATCGAGGCGCGGATACCGCCGTTCACGGTACTCGCTTCCGCCTCTCCGGCGGTGCTCACCTGTACGTCACCATTCACGGTCGACACATCGGCATCGGCAGTGAGCCCGGTGGCATCAGCGTCGCCGTTGACGGTGCGCCCGATGAACCGCACGCCGGCAGGGACCTTGATCTCGAAGTCGACGGACACGTCGTTATCGTCGCTGTTGAGGCGCCCCTCGTTCTTGGGAGCGCACACGTTGGGCCGGTTTCTCCGGGTATCCGGATAGACGGCGCAGATCGTAACGCCGTCATCGTGCTCAACCACCTCGATCCTGACGCTCTCGGGGTCGTCACCGTGACCGTCTTTGTCGGCGGTCACGATGACCTCGCCGCCGCTTGTCCCTTGGGCCACGATGTTGCCATTGATCCCTTTGATCTCGATCGCCTTCCCGGCCGGAATCCTGCCGCTCCAGCGAAAATCCTGCCGGGCCCTGTGTGCATGACCAGGATCCGTCACAGTGAACGCGCCCTCGTGATCGGTCGTGGCTTGCCAGCCGAGGATGCCGGCAGTGGCGACAGCAAGGGCAAAAGACTTCAGCATAGGTCGTCTCCTTAGGATGGTCGCGGAACTATTGCCCACGCTGCAATCGAATCGTTCCGTCGAACGCTTCGAGCGTGATTTGGGCGCTGCCGGTGCCAAGCGTAAACGAGAATCGCTCCCGCTGGGTCGTTCCCTGAATGGTGACCGGGAAGTCCGACTCGAACTCGCCGGCGAAGGTCGACACGGTGATATTGGCGTTGATGCCTCGCCCTGCGACGAGGGTCACGTCGCCATCATGGGTGGTGAGCCCGTAGCGCCCGTTTGCCTGAATCGGCCCACGAAAATAGATATCCCCGTCGACGGTGCTGGCCTTCACCGAGGAGGCCGTCACTCCCGTCAACTCGATGGACCCATCGACGCTCTGGGCCGACACATCACCGGTGGAACTCGACACAACGATGTCGCCGTCGACAGACGTTGCGGTGATGTGAGCATTCGCGCCTTCAATGCTGACGTCGCCCTCGATTGAGCTGGCCATGACCTGGCCCCGTCCGCCGCGGATGGTCACGTCCCCCTCGACGGTTGATGCCGTGACCGACGCGTCGGTCCCCTCGACCACGATGTCAGTCTCCGTGCCCGAGAGCTCGAGCGGGAGCCAGCGGGGTACGGTCAGCGTGTAGGTCTTCTCCTCGTGCTGGTAGGGTCCCCGAGTCTTGACCCGGATGACCGACCCGGTCTGGCTGACTGCGAGCGCGCCCTGATCGGCATCCGTCTGAATCCGGACTTCGCCACGGTTCCACACCCCCACGGTGATGGTCCCGGCGAAGTTCGCCACGTTGAGACGCGCATCGCGCGACACGGTAAATGTCGTGTCCTGCGGTCCGGCTGCGAGCGCGGTGATCAACCCGAGAGTGGTCGTGAGTAACATGTCGTCTCCGTAGCAGGTCTCAGCTGGCCGTCGTGACGAGATCAGCGGCTTGGCGCATGAGGGCCAGCTTACGCTGCATCGTGTTTGCCAAGTGGTTTTGGAGGTATGCGCTTGCCGGATCGTCGGCCACGGCCTGGACGGCTTCGGCCAGAGCCGCGTCGATCACCCGGAGATTGCGCTCCAAAATGCGGACGGTGCTGGGGTTGAGCCGTGCCCTCCCGGCCTCGAGCACCAGCGAAAGCTCAGCCACGGCCCGGTCGTAGTGCTGGTACGACGCTGTGCCCGTCACTGCTTGGACGACGGGCGATGGGACGGAAGCCGCGGCCACGGGTGCCGGCACTGGGCTGGGCTGCATGAGCCATGCACCGCCGGCGGAGAGGAGGATCAAACCGATCGCCGCCGCCGCGAGTTGCGGGACGGTGAAGGCAAACCGCCGCCGAGTCCGAGCGTGCGAGAGATCGAGGATGTCCGATTCGCCGGTCACTGCGATGCGCGCGGTAATCCCGGGCCACAGGTCTCGCGCCGGCGGATGGTCCGCCAGCGTGCTCGCGCGCGCAGCAACCGCTCGCAGTTCATTCGCGATCGCGGCGCAGGCCTCGCACCCGGACACATGGGCTTCCACCTGGCGGCGTTCCTCCGCCTCCAGCGTGCCGTCGATGTATTCGGACAGGCGCTCCGTCCACTGATCCATCATC
>DATHRW010000338.1:0-3618 GCA_035464955.1 Gemmatimonadales bacterium
CGACAGACAGCGGTGGCTGAAGTGTGGGGCATCGACAAGATGATAGCCAATAGCCACCGCCCCATTACCTTCACCCCCATGCCCGATCCAACCACCAAGTGCGGCCACATCGCCCTGGCCGGCGCCCCCAACGTCGGGAAATCCGCCCTGCTCAACACCCTGGTCGGCTCCCATCTCGCCATCGTCAGCGCGAAGGCCCAATCCACCCGCCTGCCCGTCACCGGCCTCCGAACCGACGGCACCACCCAGTACATCTTCCACGATCTCCCGGGGCTCATGGATCCGCGCTACGCCCTCCAGGAACGCATGCGCACGGCCGCGCTCGAAACGCTCGATCGCGCCGACGTGATCCTCCATCTGCACCCGGCACCCGAGGCGCCCGCCCCGGCATTCGAGACCGTGGCCCGGCTCGACACCCCACCACGAGCGCCGGTCCGCCAGGTCTACACCAAGGCCGATCTGGTCCCCGCGCCCCGCCGCGAGGCCCTGGCGGACGGGGCATCGGTCACCTCCGCCACCACGGGCGACGGCATCGACGCGCTCCTCACGTGGCTCGACCGCATGCTGCCCACCCGTCCCTTCGCCTTCGATCCCGAGGATCTCGCAACCCAGCCGCTCCGCTTCTTCGTGGTCGAATACCTCCGCGAGGCGGCGTTCGAACTCCTCAGCGACGAGGTCCCCTACGCCTTCACGGCGGAGGTGGAGGAATTTCGCGAATCCGAGCGCCCGATTTACATTCGGGTGCATCTGTTCGTCGAACGGGACTCGCAAAAAGGCATCCTGATCGGCCAAGGCGGACAGACCATCAAGGCGATCGGGCAGCGGGCACGGACTCAGCTCGAGACCCTGCTCGACGCCCCGGTCTACCTGGATTGCTGGGTCAAGGTGTTGCCTAAATGGCGGCGGAACGCGGCCGCCCTCACGCGCTTCGGCTTTCCCGAGACGAAGGAGCCACGATGAGCCTCGATCCCGTGCTGCTGGAGATCCTGGTCTGCCCCAAGTGCAAGGGCGACCTCGAGTACCGAACGGAGCCGGAATCCCTCGTCTGCCATTCCTGCCGACTAGTGTATCCGGTCGAAGACGACATTCCCATCATGCTGATCGACGAGGCCCAGCCCCTCTGAGGCCGGTCGTCCCGTGACCAACCCCGATACCACCACGCCCATCCCGCCCAGCGGCGGGAAGCTCGGCTGGCGGGCATGGCTCCTCCTGGCCCTGCCGGTCAGCTGGGTGTTCGCGGCACTCCACTTGTCCGCCCCGCTGGTGTTCGTCGCGGCCGGCATCGCCGTCCTGCCGCTGGCGGGATTCATGGGCGAGGCCACCGAACACCTCGCGGCCCGGTCCGGCCCCGGCATCGGCGGCCTCCTGAACGCCACGTTCGGCAACATGGCGGAGCTGATCATCGCGATCGTGGCGCTCCGAGCCGGCCTGGTCGACCTGGTCAAGGCCTCGATCACCGGAAGCATCCTTGGCAACCTGCTCCTCATCCTGGGCCTCTCGCTCGTGGCGGCCGGGATGAACCGGCCCGAGGTCCGGTTCAACCGCACCGCGGCCGGCATGAGTGCCGCCATGCTGGCGCTCGCCGTGATCGGACTCGTGTTTCCCGCACTGTTCCACGGGCTCCATCCCGAGGCCGCCGACGACTTCCGGCTCTCCGAGGCCGTCGCCGTAATCCTCGCGGTTACCTACGTCTTCTCGTTGGTGTTCTCGCTCAAGACCCATCGCCGCCTGTTCGGCGGCGAGCCTCACCCCACCGTCGGCCCCGTGTGGACCACCAGCCGGGCGGTGGTATTCCTGGCGCTGGCCACGGTGGGCGTCGCGATCGAGTCCGAAATCCTGGTCCACGCGGTCGAAGGGGTCACCGCATCGGTCGGGATCTCCGAAACGTTCCTCGGCCTCATTGTGATCCCGCTCATCGGAAACGCCGCCGAGCATGCCGCCGCGGTCCTGGTCGCCCGCAAAGGCCAGGTCGACCTGGCCCTCCAAATTGCCCTGGGTTCCAGCACGCAAATTGCTCTGCTGGTGGCACCGGTCTTGGTGTTCGTCGGCCTGTTCTTCGGGCAGTCGATGAACCTGGTGTTCACGCCGTTCGAGGTGATCGCGCTGGGCCTCTCGACCGTGGTGGTCGCCATCATCACGCTCGACGGCGAGTCGCACTGGTTCGAAGGCGTGCAACTTCTTGCGGTCTACGCGATGGTCGTCGCTGCCGCCCTGTTCATTTGACTTACCGGGTGAGAGCCCGTAAGTTAGCTTGGTTTAACCTTTTAGGTGAGGATACCGGGTGCGGACTCGCCCGACGATACTGGTCTATTCGCCGGACGGCGGCCCGGTTCCCGGAATCCTCGGGCAATGGGCCGAGGCCCAGGGTTTTCCCATCGTGGTCCTCGCAGACCCGGCCGAGGTCTCGGCGATCATCCTGCGGGGCGCTCCCTCGCTTTTGTTTATCGATGCTGACCGCATGGGCCCCGAGGGGCTCGAGCTGGTTCGCGAGCTCAAGCGTGACGCCTTTACGGCGATCATCCCGATTACCATGCTCTCGGAGTCGCACCATCCCGAGCGCGTGAACGCGTGGTTTCAGGCCGGCACGGACGAGGTGATCACCGGCATGTTCACCGTCGCCGAGCAGCGGGCCCGCCTCGACGCGATGTCGGTCCGCACCGTGCGCGATGTTTCGGTCCACCCCTCCACCCGACTTCCCGGTACCACCGAAATCGACCGGGACATCCGGCGCCGCTTGGACCTGGACCAGCAATTCGCGGTGTGTTATGCCGACCTGGATCACTTCAAGGAATTCAACGACCGGTACAGCTATTACGACGGCGACCGCGTCATCTACATCCTGTCCCGGATTCTCCACGACGTAGTCCGGGGCCTGGTGGCGAAAGACGGCTTTGTTGGCCATATCGGGGGCGACGACTTTATCTTTATCATTCCGCTGGACGAGGTCAGCCGCGTCTGCACCGAAACGCTCAGTGTCTTCGACACGCTGATCCCGTTCCAGTACAACGAACAGGACCGCCGCGCGGGGTACTTTTTCGGCAAGGACCGCCGCGGCCAGCTGCATCGCGTACCGATGATGACGCTCTCGATCGGAATCGTCACGAATCAGAACCGTTCGTTCACGCATCCGGCCCAGGTCAGCGAGCTGGCGACGGAAATGAAGAGCTACGCCAAGACCCTCCCGGGGTCCGTCTTCGTCGTGGATCGGCGGCATGGCCAGGATGGCGACTCCCCCGGCTGGGAGTCGGACCAGAAGGAGTGAGGAACCAGGCATGAATGTCCGCTGTCCCAACTGCCAGACGGTGTTCCGGGTCGATCCGACCAAGGTGCCGGAGGCGGGGGTCCGAGCCCGCTGTAGCGAATGTGACGCCGTCTTCGCCGTCTACCGCGAGACCGCGCCTCCCGCGCCGACGCCCGACCCGGTGGTGCCCGAGCCGGTTCCGGCTCGACCGGCTCCTGCTCCTCTGCCGCACCCCGCCGCGCTGCGGCCGCGGCCGGCCTTCGCGCCGCCGCCGCCGGTCGCCCCCCCGGTGGCGCGACCTTCCGTCGCGCCCGGCCGCGGAGCGGCCCCGCGAGGCGCACCGGTTAGACCTGGCGCCGGAACGAAGACCGAGGAGC
>DATHRW010000339.1:0-4657 GCA_035464955.1 Gemmatimonadales bacterium
CTTCGCAGCCGGCTTGTCTCCGATCAAGTTGTCGTCCACGAAGAAGACCTTCCGGACGTGCTGGTGCCGCAGAAGGTCGAGCTCGCGCCCCACTTGCTCGAGCGGCTTGGTGCGCGGACGACGGCCGAACATGACGATGATATCGCAGAACTCGCAGCGGAACGGACACCCTCTCGAAAATTGGAGAGTGACCGATTGGTAGAGCCGCAGGTTCAAGAGATCGAACCGCGGAGTCGGGGTATCCGACAGCGCGACGACGCCGGTTTCGTGATAGAGCGGCTTGGTCTTGCCGGCTGCGAAATCCCGGCAGAACTCAGGCCAGATATACTCCGCCTCCCCCGCCACCACCGTGTCGGCCAACGTCCCGTACCGCTCTGGACAGAGCGAGGCGAAGCTGCCACCGGCAACCACGTGATAGCCCTTGCTGCGGTAGAAGGTGAGGAGCTCGCGCTGGCGCGGGAACTGGACTCCCATGCCGCAGATACCGATCAGGTCGGCCTTGGGGTCGAGCGGGATGGTTTCCACGTTCTCATCGACGATCCGGATGTCCCAATCCTCAGGGCAGAGGGCGGCGAGCGTCGCGAGGCCGAGCGGCGGGGTCGGGGCCTTCTGCTGGCGGAGCACCGTGTCGAGTGCCCACTTGAAGCTCCAGAAGCTCTCCGGAAACTTGGGATTGATGAGGAGCAGTCGCACGCGGGGGCCTTGGGAAGGAATGGTTGGAGGCGTGGGCAAAGGGCTATCGGCTATCGGTCTTCGGTGACAAACGGCGTCTCGACCCACGGTGCGTCTCATGAACTTCCGGATTCGGGATGCAGCCGGGGCCGGGGATACCGCCTTCGGGAATGCATCCAGGGCCCGGCAGTTTCGTCTCAGGGACGCAGCCGCCTTTGGGCTCGATCAGGTGCTGCAGGGCATGAAGTGAGTTGCTCCGCCTGCGCATGAGAGCCTCGATCTCCCCTTCTCTGGCCCCGCGCCCGGCCCAGAAGGGTCGGCTACCGCGCACGGGGGTAGACTTTCAAAGTAGGGGCGGAGAGTCCAGTGCGTAAGGGGATCGGAGCCGTTCGGCGTAGGCGAGCGCTTGAGATTCTGCGCGAGAACCACGAAAAAGGGGACGCCCCTCCCGAGGCGCCCCCTCCCGACCGATCCGGTCACAGGGTTGGGGGACGGTCCCTGACCCGCCCCCGGAACTCAGTCCCGGTCGATCGTTAGCCGCACTCCGAGTAGCCGCACACGATGCACTTCACGCAGCCCTCGGCAAACTCCAACTGGCTGCCGCAGTCGGGGCAAGCGCCCGGCAGGAACTCCTGCATCCGGCTCAGGGCCATCTGCTCGAAGCCTTCCGACACCACCTTCTCCACGATCGGCGTCTCGGCCGTCACCGCAGGGTCTTCGTCGGCCAGCAGCTCCTGCTGAATGCCCTCATGCTTCTCCTGCATCCACTTCTCGATAGCGATGCCCACCGCGTCGGGCACCGAGAGCACCTTGGCCGGCCCGAGTCCGATGGCGCGGTCGGAGCTGATGCCGCGGAGCTGGCGGTGGAGCTCGGCCATCGGGATACCGGAGCGCAGTGCCAGGCTCAGCAGCCGGCCAATCGCCTCGACGTCGGCCATCAATGCCCCGCCGGCCTTGCCGAGCGACATGAAGACCTCGAACGGCTGGCCCTTGTCGTCTTCGGTGATGGTGACGTAAAGGGTGCCGAGCGGGCTCTCGACCCGGCGCGTGGTGCCGCGCAACAGATCGGGCCGGGACCGCTTCTGCCGGCGCTGGAGGTTTTCGGCCTCGAGATCGTGCACCAGCTTGCGGAGCCGCTCGTTCTCGGTGCGGACCTCGGCCAATTCGCCCAGGAGGTCGGCCACCACGTGCTGCGCCTCCTCCCCGCCCTTCACCACCGCCTCGAGGTCGTGCCGCGCCTCGGCATGGCCGGTCTCCCGCGCCTTGGCCTTGACCTGCTGGGCCGTGGCGCCGGTCGAGAGGACCTGCAGGTCGCGGCTGCCGTCGCGATAGACCGTCACACCCTTGCAGTTGAGCCGGAAGGCCAGCCGGTAGATCTCTTCGACGTAATCCTCGCTGGCGTCGCGGGCGAAGTTGCAGGTCTTGCTGATGGCGGAGTCGTTGTACTCCTGGAAGGCCGCCTGCATCCGAATGTGCCACTCGGGCGCGATGTGGTTGGCGGTCACGAACACCCGCTTCCACTTACCCGGCACCTCGTCGTAGTCGATGTGGCCGCTCTCGGCGATCTTCCGCATCAACTCGTCCGAATACCAGCCCTCGTCCTGGGCGATCCGCACGAAGTCCTGATTCACGTCCGGCATCAAGACGCCGGCTTGGTTCCGCATGAACGCCACGGCAAACAGCGGCTCGATGCCGGAGCTGCATCCCGCGATGATCGAGATGGTTCCGGTAGGAGCCACGGTGGTCACGTTGCAGTTCCTGAGCCGCCGCATCGGGCGGATGCGCTCGCCGGCGGGGCCGCGCGCGCACGTCGCGTCCGGGCCCCAGATCGAGTTTTCCCACTCGGGGAAGACGCCGCGAATCGAGGCCAGCCGCTCCGACTCCTTCTTGGCCTCGTCGTCCACGAACTTTTGCACCTGACGGGCCAGATCGACGGCCTCTTCCGAGTCATACGGAATGGCGAGGCGGACCAGCACGTCGGCCCAGCCCATGATGCCGAGCCCAATGCGCCGAATCCGCTTGGCCAAGTCGGTGATTTCGGGCAGCGGATAGCTGTTGGCGTCGATTACGTTCTCGAGAAAATGCGTCGACAGGTGCACCGTCCGGGCCAGGCGGTCCCAATCGATCTTTCCGTCGATAACGAATAATCCGAGGTTGATCGACCCGAGGTTACAGACATCGTAGGGCAAGAGCGGCTGCTCGCCACAAGGGTTGGTGGCTTCGTATTCCCCGAGATGCGGCACGGGGTTGTAGTAATTGGCCCGGTCGATGAAGAAGACTCCGGGTTCACCCGTCTTCCACGCCCCGTGCACGATCTGCCGCCACACCTCACGAGCCTTGAGCTGGCCCACCACCGCCTTGGTCTTCGGGTGGAGGAGGTCGTACTCCAGGTCGTTCTCCACGGCATCCATGAAGGCATCGGTGACGCCGACCGAGATGTTGAAGTTGGTGATCTTGGTGGTATCGGACTTACAGGTGATGAAGTCGAGGATGTCGGGATGATCGACCCGGAGAATGCCCATGTTGGCACCGCGACGGGTCCCGCCCTGCTTCACGACATCGGTGGAGGAGTCGTACAACGTCATGAACGAGACCGGGCCGGAGGCGACGCCCATAGTGGAGCGCACGATGTCGTTCTTGGGCCGAAGCCGGGAGAAGCTGAATCCGGTCCCGCCGCCCGACTGGTGGACCAGGGCCATGGCCTTCAGGGTGTCGTAGATGCCGTTCTTGCCATTGGCCAGGGTGTCCTCGACCGGAAGGACGAAACAGGCCGAGAGCTGCCCCAGCGGCCGTCCGGCGTTCATCAAGGTGGGCGAATTGGGCATGAACAGCCGTTCGGCCATGAGCCGATAGAAGGCGTGGCCCAGCTCCTCCACGGCACCGGCACTGGCCCCGTACAGCCGGTCTGGGGCGGCGATGGTCTTGGCCACCCGACTGAAGAGGTCTTCCGGATGCTCGGTAGGCTGCCCCTGCTCGTCCTTGATGAGATACCGCTTTTCCAGCACGGTGATGGCGTTGTCGGAGAGCTGAGCCGGGGCGGAAGAGCTACCGTGGTCCATGGAAGAGCCTCAGTGTGTGGCGAAGAAGGGGATTCCCGCCTGAACAGACGGTGTTTCTTGAACCCCGCCAACTTCAATTGTTAGAGAAATATACGTAACGGTAACCAGAAAGACGGATTGGCAAACTAGGGCAAGAATCTCAACAATACAATAGCGTGCGAATGGTCCTACCAGACAGGACGCAACAGTGTCCACATCACAAAAATGTCGGAGAGTGAGTTGGAGCAAAGGAGGCGGGGTTGTAGGGCGTCCTGAATAACGGCATACGCACCTGAGCGGGCTCGCGGTGACCTGCTACCCTACCGCCCTACCGTCATTCCGGCTTGAAGTTGGCCCGCGCCCGAGCAAACGTCCCGTTTGCGTGGGCGCGGGCCAGCTTCACATAGTGCTGCCATCCTTCCGCCATGCGCTGGGCCATCTGATCGTCCACCTGACGGACGATCCGGCCAGGAACACCCATCACCACGGAACGCGGCGGCACGACCATCCCTTCGGGCACCACGGCACATGCGGCCACCAGGCTTCCGGCCCCGATCACGGCCCGATTGAGGACCACACTGCCCATGCCGATCAGGCAGTCGTCCTCGACGCTGCAGCCATGCAGGATCACCCGGTGCCCCACCACCACCCGCCGGCCCACCGCGCATGGGATGTCCTCGTCCACGTGGATGACAGCACCGTCCTGGATATTGCTCCGCTCGCCGATCACAATGGTCTCCATGTCGCCCCGGACCACTGCGTTGTACCAGACGGACGCCTCCTCACCCAGGGAGACGTGACCGACGACGACCGCTCCGGGTGCGATGAAGGCAGTGGGGTGGATGACAGGCATAAGGGTTGAGGCTAGAGCTATTGGCTATCGGCTATCGGCTATCGGCTATCGGCTATCGGCTATCGGCTATCGGACCGAGAAGATACTGCTGTGA
>DATHRW010000340.1:0-5931 GCA_035464955.1 Gemmatimonadales bacterium
TCGGCGCTGTAGGCGCGGGACGACCCGCGAGCCCGTCCCCGGGTCGAGACGATCTCCTGTCCGGAGTCGAGGAACAGATCCGATACCTTCACGCCTTGGTCCAGCAGCCCGCCCGGATTGCCGCGGAGATCGAGCAGCATCGATTTCATGCCTTGGGAGACGAGGCTGTCGATTTCCGCTTGCAGCTCATCGGCCGATGTCTCGCTGACCGCGCGCAGTCCGACATAACCGACACCATCACTCATCAGCATGCCGGGAGAGACGGAGCGCAGGTGGATGATGGCCCGGGCCAGGTTGAACGGCAGCGATTCGGCGATACCGGCACGGCGGATCTTGATATCGACCGAGGTGCCTTCTTCGCCGCGCAGCACGCTCACAGCCTTCTCACTCGACCAGCCTTCGGTCGAGAGCCCGTCCACCTCGATGATCTGATCGCCGCTCAGGACCCCTGCCGCTTCGGCCGGAGTATCGGGCAGCGGTGCCACGACCGTGATCCAGCCATTGCGCACGTCGATCTGGATGCCGAGTCCGCCGTAGTTCCCCGTGGTCTGCTCCGTCAGGCGTTGAAAGTCCTCACCCTGCAACAGCACTGAGTAGGGATCTTTGAGGCCCTCGAGCATTCCTGTGGTAGCGCGCTGGTAGAGTTCGGATTCGCCAAGCGAGTCGACGAAGTAGTCGTGCACGTGGTGCAACACGTCGTCGAACAGACGGGCCTGCTGGTACACGTTGCCGTCGCTCGCGACGCCCCGCTGCAGCAGCCACCCTCCGGTAAAGAAGGAGACTGCGGCGACGAGTACGATGATGCCCCACCGATTCTTCATGATTGCCTCCGGCATGAGCGAGCGGGCCGCTCATGCCCGACTCTCAGGTTCGTTGCCTTGCTGTCCCTACGTTCCGGCTCGAAAAAAGATCCGGCCGGTCCGCCACCAGGGCGTCCCGGGCGGCGGCAAAGAGCTGCTCGGGCGGCAGGGTTCCATTCAAATGTCGCACTCCGGGGCCTTCGACCGCCAGGTACGCCTCGATGACACGCTGGTGGAAGGCCTGATTCTCCAGATCCAGGCGGTCCAACGCCTGGCGGCCCTGCTGCTGCCGGGCTAGGCCGACACCGGGCGGTACGTCCGTGATTAGGGTCATGTCCGGCCTGAGCCCACCGGTTGCGGCCCGATTGGCCGCCAACACCATGTCCCGATCGAGGCCCCGACCGACGACTTGGTAGATCTCCGTCGACAGGTCGAACCGATCGGCCAAGACGACGCCGCCCACTTCCAAAGCGGGCCGGATGACTCGGTGCACCAGGTCGGCCCGGGCTGCGAGATAGAGGAACACCTCGGCCAGGGGGGCGACGTCGAGCTGGGGGTCGAGCAGTAAACGGCGCGCGCCCTCCGCAACCGGTGTCCCACCAGGCTCACGCACGCGGACCGGCTTGAGCCCGCTCGTCTCCATCCACGCGGCTAGTTCCGCGACAAGGGTGGACTTCCCGGACCCCTCCGGTCCCTCCACCACGATGAAGTAGCCGGGCACTCTCATCAGAGGGTGATGATCTTGCTGGCCGTGCCCTCTTCCATGCCTTGCCCGATCTGCTCGTTCACCTTGAGCATCACCTTCTCGAAGTTTTCCCGCGCCACAACGTACGCCTGGCCCGACGCACTCAGTTCCAATTCGCGCACCGCTTGCTCATAGGACTTGGACATCTCCTGATCGGGCATCTGGCCACTCGAGACCGCCTGGTCCACTTTGGCCGCCAGGGTCTTGATGGCATCGAGCTTCGCCACGGTTTCTTTGTCCTCTCTGAGCCCGGCCTCCGCTCGCCGCAAGGTCTGATACTCAGGCGATTGACCGATCAGTCGTCCCAATTCTTTGGCTTTTTCCCAGATCACGGGCTGTCACTCCTGCGGGCCACGAGGTAGCGCGCGCGGTTGAATAGGTCGTCGAGGACGGCAACGTCCAGCCACCCATGCGCCGACGCCAGCTCGGCCGAACGGCCGGCGCGTGAACACTCCAATTCGATAACGATCCAGCCACCCGGCCGAAGCAGCCGGTGCCCCTCCACGAGGAGCCGGCGCGTGGCAGCGAGTCCGTCACTCCCGCTCACCAGCGCCTCTGCCGGTTCCCAATCTCGCACACTTCGGTCGAGCGTGGCACCCTCGGCGGCGCTCAAGTACGGCGGATTCGAAACCAGCACGTCGAACGAGGCCTGCCTCAAGGAGGATCCCAGATCGTCCAATACCAACGCAATGCGGAGCCCGGTGAGTGACCGATTCTCTCGGGCCAGCGCCAGTGCGTCAGGCGAGCGATCGGTGGCTACGACGTCGTGGTAGCCTCCCTCGGCGGCAAGGCTCAGCGCGATCGCGCCGGTGCCGGTGCCGATATCAAGGGCCCGCCCTACCGGTACGCGGGTGAGCGCAAGATCGACCAGACCCTCGGTCTCGGGCCGCGGAATGAGCGCACGGCGGTCGGAGCGGAGCATCAGATGGCGGAATGCCGCCTGCCCGGTCACGTACGCCAGCGGCTCACCCGCCAGGCGCCGCGCCACGGTATTCCGGTAGCGCTCGATCTGGCCGGGCCCAAGGAGACGCTTCTCCCCCAGCAAGGCTGCACTCCCAACGCCCCAGACCGCCTCGGCCAGCCACCGGGCCTCCCGCTCAGGTGCGGTAATACCCGCCCGGCGAAGGGCAGCCCCGGCCTGGCGGAGAAGGTCCCGGCGTGGGGTCTCCACCTCACGCAACGGCCGACTCCTCCCGGCTCGCGAGCCTGAGCGCATCCACGATCTCGTCGAGGTCTCCGTTCATCACTTCCGGGAGGTTATGCACCGAAAATCCAATGCGATGATCGGTCACCCGACTCTGAGGGTAATTGTACGTGCGGATCTTGGCGGACCGGTCTCCCGTGCCCACCATGGTGCGCCGCTCGCGGGACCGGGCCGCTTCCTGTTCGGCAATCATCCGGTCCAGCAGCCGCGCCCGTAACACTTCCATGGCCTTGAGCTTATTCTGGAGCTGGCTCTTCTGGTCCTGCTGGGTCACGACGAGCCCGGTCGGCAGGTGGGTAATCCGCACCGCGCTGTCGGTCGTGTTGACGCTTTGTCCGCCGGGACCCGAGGAGCGGTACACATCGATCTTCAAGTCCTGGGGCTCGATTTCGACGTCCACCTCCTCGGCCTCGGGCAGGACGGCGACACTCGCGGCCGAGGTGTGGATGCGGCCCTGGGTCTCCGTGGTTGGCACACGCTGGACCCGATGCACTCCGGCCTCCCGGCGCAGCAAGCCGTAGGCGCCCTCGCCGCGCACCGCAAAGATCACTTCCTTGAGGCCCCCGGCAGTCCCCTCACTCGCCGAGATCGGCTCGACGGCAAGGCCGTTCCGCTCACAGAACCTGGTGTACATGCGGTGGAGATCGGCTGAAAAAAGGGCGGCCTCGTCGCCCCCGGTGCCGGCCCGGATTTCCACGATCGCGTCCCGCTCATCATGCGGGTCGCGGGGCACGAGGAGCTCGCGCAGCTCTGCGTCGAGCGCCTCGATGACCCCGGTGAGCCGGGCGACTTCGGCTCCGGCCATCTGTGCCAGCTCCGGATCGGGGGCGTCGAGAAGTTCCCGCGCCTCGGCCAACTCGGCGGTCAATCGCTCGAGCCGCTCCGCAGCCTCCACAACCGGCGCGAGCTTGGTACGCTCGCGGCCGAGGGTCCTCAGCCGCTGATGGTTCCGGATTGTCGTGGGATCGGCGAGCTCTCGAGCGATCTCCTCCGCCCGGTCCAGCGCCTGGCGGAGTCGGGGGTCCATATATCAGTCCTGGCCCGAGTCCGCCCCCGAAACGCCTTGATACTTGCGGCGGAACCGATCGACCCGACCGGCAGTATCGACCAACCGCTGCTTGCCGGTGAAGTACGGGTGGCAGTGGGCGCACACCTCGACGTGGATGTTGTCCTGGGTGCTCCGGGTTTCAAATGTGTTGCCACAGGCACAGACGGCCGTGACCTTGCGGTAGATTGGGTGGAGATTGGCCTTCACTGCTCGACTCCTCGCGGTTCCAGGGGTCCGCCACGGGGGGGCAGGCGGACTTGCCGTAAGCCCAAAAATCTAGAAGACTTGAGTCTCGTCCGAAAGGGCTGAATTGACACGTCCCCTCTGCTTCCGCTAACCTTGCCTCCGACTCCCTCCCTCCGCCCGAGGTGGCCGTGCAGCAATCGCCTGTAGATGTGCTCCGGAAGGTCCCGCTGTTCCGGGATATGCCGCCCGATGCCCTCGCCCGGTTCGCGGCCCTGACCAGGGAGCGGACCTATCCCAAGGGCAGTATCATCGTCTTTGCCGACGACCGGGGTGACTCGATGTTCCTGGTGGCCTCAGGCCAGGTCAAGGTCGTGTTGATCGGCGAGGATGGGCGTGAAGTGATCCTTTCCGTG
The DNA here is from genome assembly GCA_035464955.1 of Gemmatimonadales bacterium. GTDB lineage: Bacteria > Gemmatimonadota > Gemmatimonadetes > Gemmatimonadales > GWC2-71-9 > JABDII01. The sequence continues at coordinate 4,397 of DATHRW010000340.1, forward strand.
CTCCAGGAAGGAAGCTTTTTCGGTGAGATGGCGCTGCTCGACGACGAACCGCGGTCGGCCCACGTCATCGCCATGGAGGACTCGGCCCTGTTGGTGCTCAGGCGGGAGGACTTCCAGGCCCAACTCCGCACATCGCCCGAGGTGGCGATTTCGCTCCTCCGTGAGCTCTCCCGCCGACTCCGAAGTGCCGACCAAAAGATCGGCAGCCTGGTCCTGTTGGACGTGAACGGTCGCGTGGCCCATCTGCTCCTGCAGCTCGCGAAGGAGGAGGGTGGAGACCGCATCAGCCGCCGTCTCACCCACCACACGATCGCCCAAATGATCGGGTCGAGTCGGGAGACCGTCTCCCGGACCATGCGGAACCTGGTGCAGCGCGGCATCATCGAGGTGAACCGGAAGGAGATCATCCTCCAGGATCGCGCCTCACTCGCCGCCGCAGCCCAGCACGCGTGACCGCCGTCACGAGCCCGGCGTGACCATCGCTCGCGCTTCCTCGTTCTCCGCACTCGATATTGGAGCATGAGGCTCCCGCTCCTGTGACAACCACGCTCACATTCTGGGGCACCCGCGGATCGATCCCGACCCCGGGACCGACGACCACGCGTTATGGCGGCAACACGGCGTGCGTTGCCGTCGGGCTTGGCGACGACCACCTAGTGGTGCTCGACGCCGGCACCGGCATCCGGGCGCTGGGTCTGGATCTCGTGCATCGGGACTCGCGCCCGCATCGGGTCGACATCCTGCTGTCCCACACGCACTGGGATCACATCCAGGGGCTACCGTTCTTCGAGCCGCTCCATCATACCGACCGCACCGTCCGGATCTACGGGGCTCGACAAGGCGCGGTCGCGCTCGAAGAGATTCTGAACCGGCAGATGGCGCCGGTCGTCTTCCCCGTGCCCATGCAGAAGCTCGCCGCGGACATCCGCATCACGGAGGTTACCGAGGGCGCCTTTGCGATCGGCCCGGTTCGGGTCGAGGCCATCCGGCTGCGCCATCCCGGGGTGACGCTCGGGTACAAGCTCTTCCCCACCAACGGGGGCGGCACCCTGGCCTATGTGACCGACAACGAGCTGGGCCAAGGAGGGGATTATGACGTCCCCGCCGACTGGCGGGCCCGCCTGGTTAAGTTTCTTCACGGGGTGGAGACCCTCATCCACGACGGCATGTTCTCGGAAGAATCGATCCGCGCTCGTCATGGCTGGGGCCATTCGACACCCCGGCAGGCAGTGGAGCTCGCGATCGAATCCGGTGTCCCGCGCTTGGTACTGTTTCACCACGAGCCGGCCAACGACGACGACGCCATTGATCGCTTGCTCACCGACGCGCAATCGCACGCACGGCGCGCCGGCACGGGCCTCAGCGTCGGCGCCGCGCAGGAAGGCGCTACCCTCACCCTCTGACGAGGAGCGAGCAGACATGAATCGGCGCCTTTCGCAAGCCGTTCTGGGCGTTCTGGCCCCACTCGCCGTAATGGCGGCACCGCTAGCGGCCCAAGACGCGCGCCCCGGCTTTGCGGTGCTTCCCTTCTCCAA
>DATHRW010000341.1:0-29176 GCA_035464955.1 Gemmatimonadales bacterium
AAGGTCGAGGTCGAGAGCCCAACGCCTCGCCAGTACCAGCAGATCTTCCGGCGCTGTTGCGAGGCGAAGGGCATTCCGTTCAAACCCGAGGCCATCGAGTACATCTACCACGAGTACTATGGAAAGCTCTCGATTGAGCCCCGCGGGTGTCACCCGCGCGACCTGGTGGACCACCTGAGCGACATTGCGCGCTACCTCGAGGTCGAAGCCACCCTCTCCACCGAGTTGGTCGATTACGCGAGTCGATCGTACTTCCTTGCCGATTTCCCGACCGCCAGCGCGTAGCACCGCTCGCGGGCCCGTAGGACGCTGAACCGAGGGGGCGCCATGTCCCATCCACGAGAGCCGGCATCATCTCCGACCGAGGAATCCGGCGTGCGGGCGATGATGCACCGCGTGGCCGAGATCGAGCGTGACGCGAGCCGAGCCAAGCGCCTCAGCCTCACGAGCTTGGTCACGGTCGGCATCATTCTCGGCTTGGCCGCTGCACTAGTGTATATCAGTGCGAAACGTGGGATGCCGGGAACCGTCAACAGCGTGGTTGAATCGCGGCAATATCTGCTCCGTGATGCCGATGGACGGGTGCGTGGTATTTGGGGGACGGCCGAAGACGGAACGGTCCGCCTGGTGCTTCGAGACCAGAGCGGTCGCTCGATGCTGAAGATCAACCTGCTCGCGGATGGATCCTCCGCGGTCACCTTCGCCGATACGACAGAGCGGGCGCGCATCGTGCTCGGCGTGATTGAGAACGAGGCGTCGAGCTTGGTCTTGGCGGACGGCAGTGGACGAGCTCGCGCGGTCCTCGGCCTGAGCGCGGATGGCTCCTCGACGCTGGTGTTCGCGGATACGCTCGGCGTCAGTCGGTCCGGCCTGGGCATCGATGCCGAGGGTGGCCCTACCGCCACCTTCCCCACGACCTCGGTAATCTTCCCCGAGGAGGAGGCCGACTCGGTCGGCGAATCCCCGTAGCCTGAGCCGCCACCTCGCTCCCGAGCCCCCCGCCATGAGTAGCTAGCCACGGGGGGCTTGTCGTAGATTCACTGCCTCATGAATGCGCGCTACGATGTGATCGTGATCGGCGGGGGGCACGCCGGGAGCGAGGCAGCCACGCTGGCCGCCCGCGCGGGTGCCCAGACACTGCTCCTGACCCAGAATCTCGAGACCATTGGACAGATGTCGTGCAATCCGGCTATCGGCGGGATTGCCAAAGGCACGGTTGCGCGCGAGGTCGATGCGTTTGGCGGGATCATGGGCCGGGCCACCGATCTCGCGCGGATTCAGTTCCGGATGCTGAACCGCTCGAAGGGCCCGGCGGTCTGGTCTCCTCGGGCCCAGTGCGACCGGGGACTCTACCGCCGGGCGGTGCGCAGCCTACTCGAGCGCCAGGCCGGACTGGACGTGGTGCAAGGCACCGTTACGGAACTGCGAGTCACTGGGGGACGCGTCAGCGGGGTGACCACGGCGGATGGCCGTCGGTTCGAGACCAAGGCCATCGTGGTGACCGCCGGCACCTTCCTCCGTGGCCGGATTCACATGGGCCTCGGCGCACAGATTCCTGCCGGCCGGGCCGGCGAAAGTCCCACGATTGAGCTTGCACAAGTACTTGAAAACACAGGACTTACAGTAGAACGCTTCAAGACTGGCACGCCGCCTCGAATTGATGGACGGAGCGTGGACCTGGCGCGCATTGAGCGGCAGGACGGGGAGGCTGGGCCGTATTGGTTTTCCTTCTTCGAGCGTGGCACCTATCCGCGTCAGCTACCCTGCTACATCACGTGGGCCGGCGGCGAGGTCAAGGAGATCATCAGCGAACACATCGGGGAGTCGGCACTCTATGGCGGCGCAATTAGCGGCCGCGGCCCGCGGTATTGCCCGTCGATCGAGGACAAGGTGGTCAAGTTTCCCACCGCCGAGCGTCACCAGGTCTTCCTCGAGCCGGAGGGCCTGGACACGTTCGAGATGTACGTCAACGGACTCTCGACGTCGCTGCCACCGGCGGTCCAGCTGGCCTTTCTCCGGGCGGTGCCCGGGCTCGAAGCCGTAAAGATGACCAGGCCGGGCTATGCCATCGAGTACGACTACTTCCCGCCCACCCAACTATCCCAGACCCTCGAAGTGAAACAGCTGCCCGGGCTGTTTCTGGCAGGTCAGGTCAACGGAACCACGGGATACGAGGAGGCTGCTGGCCAGGGCGTCATTGCGGGCCTCAACGCTGCCCACTCGGCGCTGGGACGGGAAGAGGTGGTCCTTCGGCGTAACCAGGCCATGATCGGGGTCTTGGTGGACGACCTCGTTCAACGGGGAGTAGACGAACCCTACCGGCTGTTCACCAGCCGGGCCGAGTATCGCCTGCTACTGCGACAGGACAATGCGCTGCGCCGCCTGGGGGTCGTGGCCACGGAACTCGGCCTACTCTCGGACTCCGAGCGACGCACCATGGAGGCGCGACTCGAGTTGGAAGAGCAGGTCGAGGAATCGGCGCGCACGGCCACGCTCGAACCTGAACTGGCCAACCCGATACTCGCCCGAGCGGAATCGGCCTTGGTCAGCGAGTCTGTCCGGCTGGCCGACCTCGCCAGGCGGCCCGGTATTTCACTCCACGACCTGATGGAGGCTGCGGGGTTCGATTTCTCTCAGGAAGAGGTGGAATGGGCCGCAATCGAGTTGCGCTATGCCGGCTACATTGCGCGGGAGCGGGCAGCGGCTGAGCGGCTCGCCCAAATGGACCACTTCGAGTTGCCCGACGGGATCGCGTACCGCCCGCTGGCAAGCCTCTCCTTCGAGGCTCGGGAGAAGCTCGAAGTAGTACGCCCGAGGACGCTGGGCCAGGCAAGCCGTATCCCGGGCGTTTCGCCGAGCGATCTCCAGGGCCTGGTCGTAGAGGTCCTTCGCTGGCGAAAGCGGACCGCATCAGCCACAGACTGAAGCCCCCTGGTGGAGTGTTTCACGTGAAACACTGCGCCGGCTCCTCCCCCGCAGGGCCCCTGAGTGCGGCCCGGCCCGCAACCTTTCGCTGGGGAACGGCATTGCCTCTCGCTCACCTGAGCGTATATTCCGGATCGCTTCAGACCACGCCGAACGCAGTCGATTTCAACGACAACTTATCTTGTAACTATATATTTAACAACAGTTTAGGCGCTTTATGAGTCGCATCGTCGCGATCGCGAACCAGAAGGGTGGAGTGGGAAAGACCACGACTGCGGTCAACCTCGCCGCCTCGCTGGCCGCGGCGGAGCACCCCACGCTGCTGATCGATGCGGATCCGCAAGCCAATGCCACCAGCGGAGTTGGAATCCCGCGCGAGCGAATTGGCACCTCACTCTACGACGTGCTGATCGAAGGCCGCCCCATGGCCGACGCGATTCTCAGCCACCCGACGCTGCCGGCCCTCGACGTGGTGCCCGCGACCCAGGACCTGGTGGGTGCGGAAGTCGAGCTGGTCGATCGGCCCGACCGAGAGACGACGCTCCGGCGCGCCCTGTCCGGCGCGACGAATGGGTATGAATTCGTTCTGCTCGATTGTCCGCCGTCGCTCGGGCTCCTGACCCTCAACGTATTGGCTGCGGCGGACTCGGTGCTCATTCCGATTCAATGCGAGTACTACGCCCTCGAAGGCATGTCTCAGCTGCTCAACACGATTCGCGTGGTCCAACAGAACTTTAATTTGCTGTTGGCCATCGATGGCGTGGTGCTCACGATGTACGACTCGCGCCTGAATCTGTCGCGGCAAGTGGCGCAGGACGCCAACGAGTACTTCGGACCGAAGGTCTTCCGGACGGTGATTCCCAGGAATGTCCGACTCGCGGAGGCACCGAGTTTCGGGAAGCCCATCCTGTTGTATGACGTACAATCCGTCGGCGCGAAGCGCTACATCGCCCTGGCGCAAGAACTGGTGCGGCGACGCCCCTCGCTGCCGTTGGAGGCCCCGACATCGATTTCGGAGATAACTCGATGACTGAAACGCGCCGCCTGGGACGCGGGCTCGAGGCGTTGCTCGGCCCAATCACGCGAGAGGAAGCCGAGCGCGAAGGCAGTCTCCGTGAGCTGCCGACGATCGCCGTTCGCCCCAACCCGTATCAGCCCCGCGAAGCAATTGATGACCAGGCGCTGCAAGAGCTGACCGATTCGATTCAGGCCTCGGGCCTCCTCCAGCCGGTGCTGGTGCGTCCCGCGGGCGACGGCTATCAGCTCATTGCCGGCGAACGGCGTTGGCGTGCTATCCAGCGCCTGGGTTGGAAGAGCCTGCCGGCCGTCGTGCGTGAGGTCGATGACCGCACCTTGCTGACCTTGGCATTGATCGAGAACCTACAGCGCGACAACCTCTCGCCCATCGAAGAGGCGCGGGGCTATCAACGACTGGCGGACGAGTTCGACCAGTCACTGGCCGAGGTTGCCCGGCTGGTCGGCCGCGACCGCTCGACCGTGGCGAATAGCGTTCGCTTGCTGAACTTGCCGGAAGCAGTGCAGGACATGGTCGGCAGAGGCGAGCTCTCCGCCGGACATGTCCGGCCGCTGCTCGCACTCACGAGCGCCCCTGCCATGCTGCGGCTCGCCCGTGAGGCGGTGAGCCATGGATGGTCGGTGCGAGACGTCGAGAACCACGTCCGTACCGGCAGCGCCCGAGCCGGCGCGCGCGGCAAGAAGCCGGTCAAGCCCCAGGCCGCCACCACCGAGGCGCGGCGCATCGAAGAGGCCCTCCGGGAACGGCTCCAAACCGACGTGCGACTCACCGCGCGGCGGCGGGGGCGAGGGCTCTTGACCATCAGCTACTATTCCAATGACGACCTGGCCCGGATTCTCGAAGTCGTGCTCGGGAGGCCATTCGACGGATGACGCGCCCCGATCGTGGAGTCACGATCGTCGTGCACCGTGACGGGGAGCTGACGTCACGCAGTCTGCGATTCTCCCAGCGAGCCTTGGTAGCAGGAGCGGTGGCGGCAACCCTCGTACTGTTAGGCCTTGCCGCGATTCTCTTCCTCTACGGCCCCATCGTACGAGCCGCCGCCAGCGTTCCCGGTCTCAAACGTGACATCGCGCGACTAGAAGCGGACAACGCCCAAGTGCACACGCTGGCCCGGGCACTCGAAGATGCGGAAGCCCGCTACTACCAGCTTCGGGAAATGATGGGCGCGGACATCATCCGCGAACCGGTGGGATTCGCTCCGACGGTCCCCGTTGCGCTCCCAATCGAGGCTCGGCCCCCTGGCGCTGCGCCCCGGTTCGAGTCGGGCGCCTCGATTCCGAAACACTGGCCACTCGACGAGGAGGGCTACGTCACTCGCGGCCAAATCGGAGCGGACACCCGAGACGAAGCACACCCCGGCATCGATGTGGCCGTGTCCATCGGAAGCCCGGTTCGCGCAGTCGGCGGGGGCCGCGTGCTCGATGCCGGGTCGGACCCCGAAGTGTACGGGCTCTTCGTGTTGCTCGAGCATCCCCAGGGCTACCAGTCGATGTACGGTCACCTCTCGCGAGTGACCGTGGCGGTGGGAGACTCCGTTTCGGCCGGTCAGGTGATCGGCCTCTCAGGAAACAGCGGCCGTTCCAGTGCACCCCACCTGCACCTCGAAATCCGCCGCGAAGGCCGCTCACTCGACCCGCTGACTCTGGTTCAGGAGGAAACTCGCTGATGGCCATGTTCAAAGAGCCGGCTCGCGAAGGCGCAGAGCCTCCGCGACGCAGCACCCAGCCAGCTTCATTATCGATTATTGCGAGCGACCTGACCGTCATCGGCGACCTCGAAACGTCGGGCGTCGTCAAAGTCGAGGGACGGGTCCAAGGATCCGTTCGGGCAGGCACCCAAGTGCTGGTCTCGACCGAGGCGCTGATCGAAGGAGACATTCAGACCAAAGAGGCCATCATCGGCGGCGAGGTGAGCGGTGCCATCCGAGCGGAAGACCGGGTCGAGATCCAGGCCACGGCGCTCATCAACGGCGACATCACCTCGCGCCGGATCGTCATGCTCGAGGGCGGTCGCGTGAACGGAGCAATCAAGATGGACGCCGCCGCGCTTGAGAAGACCGACGTAATCGACGGTGTCGCAACACCTTCGGAATGACCGCCACATTGTGCCGGAGTCCGAGTGTCTAATTACTGGCGCTATACTGTCTTGATGCTGGCGATGGTTGCGGTCGGTTGCCGCAGCGATACCAGTTCCCCGGCGTTCCGAGTCGGACTCATCACGCCCGGATCCATCGCCGACGCGGCCTGGAATTCAGGTGCCTACCAGGGACTCACCTACATCCACGACAGCCTGGGCGTCGACGTAAGCCACGTCGAGGCCAAGACCCCTGGTGCCCAGGAGGAAGCGCTACGGACCTATGCGGCGCAGGGCTATGATCTGGTCTTCGGCCATGGCTTCGAGTTCCAGGACATGGCCGAACGAGTCGCCCTGGAGTACCCCGAGACGGTCTTCATCATCACGTCGGGGATTCGCACCGTGGGGCAGGTAGCGCCCATGATCTTTCGGCTCGAGGAAGCGAGCTACCTGGCCGGCATGGTCGCGGGGGGGATGACCCAAACCGGCATCATCGGATTCGTCGGGGGCATCGAACTTCCGCCGATCCGCTCTGCCTACGATGGCTGGGTGAATGGCGCCCGCGCGGTGAACCCGGCAGTCGAGCCACGGCTCATCTACATCAACACCTTCGAAGACGCTGCCGCGGGACGCGAAGCTGCCCTCGCCCTCATTCGCCTCGGTGCCGACATGATCCACCACAATGCGGATGCCGCAGCCCTCGGTGTGTTCCAAGCCGTGAAGGAGAGTCCGGCCGTCTACGTCTTCGGTGCGAACGCCGATCAGTCCGCCCTCGCTCCCGACCGCGTGCTCGGCTCGGCGGTCATCGACCTGCCCAGAGCGTTCGTGGCCGTCGCCCGTGAAGTTGTCGACGGGACGTTCACACCGCGGGTGGAGAGCTTTGATTTGGCCAGCGGCGTCATCAGGTATGCAATGAATCCAAAAACAACACCGCTGATTCCCACGGCGCTGAGTGCGCGCATCGCCGCAGCCGAAGATTCGATTTCGCGAGGCCTGCTGAATCCAACTCTTGTGCCTGCCCCCGATCCGGTACCAGCGTCGGCCACCCCGTGACCAAGCAGGTTTCCCTCGACGCCGTCACGGACTTCCTGGATCAGTATCTCGGGATCCATGATGTTCCCGATGAGCCCAATGCCCTCAACGGTCTCCAGGTGGAGAACTCGGGAACGATCAGTCGGCTGATGGCAGCGGTCGACGCCTCCCAGGCCACCATCGACGGGGTCGCCGAGCAGTCCTCGGAAGGCCCTCCGCTCTTGCTGGTCCATCATGGACTATTCTGGGATGGCAACGTCCCCCTTACGGGACGGCGGATTCGGCGCGTGCGGCGGCTCTTGGTGAATGACGTCGCTCTCTACAGCGCCCACCTGCCATTGGACATCCACCCTGAAGTCGGCAACAACGTGGAGCTGGCCCGGGCGATAGGGCTCGACGTGTCCGGATGGTTCGGCGATCATCTGGGGATCCCGATCGGGGTATGGGGGTCCCTCGCGGTGTCTCGCCAGACGCTGGTCGAACGGATCGACCAGGTGTTGGGGACCCGCTCGCTACTGCTCCCAGGCGGGCCGGAGCAGGTCGGCCGAGTGGGCATCATCACCGGTGGCGCGGGTTCCATGATTGCCGCTGCCCGGGACGCCGGGCTCGATACGTTCATCACCGGGGAAGGGGCACATCACACCTACTTCGATGCCATGGAATGGGGTCTCAACACGGTGTACGCGGGTCACTACGCCACCGAACAGCTGGGCGTTCAGGCGCTGGCTCGAAAAGTTGCCGCCGAATTCAACCTCCCCTGGAGCTTTCTCTTCTACCCCACGGGACTCTGACCCACCTGCCGAGTTCCCCGGTCATGCTGCCGCTCACCCTGCGTGGGATACACAAGCACTTCGGAGCGGTTCATGCCGTCCGCGGTGTCGACTTTACCCTCGGGCCGGGAGAGGTCCACGCCTTGCTCGGGGAAAACGGCGCGGGCAAGTCCACCCTGATGCACATCGCCTTCGGTCTGGTTCGTGCCGACCGAGGTGACGTTGTAGTCGACGGGGTGGCACGAGCACTCCGCTCCCCGCGTGAAGCGCGTCGGCTTGGCGTCGGCATGGTGCACCAACACTTCACTTCGGTTCCCGCGCTCAGCGTTGCGGAAAACATCGCCTTAGCGGCCGGCTGGAGTCCCAAGACGCGACTGCTTGCCAAGCGCGTCGATGGCGTGTTTCGGCGCGTCGGCCTGGCGCTCGATCCGGACGCACCTGCCTGGACCCTCCCGGTCGCGCTCAAACAGCGACTCGAGATTGTCAAGGCGCTCGCCACCGACGCGCGCATTCTGCTGCTGGATGAACCGACCGCGGTTCTTGCCCCGGCTGAAGCGGACGAGCTGCTCCGCGTCGTTCGCCGCTTCACCGAGCAGGGAGGAGCGGCGGTCTTGATCACCCACAAATTGCGCGAAGCGCTGGCGACCGCCGACACTGTCACCGTGCTCAGGCGTGGGCAAGTCACCTTCTCGGGTCCGACAGCGGAGATCGACGCCGACAGCGTGCTGCGTTACATGATCGGGGGCCGGTTGCCGGAATCACGGCCTGCGCCGCCGGCCGCGGCGCCCGGCGCGGTGCGCATTCAGGCGGAGGCACTCGATGTGGCGCGGGACGGGCGGGGAGGAACCGCTCTGCTACAGGCCACCTTTTCCGTACGAGCGGGTGAAATCGTCGGTATCGCAGCGGTCGAGGGTAACGGCCAGCGGGAACTCATGCGTGCAGCCGTGGGGTTGCTGCCGCCGTTGCGCGGGCACTTGGATGTCACAGGACCGGTTGGATTCGTGCCTGAAGATCGGACGACGGAGGGACTCATTCCCGAGTTCTCCCTGACGGAGAACCTGGTGCTCGGCCTCGATCGCGTTGCGCCGTGGGTTCGCGGGCGCCGATTCAGACGCATCGACTGGCATGCCGCCCGCGAAGGAGCCGCCGACATTCTGCGGAACTTCGAGGTGGACGCACCGGGTCCCGGGGTTCCGGCGGCCAGTCTCAGTGGAGGCAACCAACAACGACTGGTGATCGCGCGGGCGCTCGAGCAGGAGCCGACGGTGTTGGTGGCGGAGAACCCAACCCGTGGCCTCGACATCCGGGCGGCCCAGGCCGTGGAGGCCAGACTCCGGGCAGCGGCCCACGAGGGTGCCGCCGTGTTGGTCTATTCGAGTGACCTCGACGAGATCCTCCAGATCGCCAACCGGGTGCTGGTCGTCGCCGGTGGAACCGTGACGGAGGTGTCGCCGAACGCAAGCCGTGACGAGGTAGGGGCTATGATGTTGGGAGGCACGGGGAGTTGACGCCCGATGTAATCGGCAGCCGGCCGCTGTCGCTATTCCGTGATGTCGGCAAATCCTACGCGGCGCATGTGACGCGCCAACATATCAATGATCTGCTGGACCGCCCGAAAGCGCTCCGGCCCGACGTAATGTGGCAGAACCTTCAACGCGGCCATCCGCAACAGGAACGCCGCCTCGAGAATGTGGACGTAGTTGCTGGGGAGTCCTTTGAGGCTGGCCAGTCGCTCGATCGTGGGATGGCACTCAGGGATCACCGGGCGCAAGAAGGAAGCCGCATCGTCGCTGTGCTTATGCCGGGTCGCGATGCCGAACTCGAGCAAATCAATCAGCGGAAACATCCCCCACCGGGAAAGGTCCCAATCGTACAGTCCCGAGAGCCTTGCGTGTTGATCGACGACAATGTTTTCGATGGTGCAGTTGCCGTGGGCGAATTGCGGAGATGGGGCGACCTCGAGAAGCGCGTTCGCAACCTTCCTGACTATCTCCCGCCGACCGTGCCCCTCCTCCGTGGTCGGTAACGCGGCTTCGAGTGCTGCCACCCATCGCTCGATCGCTGTGGGAACATCAGAGGCGTTGTCACCCGCTTCCAAGCGTTCGACGTGCCCGACGTCCTCGATGAGCTCAACCAGAGTGGGCCACACCGCCGCAATCGTCCCAACGTCTGCCACGCTGACCTGCCGCCCGGGGAGCAAGGACTCCGCCGTCGCGAACTGTCCCTTGACGTCCACTCGACCAAGCGGCACTGGGACCAGTCGACGCGTCGACGCGCTGATCCCTGGTTGGGTGTGGATTCTGGTGAGGGCCCGGAAGTTGTCCTCGCACCGTGCCCGGCCGCCTGGCGAGATCGGGAGGCGCACAATGACCGGTGTGCCGTCGCGGTGCCGTGCCCGCCAAATGACCATGCCGGTCGGCGAGACCATCAAGGGGCCAGCGGATGCCGAGTCGACGGCGAGTGCGAGGGCATCCGCGACATCATGAAGGAGAAGGTGGCCATTCGTGTTCCCGGCAACCACCGCCAACGACGGACTCACATGGCGCAGCAGGATTGGATGAGAGGCTACCCCGTGTACCAGCCTCGAGATACTTCGGGGTCGCTCGGGTTGTGTCACGCGTGTTCGTCCATCGAGTGGAACCAGTTCTGAGAAATGCCGATAGTCCGGAAACGGGCAATAGGTTGTGACGTCAGCAAAGCCCGCGGTGTTCAGGAGTGTGGCCAGTCCTCGAGGTGAATACGTATACGTACGAAACTCAGCTTGCCGTTTCATCCGGTGAACGACACGAGCCAGGCCCCGCGGGAGAAGCGACAGATACCGGATCCCCGTGTGATCTTCCTTCTTGCCAAAGAAGTATGGGTACCCTATTCGATTCTCGATTCCGATATACAGCTGCCCCGTGGGCTTCAAAATCCTACGCACCTCGCGCAGAAAGTTGAGCTGACACTGTCGCGGATTGCCGGACTTGTCTGCCGGGACCCATTCGAGCACGCCATTGAGGATGATCACGTCACAGAGGTTGGTGCTGAACGGGATGCGATCGGTATCCCCTCCGCACACACATGTGACGTTGCCTGCGGATTCATAGGCTGCCCAACGCTTCAGGAGAGACAGTCTCTCCCACGTGATGTCACAAGCGAAGACGGTCGCGCAGTGCGGGGCCAGGGCCATAGAGATCGCGCCTGCGCCCGCACCCAAGTCGAGGGCGATGGTTCCATCCGGCACCGACAGCGCAAACTTCCACGCCGCCCGTTCTCGGGCAAACGTGTTACGGTAGAACGCGTCCGCTCGACTCACGCCGACATCCCGAAAGAACCCGTGACACGCCATTCGGAATCCCTCTCGATCGATGGCATCCAGGAGTTCCCGAAACTCAACCCGCTCAATGCCCGCAAACGTGTAGTAAGCAGCGGGGTTCTTCGACAGCATCGGGATCCCGCCTTCCAGGCGGTACTCTCTTGCACATCCGCTGCATCGAAGGAGGTTTTCGGAGCTGTCAAATGCGGAAAGACACTGGGGGCAGCACACAGACATGCTTCGCTCTCCGTTACGGTCTCAGGGCCACCGGCGGACGCGCGCCCGAGGATGCACGGGCATTCGGACCAGCGAACGCACGGTCGACGACCTGGTCCTTGCGTCCCGGCATTGAAAGCCGTTTCGTGGCGAGATGGGAGTGAGCCGGCTCGAAGTCGGTCCGCCCCATGCCGCTCGCAACCCCTCCCACAAGTGGACGGATGATGGCCAGATATCAAAGACGACTAACCGGGCGTAGGCCAAGAACGGGATCGCCCGTGGGAGCAAGATACCTACGAGGGACACCCGGCAGCCCTTCCGGTTGCCGCCGGCTCTCCATGTCCGGCCGGTCTCTGCGCCTAGAGCTGCCGTGATGCGGAGCGTCCGGGTATCGTCTCGGCAGGCCGGGCGAGTCTCATGACCCTCACTCGGCTCCACTGGTCGGCCCTGGTCGTGGCGTCGGCGTTCTCAGCCGGAATCGCGATTCTCGCGCTGGGGCTCTGGGCCAGTGGTTACGACGCGCCCCAGGCAATGACCGCATTGTGGAACGGCGCCTTCGGGTCGTGGTATGCCTTTACCTCAGCCACGCTGCTGCGCGCCGTTCCGTTGATCATCATCGGGCTCGGCTTCGCCTTGGCCCTCCAAGGCGGTGCGCTCAACATTGGCGCTGAGGGACAATTCTATGCCGGCGCCATTGCCGCAACCTGGGTCGGGCTCCAGGTCGGACACTGGCCGCTCATACCGGCTATCGTCACGATCGTGTCCGTCGCGACAATTGCCGGTGCGCTGTGGATGGTCGTCCCGGTCTGGCTCAAACTACGCTTTGGCGTCATCGAGGTCATCAGCACGCTGCTGCTCAATTTCGTTGCCGAGGCCCTGGTGTCACTCATGGTCCAGGGACCCCTCCAGGAGTCCACCGGCGTGTTTCCCCAGAGCAACCTGATCCCGCTCTCGGCCCGCCTGCCCATCCTGCCCGGCACGCGGCTCCATCTCGGCTTCCTGTTCGCGCTCGCGCTGAGTGTCGTTGTGTGGTACGTCGTGACCCGGACCGTGTGGGGCTTTCGACTTCGAGCGGTCGGCGCCAGCCCACGGGCCGCGGAAGTATCGGGTCGGATCAAGAGCGGCCGGATCCTGGGCACGGCGCTCTTGTGGTCCGGTGCGCTTGCCGGCCTGGCCGGCGGGCTCGAGGTCAGCGGGGTCTCCTACGCGCTCTACCAAAACCTTTCGCCCGGCTACGGCTTTACCGCAATCGCCGTTGCATTGCTCGCCCGCCTCCGTCCGATCGGAATCGTATTTACCGGGATCCTGTTCGGCGCGCTCGAAGCCGGCGCCGGTGCAATGCAACGGGACGCCGGAATTCCGTCCGTCGCGGTTTATGTGGTGGAAGCTGTCGTGATTCTGGTGATCGTTCTCGCCGATTCACGCCTCCGCCATCTGGGGCGCTCGACCGTAAGTCGCCCAAGCCCGGCGGCCGCCTAAGACATGGACATCACCACCCTCGTCGCGGGCTTCCTGGCCGCCGCCGTCAGAGTCGCCACACCACTCCTGCTCGCGGCCACCGGCGAGACCCTCGGTGAGCGCGCCGGCGTCATCAACCTCGGTATCGAGGGGGCGATGTTGGGTGGCGCGTTGGCAGCCGCACTCGGTGCCCTGCATGGCGGCCCATGGGTTGGCGTCCTCGCGGCTGCCCTGGCGGGGGCGGCGGTGGCCGCAATCTTTGCAATCGTGGCGGTGGGCGCCGGGGCCGATCAGATCATCACCGGGACGGCCCTGACCCTCGGTGCCTTTGGCCTAACCGGCGCGCTCTACCGGCAGTCGTTTGGCGCTGCCGGGGCCGGGCTCTCGATCCCGACCATGGGCGTCATCGAGGTGCCGGGTCTCCACGCCATTCCGATCATTGGGCAGGCCTTCTTCGCTCAGCCCGCACCCACGTACATCGCCATGGCTGCCGTGCCGGCCCTCTGGTGGCTGCTGTTTCGCACCCGGTGGGGGCTCGCCGTTCGCGCGGTTGGGGAATCGCCGTCAGCGGCGCGTGCCGCGGGCGTCCGGGTACGCACCACGCGGAGCATCGCCACCATCGTGGGGGGATTACTGGCCGGCCTGGGCGGCGCAAGCCTCGTATTGGCTCAGGTCGGGACGTTCGCGGAGAAGATGACCGCGGGCCGCGGCTTCGTGGCCATCGCCATCGTGGTGCTGGGCCGGTGGCATCCGGTTGGCGTAGCCATCGCCGCCCTGCTCTTCGGCGCGGCCAGCGCGCTCCAGTTTGTGTTTCAGGCGATGGGGCTTGCTGTTCCGTACCAGCTCTTCCTCATGCTGCCGTATGTGTTGACACTGTTGGCGCTCGCCGGCGTGGTCGGCCGAGTGCGCGCGCCCGCGGGCCTGGGGCGAGGCACCGAGGAAACGGGATGATCCACACGAGGCCCTCGACGGCCACGTCGGTCACTCGACCCCGGCCTGCCGCTGGAGCCAGCGCACGTAGTCCGTAATCTGGGCCACCTCCTCTCGGCTCACTCCCGGAATTGGCTGCATCGGGCCGAAATTCCAGTGGTGCGCCTGGACCCCGAATGCCACCGCACGCTGGAACGCCGCATCGGCATGATGGTTTGGCCGATAGATTCGGTCGATGAGGGGCGGACCGCGATCTGTCCCCGTGCCATGGCGCCCATGACAAGCCGCACACCGCGCCTCGTAACGCTGCTCGCCCTCGTGGAACTCGGTCGGCGTCTGACCGGGATCGAACGTCTGGAGCTCGTTCGGGGGCGCGGCACGTCTACACCCCGCTCCGCCCAGCAGCATTGTTACCGCGATCGTCCAGAACCGACTCATCCGATCCGTTCCCGTGATCTCGCGCGGGCCTGTTCGATCATGTCACGCACTTGGTTTTTCAAGGCGGCCGCGTCCTTGAGCGTGAGGCCGGCGGTTTCGACTGGAGGCAGGACTTCGACCTCGGCGACAGCGCGGCCGAACCGCCAATCGTGCTTGGGAAGGGCGGTCCCGGTTCCGGCCACCGCCAGAGGGAGAATCGGGACACCGGCCTTGATCGCAAGGCGAAAGGCGCCGTCCTTGAACGGCAAAAGCTCGCCCGTCGGCGAGCGGGTCCCCTCGGGGAAGAGCATCACCGACACCTTGCGTCGTAATGCGTCCCGTGCGTCGGCCATTGCCTGCCCGGCGCTGGTCGGCGATCCGCGTCTGAGCGGGATGTCGCCGGCCAGACGCATTTCCCATCCGACCACGGGGATTCGGAAGAACTCGGCCTTGGACACCCACTTCATTTCCCAGGGGAGGTAGCTGATGAGCAGAATGTCTGCAAAGGATTCGTGGTTGGCTACGACGACGTACGGACGACGCGGGTCGTCGATTGACACCCCCGAAACCCGGAACTTCCAGAATGGGTTGGTTTTGGCAACCAGCATGGCTGCGATCCGGAACCAGCGCCCGACGACATACCGGCTTCGATCGAAGGGCACAGTGACGACGAAGAGGACAGCCATCAGCGGAAGCCAGATGAGCACGATGAGCCCAGTCGTGAACCAGGCCCACGCTGAGGCGATCGACCACCAGAGATGGCCTGGCTTCACGAACGGTGCCTCATAGGCCAAGCACTCGGAGGAAGGCGCGGCCCAGCCATACGAGGCCGACGATCGACAGGCCGGCCAGGAGCAAGAGTCCGGCGATCACCACAACCAGATAGCGTCGGCTCAGGACATGCGTGGTGTCGGGGTCCGCGAGATGGCGTTCGAGCAGTCGCAGGTTTCGGGTGTTCGACTTCCAGAGCACATCGAAGGCGTCTCCCGCACCCGGAACCAACCCGACGATGGCTTCGAGAGCGATGTTGGAGAGCATCCGGAACAACACGCTCAGCGATGCCCCCACCCGCGTGGCCTCGACCACGATGTAGCCGGACAGCACCGTGCCGATCGCATCCCCGAGACCCGGAATGAGTCCGATCAGCGGATCGAGTCCAAATCGGAACGAGGTGCCCGGGACACGAATCGAGGTGTCGAGTATGTGCCCGAGCTTGCGGACCCGCTCGAGTCTCCGATGATGAGCCGGCCCGCCCGCCACCTCGGGGTTGGGGGCAGAGTCGGCCGGAGCGGGGTCGATGGAGCTCATCGTTTGGTCGCCACCATGTCATTCGCCGCCCATACTGTCGAGGGCCGCCTTCCAGTTGCGACGCATCCCGTCGAGCCCTGGCCGTTCGAGGGGGGTGTCTCCAAAACGGGCGTCGAAGTCACCCTCGCTCATGATCTCGAAATAGTCTGGCGCTTTGACCGGTGTGTCGCGCCGCTTGAAGGCGCTGTGCGCTGACGGTGCGGCAAAGCGTTGATTCCACGGACAGACATCGTTGCAGATATCACATCCGAATGCCCAGCCCTCGAACTTTGCACCGAGCTCGCTCGGGATGGGACCGCGATGCTCGATGGTGAGATAGGAAATGCAACGCGTGGCATCCATCACGCGTGGCCTGACGAACGCCTCGGTGGGACAGGCGTCGAGACATAAGGTGCAACTGCCGCAGCGGTCTGCCTCGAACGCGGGATCCGGCGCGAATTCGAGATCGGTCAGCACGACGCCGATGAAAAAGAACGAGCCGCTGCCCGGGCGGAGCAACATGGTGTTCTTGCCGATCCACCCGAGGCCGGCGCGCTGTGCCAATTCACGCTCGGGCACGGGGCCGGCGTCGACGAACGGCCTCGCGATCTTGGCGCCACAGGAGCGCAGGAAAGACGCCAACTCCTCGATTCGACGCATGGTCGCGATGTGGTAGTCGGTGCCTCGGGCGTACTTCGCTATCCGGGGCGGCAGGGCGTCCGCCGGCGTATCGGGGTGGAAGTAGTTGTCGAGCACGACGACCGCCGATCGAGCGCCGGCGACGATTCGCCCGGGCTCGCGCCGGAGTGCCGCCTGACGATGCAGGTAGCGCATGGTTCCAGCGTAGCCCGCCTCCAGCCAGGCATCCAACTCGCGGGCATGCGGCGTCGGTGCCAGGTCGGTCACCCCCGAGGCAAGAAACCCAAGGGATGCCGCCACCGCCTTGACCTCGTCCGCGGATCTCATGGGGACGCTCCGGCACGCGCTGGGTCTCTGTCGCCGCCGTCGCCGGTGATGAGTCGCGCGCCGCGCTGAAACGTCACGTACGACCAGGCCCACTCCATCAAGACGATGATCCGGTTTCGAAAGCCGATCAGGAAGAAGATGTGGACGAAGATCCAGGCGACCCAGGCGAAGAACCCATTGAAGTGCAACCGACCAATATCGGCGACGGCGCGACCGCGACCAATCACGGCCAGCTGGCCCTTGTTTCGGTAGCGGAACGGCCGCCGAGGCCGGCCGGCCAGGTCGTTGGTGATTGCGCGCGCCGCGTACCGGCCCATCTGGATGGCGACAGGCGAGAGGCCCGGGAGGGGGCCACCCGGCTGATGGTCGAAACATGCCGCGTCGCCCAGGACAAACACCTCCCGGTGGTCCGGGATGGTGCAATCGTCCGCCACGACCACCCGCCCTTGGTCGTCGAGGCGTGATCCCAGCGAGCGAAGGAGGGGACTGGCCAGGTTCCCTGCCGCCCACACCACCGTGTGGGTCGGGATCCGAGTCCCTTTGGCGGCGACATCCTCGGCCGTAATCCCGTCCACGAAGGTTCCCGTCCGCACTTCCACGCCCAGGCGCGCGAGGGCCCGCTCGGCGGCGGCACTGAGTGAGTCGGGGTAGGAGCTGAGCAGGCGCGGGCCGCCTTCGAGCAACACGACTGTGGCCTCCCGGGAGTCGATGCGCCGAAAGTCGCGACGCAGCGCATAGCGGCGGATTTCGGCTAAGGCACCCGCGAGCTCGACCCCGGTTGGTCCTCCGCCAACCACCACGAAAGTGAGCAAGGCGCGTCTGCGATCGGGGTCGGGATCCCGTTCCGCCGCCTCGAAGGCGAGCAGGACCCGGCGCCGGATCTCGAGAGCATCTTCGATGCTCTTGAGGCCAGGGGCAAATTTCTCCCAGTCCGCATGGCCGAAATAGGAGTGTCGCGCCCCGGTCGCGACGATTAAATAGTCGTAGCTTATGCTACTCCTATCGACGAGCACGCTTTTCGAAGCACAATCGACCGATCGCGCCTCTCCCAGGATCACCTGGGTATTGGGTTGGCCGCGTAAGATCGAGCGGATCGGCGACGCGATGTCGCCGGGCGACAGTGCCGCGGTCGCCACCTGGTAGAGCATGGGTTGGAAGAGGTGATGGTTCCGCCGATCCACCAGGGTCACTGAAACGGGCGCCGATCCAAGGGCCTTGGCCGCGTATAGCCCGGCAAAGCCTCCCCCGAGAACGACCACCTGCGCCTTGGTCGACGGCACGGCGTTACACCCCGATGGTGGTTCGTCGCCAGCGGGCGAAGCGGATGACATCCTCGACCGGAGGGATCGCATCAGGGTCGGCGTAGGCGGTCTCCATCCGCCAACGCAGATAGGTACGATCGGGGATGGGCAGGAAGGGCGGCGTCTTCCACCACCCACGGCGGCGGAACGCCCAGGCCGTGCGCAGCAAGTCGGTGGCGAGTCGAGGGTTCGCGGCGCCGCGGATGGCCAACCGGGCGACGAGCGCACCCCAAGACCTTGGCGCCTGCGCGTCAGGCGAAGGGGGAAGAGGGGCTGAGTGCATGCCGCCCTAACATAACGCCCGACGCGGCCATCTCGGAACGAGGCATGTCCTCGGCAGGCCGAGGGCATATATTCCCTGCCCGTGCTTGGCCAGGTGCCCGGAGAGGCTGGGCGCCGCGAAACCTCCCATACGAAAGCCGCCCGGGCTATGGGCGGCGCGAGCGATGACCCGTGGCCAGTCCTTACCGTAGGCTTCATAACCACAAGCGTCCCACCGAGGACGAAGTCCTGCTCGAGAGTGGCGAGCTGGTCGAACGGCCGGATGCGCTGCGCAAGACCGACCCCTGGCGAGTCTTTCGCATCATGGGTGAATTCGTTGAAGGGTTCGATTCTCTCGGGGACATTTTCGACGCCGTGTCGATTTTCGGTTCGGCGCGGGTCCCGCCTTCGGACCCGTCCTACCAAGCTGCCCGGGAGGTCGGTCGGTTGTTGGCGGAGGCAAGCATTCCGGTCATCACCGGCGGCGGTCCCGGCATTATGGAGGCTGCCAACCGGGGCGCCAGCGAGGCGGGGGGGTTGTCGATCGGCTGCAACATCGAACTGCCCTTCGAGCAGAAACCGAATGCGTATCTGGAGCGCAGCATCAACTTTCGTTTCTTCTTTGTGCGAAAGATGATGTTCGTCAAGTACGCAACGGCGTTCGTGGTGTTCCCGGGCGGGTTCGGGACCATGGACGAGCTGTTCGAGTCGCTGACCCTGATTCAAACCGGCAAGGTGAAGAACTTCCCCCTGGTGCTGTTCGGTCCCACGTACTGGAGCGGCTTGGTCGACTGGTTGCGTGACACGGTTGCGAGGGAGAAGAAGATCGACGAGCCCGACTTGCTGCTGTTCCATCTGACCGACGATCCCGCCGAAGTCGTCGATCATATCCTGCGATCCCGCCCACAGGGGGTACATCGATGACCGATCACACTGCCGAGTCCGGCCGGCCCTCCGCATCGTATTTGCGAGGCGAACGGATCGACCCCGAGGGGATCACCGGCCAAGAGTCGGCGGCGGACCTCATCGACAAGGCGTATTTGGCCTACAATGCCGGTCGCCTGCGGGAAGCATGCCGGCTCTTCAGCGACCGCATGCTGGCCCCGGAAGTCACGGTGGGTCTGAGTATCACCGGTGCCCTAACCCCCGCGGGACTCGGCATGAGTGTGCTGATACCGCTCATGGAAGCCGGTTTTGTGGACTGGATCGTCTCGACCGGGGCCAACCTCTATCACGATGCCCACTTCGGGCTGGGCTTGGCCATGCACCGCGGCACGCCGTACGCTGATGACGTCGAACTGCACGAGCAGGGCGTGGTGCGAATCTACGACGTGTTTTTCGACTTCGGTGTCTTGCTCTCGACCGACAACTTCATCCGGCAGGTATCGGCGCGTCCTGAATTTCAGCGCTCGATGAGCTCCGCCGAATACCACTATCTCCTGGGCGGCTATGTCCGGGAGCGAGAGCGGGCATTGGGACTGTCGCGCCGGTCGGTGCTGTCGGTGGCGCACGAATTGGACGTCCCCATCTACACTAGTTCGCCGGGAGACAGCTCCATCGGATTGAACGTGGCCGAGCAGTCCATGATCGGCAGCAAGCTGCGCTTCGACGTAAGCGCCGATGTCAATGAAACCGCAGCCTTGGTGTACCATGCGACCCGAGGTGACGGGCGGAGCGGTGTGTTCATGGTAGGCGGTGGGAGTCCCAAGAATTTCTTGCTCCAGACCGAGCCACAGATTCAAGAGATCCTTGGCCTCGACGACCGGGGCCACGACTATT
The DNA here is from genome assembly GCA_035464955.1 of Gemmatimonadales bacterium. Taxonomy (GTDB): domain Bacteria; phylum Gemmatimonadota; class Gemmatimonadetes; order Gemmatimonadales; family GWC2-71-9; genus JABDII01. The sequence goes on from DATHRW010000341.1 coordinate 19,753, forward strand.
TCCTCCAGCTGACCGATGCGCGCCCAGACACCGGCGGGCTATCGGGCGCAACGCCTGCCGAGGCGGTGAGTTGGGGGAAGATCGATCCCGCGATGCTGCCGAGCAGCGTCGTGGTCTATGGGGATGCCACCCTGACCTTGCCGCTCCTCACCGCCTACGCCCTCGACCGGCATCCGCCACGGGAACTCCGACGCCTCTACCCCAAGCGTGAGGTGATATTGGAGCGCCTCCGCGTGGCCTACCGCGAGGTGATCGTCGGTCGCGATGCCCGCGCCAGAGAGGCCGAGGAAGCAGTCGGTCCCACGCGTGCCGGGTAGTACCGCCGCACCCGAGCGTCCCGGTCCGATCTATAGCGGCTACGCGCTCGCGCTATTGGCGTTCATCAACATCCTCAACTACCTCGATCGCAACGTCATCTTCGCGTTGTTCGACCCGATCAAGCGCGACCTGTCGTTGACCGACGCCCAACTCGGGTGGCTCGCCTCGGCCTATGTCCTGGTCTTTTCCCTGTCGGCGCTCCCGTTCGGGGTGTTGAGCGACCTGCGCTCCCGCCGCGCCGTTATCTCGGGTGGGGTGGCCCTCTGGAGTGCGTTCACCTTTATGAGTGGTTGGGTTCGGGGCTTCTGGCAATTGTTCTTTTGCCGGGCGTCCGTTGGCATCGGCGAGGCCGCCTATGGGCCGGCATCCCAGTCTCTCGTCGCCGACTACTATCCTGGCCGCGGGCGCGCGCTTGCCATGGGCATTCTCATGTCGGGGGTCGCCCTTGGCGGGGTCCTCGGCATTCTGCTCGGGGGCGTGCTCGAGGCTCGGTATGGATGGCGCGTTGCGTTCATGGCGGTCGCCGTTCCCGGTTTCTTTGCCGCGATCCTGGCGGGCCGGCTCAAGGACCCGACCCGGCCGCCAGGCCCGATTTCGGTCCGCAAGTACTTTCAGGATTTCGAGATCGGCGTGTCGACCGTGGTTCGCCAGTTCACCCCCGTCATCGTGTGGTCGACCGTCGGGGGTGTGGTGGCGGTCGTGCTCGACCTGCTGTTCGGCGCGGAGTCCAACCTCGACGTTGCGGTGTTCGGCGCCTTCGCCGGCCTCGGACTGGCGTTCAACATCCGCCGCTGGGTCAAGCAGATCCAGGCCGATCACATCGACGCGACGCCGTTTGGGGGGCAAGTCGGTACGGCCTTCGAAGACATGCTCGGCGCCATTCAATTCGTGCTCCGCACGCCGACCTTGGTCTATCTGTTTGTCGGCGGCGCATTCATTTCGTTCGGACTGAACGGGCTCGTCGGGTGGGCCCCGACGTTCACCTCACGAGAGCTGGGGCTATCGCCCGCGGCGGCCTCCGTGCTCCTAGGGAAATGGGGCCTCTTGTTCGGCACGCTCGGCACGCTGGTCGGAGGCTTTGTGGCGGACTGGACGCGTCGCTACACCCGGATCGGCCGGGTGCTCACCATCGTGTTCGGCCTCGTGATCGGCGGCACCCTGGCCCTCTGGCTCCTCACGGTCCGCGACCTTCGGCTGTTCGTGCCGGTGTTCAGCGCCTCGTTCTTCTTCCTGACGTGGTACAATGGTCCGCTCTCGGCCGTGATCTTCGACGTCGTACCCGCCCGGATCGGCGCGACCGTTATCGGGGCCTATCTCCTCTTCATTCACCTCGCCGGGGACGCGATTGCGTTCCCGATCGTGGGCATGCTGTCCGACAAGTTTGGGATCGATCGGGCCATTCTGCTCCTGCCCATCGTGGCCCTGGTCGGCGGGCTCGTCACGCTCGGTGCGGCCAGCACCGTCATTCGGGACATGGACCGCGCGTCCCACCGGACCACGGGGATGTTCCGCCGACCCAAGGGCATCGTCCCCGACGCGTAGGCCGGATCAGCGCCCCGCGGTCTTGTACATCAGGTCCACCAGCTCATCGTACATCGCTTCGGCTCTCGCGGAATCATCAGACCGGATGGCCGCGGTGGCACAGTGGGTCAAGTGATTGCGCAACAACGCGCGCCCCGCGCCTCGGAGCGCCTCCTGCACCGACGAGATCTGCATGAGGACGTCGGCGCAATAGCGCTCGTCCTCCACCATGCGTTGGAGCCCGCGGAGCTGCCCTTCGATGCGGCGGAGCCGATTCAGCACCGCGCGTTTGATGTGGGGATCCACCGCGACGGCCCTACGATCCGGACCCTCGGTGGCGCAGGCGCACGGGACCGTGGTGGGAGCTGTCGAATCCATAGTCATCCTTTCTCGCTCAGGCCGTTCTCAACCGCAGGCTGTTGCTGACGACACTCACCGAGCTAGCCGCCATGGCAGCCCCGGCGATCGTCGGGGTCAGCAGCAGCCCGAAGACCGGATAGAGCACCCCCGCCGCGATCGGCACGCCGATCACGTTGTAGATGAATGCCCAGAACAAATTCTGCCGGATGACCCGAAGTGTGCGCCGCGCAAGCTCCAGTGCCTGCGGCACACCGGCCAGGTCGCCGCGCATCAGCGTGACACCGCCCGCTTCGATCGCGACATCGGTGCCCGTTCCGATGGCGATCCCGACATCGGCCTGGGCCAGGGCCGGCGCGTCGTTCAGGCCGTCTCCGACCATGGCAACCACTTTGCCGTCCTGCTGCAAGCGGCGAATGACGGCGAGTTTCTCGTCGGGCAGCACCTCGGCGATGACCCGGTCGATGCCCGTCGCTCGGGCAACGCTCTCGGCCGTTCGCCGAGCATCCCCGGTGAGCATGACGATCTCGAGCCCGAGCCGGTGGAGTCGCTCGATGGCGGCCGCACTCGAATCCTTGATGGGGTCCGCAATCGCGAGGAGGCCCGCGAGCGATCCATCGAGCGCGACGAACACCGCAGTCGCACCGCCGGCTGCAAGGGCATCGGCTCGATCAATGAGAGGGGCCGGGTCGATGTTTCTCGCACGCATGAGCCCCGAGTTTCCGATGACCACTTCCCGGCCCTCCACCAGACCGAGCACACCCTGGCCCGCGAACACTTCGAACCGGTCGGGCTCGCGGAGCTCGATGCCTTCACGGGCTGCGGCGTCTACGATGGCCTCCGCAAGTGGATGCTCGCTCCGGCGCTCGAGCGAGGCAACGAGCCGGAGGATCGTCGCCCGGTCCGCGGCGATGGCGATGACTTCGGTTACCGTGGGTCGTCCTTCGGTGACCGTCCCGGTCTTATCCACCACCACGACGTCCAGTTCGCTGGCGCGCTGGAGGACATCTCCGCCCTTGAAGAGGACGCCCCGTTCCGCTCCTCGTCCGGTGGCTACCATGACCGCGGTAGGAACCGCCAGGCCCATGGCACACGGACAAGCGATAACCAGCACGGTCACGGCAGCTGCCAAGGCATGGACATACCAGGGGCCTGGGCCGATATCGAACCAGATTACGAACGTCGCAATGGCAATGCAGAGAATGACAGGAACGAAGACCGCCGAGACCCGGTCGGCGAGATGCTGGATCGGTGCCTTGGTCCCTTGCGCCTGCTGCACCAAACGCACGATTTGCGAGAGCACCGTCGCGGCGCCCGTTGCCGTGACGCGCACCTTGAGCGCGCCGTTTCGGTTCAGGGTTGCGCCGACCACGCTGTCCCCGGCCTCCTTGTCGACCGGGAGCGGCTCTCCAGTGAGCATCGACTCATCGACGTTGCTTCGCCCTTCGATCACGGTTCCGTCGGCTGGGATTTTCTCACCGGGTCTCACCACGACAACGTCTCCCACCGCCAGATCTGAGAGCGGAACCTCGACTTCCCCACCGTCACGAACAACACGCGCGGTGCGCGGGCGAAGTCCCAGCAGCTTGCGGATGGCTTGGGAGGTGCGTCCCTTTGCCTTGGCTTCGAGCAGGTTGCCGAGTAGGACCAACGCAATGACCCACACGACCGCCTCGTAATACACGTGGGGTTCCAATCCTCGTGCGGCGAACCACTCGGCCGCCAAAGTCGTGGCGAGGCTGAAGATGAACGCCGCTCCGGTGCCCACGGCAATGAGCGTACTCATGTCGGCACTGTGGTGCCTGAACCCGGCCCAGGCTCTCGTGTAGAAATGGCGCCCCGCCCAAAACACGACCGGGAGTGAAATCCCCAGCAGGATCAGATTGGTGATCCTCATGTCCCACCCGCTGGGAATGACCATGAAGCCCATGGCGACGACGGCAGCAACTCCGCTCACCACGACCTTCCGCCCAAGCGTCGTGATTTCCTCCGCACGCGTCTCATCCTGTGCGGCAACGAGGTCCTCAGGGGCCACCTCGGCACGTGGGATCTCGGCGCCGTAGCCGGTGTCGCGGATGACCTCGACTAACCCCACCGGATCGATTGCTCCCGGGTCGAAATCGACCGTCGCCTGATTGGTCATGAGGTTCACGGTGGCCGCACTCACGCCTGGGGTGCGCTCGAGTGCCCGCTGCACCCGGGCGCTGCACGCGGCACAGGTCATACCGGTGACGGGGATGTCACAATGCTCCAGCTGGTCAGTTGTGGCCGTCATTCGACACCTCGTCCTGAACGACCAGCCGACCGTGCACCATGCCCATGCCGCAGCTGAAGGCGAATGTGCCCGATTCGGTGGGGGTGAATTGAATCGCCGTCGTCTGGTAGGCCGGCAGGTATTGGCGGATGCCGAAATCCTCCAACACCACTTCCTCGGTACAGCTGTCGCTGTCGGCGCGGTGGAACTCGAGCTCGACTGGGAGCCCGCGACGGACCGTGACCGTCGACGGCGCGTACCCGCCAAGGACCTCGATCGCCACTCGCTGAATCCCAGCGGCGCCCAGCCGTGCGGTGGCCCCGGCTCTCGCGGCCAGGAAGAAGTAGTAGATCACCCATGCGATCGCGCCGGCGCCGCCGAGCGTTACCACCCACTGGGACGCGGTCATACGACCGACGGATCGCTTGGTTCCGCTGCGGTGGCCTGGTAGCCGGCGTCTCGGACGGACGCGAGGACCTGCTCGGGCCCGAGCGCGCCCGGGTCGTAGCGAACCGAGGCGTGACCGATGGCGACCGATTCGACCTCCACCGCCTCCATCTGCTCCAGTGCGCGCCGGACCGCGCTGACACAGTGCCCGCAACTCATGCCGTCGATCGTGAGGGAAAGTGATTTCATGCAGCCTTGCTCCTCGGCAGTGGTTTGGAGACAACGATATATAGGGGGGAGGGGTATGTCAAGCTGCGACGCAACCACGGCAGCCAAACAGTCGCCAAGTCGCTGTCGGAAAGGCCGTTAGGGCAGCACGCGGTAGTTAGTGCAAGAAGGGGATGGGCCCCCACCTGGCCGGTCGGCCGAAGTGCAGTGGACTCTGCCCCTAATCACATGTGCCAGAGGATGTTATGCCTGGTCGCCGGACGATCGGGCACAACTTCTGCTACCCCGTCCTATCATGACTGACGACCCCGGCTCCCACGGCTCCAATCCAGGCTCCTGGCAGAGCCACTTTGGCGCCCGCGTGCCCCTGCTCCGGCTGGATGGCGCCGGGTGGGACGACTCGGCGTTGGAGACCTGGCGGGAGGCGCTGTCGAGCATGGTGGGTACCGACGTTGCCCATGACCTGCTGGCGCTGTGGCTCTACCCTCCCGACCACCCCGCAGTCCTGCTCGGTCCGCCCGCGTTGGCCGCGGACGCGCTCGAACTTCCCCGCCCCACCCCGCGTGTGGACGAGGGGGAACTGCACGCGGTTGAGCAAACCGTGCGGCACGCAGGCTATGGGTCGGCCATCTGCGTTGCCATCCCCCACGGGGACCGGGACGTGGGTCTCCTCTTGGTTGCGAACCTTCGGCACGGGGAATACGGCTCTCCTGAGGCGATCTACATCGAGCATGCCGCCGGAGAGCTTGGGCCCATCCTGGCGCGACTGTCCCGGCGGTGGGTGGAAACAGTCGGGGACGGCCCGTCGGAGCGCCGCCAGCGAGGCGAGGCGAGCGGGATCTCCACCCGGGAGCTCAACGGCCTCATGGACACGCTGGGTGCGGCCATGCGCGATGCCGTCACCCCACGCCAGCTGACTCAGTTGATCGGCTCGGCAATCGAACATGTGCTCCCGTACGATGCGATCGAGCTGTTGATTCCCGATGAGGCGTCCGAGCAGCATTACCGATTGAGCGGCCACGTGCATGGGCTCTTGTGGTCGCATCCGTCCCTGGTTGTGAACCAATCCGACTTCGAGCCCGGGCGGCTGTTCGACACCACCGACTACTTGCTCGTGACGGACATCCAGGCCGACCGGCGAGCTCCGATCGGCGGGTTCCGCCAAGATCCCAGCGAGGAACTCCATATCAGATCGGTCATCGGCGTTCGCCTCACAGGCTTGGGAGGCGGGGTTCTCGGGTACTTGTTGCTCGGAAACTCAGGTCCGGATTTCTACTGGGAGGAAGACGTTGATCTTCTTGGTCGAATCGGCGCCGTGGTTTCGCCCCGCGTGGAGGGCCTCATACTGGCCTGGGAACTCGATGTGCTGCAGTCCCATCTCGGAGTTTTGCGAAGCGCCCCGGCACATCTCGGACGCATCGCCGAAATCCTGGCGACGACCGCGCACCTGAGCGCGGCCACTCGCCTGGTTGCCCAGGAAGCCGCGGCAGTCCTGCCGTTCACCCAGTGCGAATTCGCCCTGCGGCTCGGGGGAGACGAGGAAGTCGTTGTGTTCGAACCAGGTGAAACCCGTCCGCTGTCGCAGCTGCCGGTCATGCGATACACCGGCACGGAGTTGGGACGGGTCCTCGACGGCGAACTGAGTCACGCCTTCGCCGAGGCGCGCCGTTCGCCCGCCGTTGGAGGGTCCGCGGCGCTCCAGCCGACCGCGGCGGTGGTGGTGCCGTTGCGGGTGGGTGGGCGCGTATTCGGAACCATGACCCTCCTCGCCACCGGGAAGCAATCGTTCACCCGCGCTGATGTTTCCCTCGCACAACAACTTGCCGATGTATGTGCGCCCCATCTCGAACTCCTGCGCCAAGGGAGGGTCCCGGCCCGCACCTCCTCGCAGGCCTGGCGCCGGGTGACCCAGCCCGAGGGCAACCGGCCGGCCTGAACCGTCCTTCGCAGTCGTTTCCTCGATTTTTCATCCAACTGATTCCTGATTAGATGGAATCCACCATCAGGGTGGATCCGTATGGTCTTAGTATCCAATTCCTCCTTGTGTGAGCGTGAGCCATGATCTCCGGTGCCCGAACCCTCATCTCGATTGTTGCCTGTGCTCTGGCGGCCACCATGTCACTCGAGGGCCAGGAGCCGCCCTCGCGCTCCGTCCCGGAGGGCAATCAGGCGATGTTCGCCCCTCTGGCGGTGACGCCAGCCAGTGACATCCGCACGGGTAGCGGGATGCCTGGGCCGGACTACTGGCAGCAACGGGCCGACTATGACATCCAGGTCTCCCTCGATCCCGACACCCACCGGATATCGGGTCGAGAACGAATCACTTACACCAACAATTCGCCGGACGACCTCCACTTCCTGTGGCTTCAGCTCGACCAGAACCTCTTTAGCCCCACCAGCCGTGGCGCCGTAATCAACGTCTTCGGTATCCGGGGCGCTCCCTTCGAGGGTGGCTACACGTTCGACCAGGTGGCCATCGTGCAGGACGGCAAGCGGGTCGAACCGCATTATTTGGTCACGGACACCCGCATGCGGATCGACCTCGAGCGCCCGTTGAATGCGCGGGGCGGGATGGTGCAAATCGACATTGGCTGGACGTTCGTCGTGCCGCCGCAGGGAGGCCGGATGGGGCGACTCGAAACCAAGGACGGTTGGCTCTACACCATTGCGCAATGGAATCCGCGCATGGCGGTCTACGACGATGTCAGCGGGTGGAACACCATGCCGTACCTGGGGTCCGGTGAGTTCTATCTCGAGTACGGCACTTTTGATGTCGCGCTCACAGTTCCCCGAGATTTCATCGTCGTGGCGACGGGCGAGCTCCAGAATCCACGCGACGTGCTCACCCGCGAGCAACAACAGCGCCTCGATCGAGCGCGCCGAAGCTCCGAGCGCGTGTACGTGGTCGCGCCCGACGAAGTGGGCTCGCCTGCGACGCGGCCGTCCGGTCAGGGCCCGCTCACCTGGCGCTTTCACGCGGACAAGGTGCGCGACTTTTCGTGGGCCGCGAGCCGGTCGTTCATTTGGGATGCCGCGTCGTGGGACAACGTCCTCATTATGTCGGCCTATCCCAAGGAAGGCCTCGGGACCGAGCAGAACCCCGGGTGGGAGCGGTCCACCGAGTACTCGCTGCACACCATCAAGTACTACTCCACCGAGTGGTTCCGATATCCTTATCCGGTCGCCATCAACGTCGCGGGTCCGGTGGGCGGCATGGAATACCCGATGATCGTGTTCTGCTCCGTGCGCGCGCGGGGCCAAGGGCTGTTCGGCGTGACCGATCACGTATTGGGACACAGCTGGTTCCCCATGATCGTGGGCAGCGACGAGCGGCGCTATGCGTGGATGGACGAGGGGTTCAACACTTTCATCAACAACTACTCGAACCAGGCCTTTTATGGGGAGGAAGCCAGCCGAGCCGGCCGCACCAACCCCGATGGTATCGCACGGGCAATGAAGTCCCCCAATGCCACGCTGCCCATCATGACGTACCCCGATCACATGGCGGGCCAGAGCCTCGGGTTTCTTGCGTATGCTAAGCCGGGTGCAGGGCTGGTGCTGCTACGTGATGTCATTCTCGGACGTGACCGGTTCGACCCGGCATTCCGGCAATACATCGCCGACTGGGCCTTCAAGCACCCCGAGCCCGCCGACTTTTTCCGGGCGATCGAGAACGGCGCCGGCGAGGACCTGAGCTGGTTCTGGCGCGGGTGGTTCTACAGCACGGAGGTGCTGGACCAGGCCGTCGATTCGGTGGCCACGAATGACCAGGGGAGCCGCATCAGGCTCGCAAATAAGGGCGGGCTGGTCATGCCGGTGGAGGTGGAGGCCACCTTTACCGATGGCTCCAAGGAGCGATTCTCGCTTCCGGTCGAGATCTGGATCGGCCGTGATACCTACACCCTGACGGTGCCCGGTCCCCGGATGGTCCAGTGTGCTACGGTCGATCCGGACGCCCAACTGCCGGATGTGGACCGGAGTAACAACGGGTGCGGGTTCGCGACACCCTAGGCGGCTTCGGCCTGGGGCGCCGCGCGCGCCCCAGGGCCGTTCCTCCGGGCCACTCGCTTGGCCAGCGAGGCCAACACCAAGAACACGCCGAACATACAGACCACCACCGGACCGGTTGGCAGGTCGTACCGGAAGCTCACAGCCAATCCCGCACCGGACGCGAGCACCCCGGCAGCCCAGGAGATGATGGCGAGGGGCAGGTAGCGCCGGGTGAATTGAAAAGCGATGGCCGCGGGCACGACGAGGAAGGAGAACACCAGGAGCACGCCCGCAATCGGTACTGAGAACGTGATCACCAGCCCGAACGACAGATAAAACCAGAAGTCCCACCACCGGATGTTCCAGCCG
>DATHRW010000342.1:0-2721 GCA_035464955.1 Gemmatimonadales bacterium
GATGCGCTCCCCCACTCACGCTCGGTGCCACAGCGCATCGGCCGGGACAGTCCGACGGTCAGCCGCTCTGATCCACTGAGCTACGGGCGCGGACCGTCAAATGTACGCGTCCGTGCGCGGAACAGAAGGAGAGGCCGGACATGGCCACACCTTCGGCGTCAGGCTGACAATTCAGCTGTCGCCGGTCTGATTTCGGGGGATCTTGCGTCACGCTGACAATTCGGCGCAGGAGGTGATCGAGATGACAGCCCTCACTCAGACTCGACGGGCACTGGCCTATCGACCGGCGCCAGCTCCGACTGTCGCGTTCCTGATCGCCCTTGGCCTCGGATTGGCGCTGTTCGCCCTCGTTGCCGGCCTGCTGGCCTTGCCGGGTCTGACTGATCCGCTGTATCCCTACGCCCCTGGCGGGCCCGATCTGCAGAGGGGCCTAGCCTAAGCCGCCAGTCTGCCCGCCCGGCGTTTGGGGGTGGACGAAAACCGTCTACCGACTTCAGACTGAGCGTGTGGGCCAGCGCCAGCGCGCCCCGGTCGAAGTATCGACGCCCGATGCGTCCACGACGGTCAGCGATCGCACCGGCAGCCCTGTCAGGCGGGTGATCTCGGCTGGTTCGAGCATCGCGTCAAGGCTCGGGAACGGTTGGTATCTCGGCACCGCTGCTCCCGCAGGCTGCGTGCTGCAGAGGGTAGCCCATCCGACCCGTCCAGCTCGCCACGGTCTTGCCATCGGGGGCGTTCGGGCACCGAGCGCGGGGATGCTTCGGTCGGGTCGGGTCGGGTCGCATGACCCGTGAAATGCGACCGAGTCGGTTGCCAGCGGTGAAATGGCGTCGATGCCCGCCGGCGGCGGACGCCTGAATCGCCGCGCCATCCGCCAGACTGTGCTCACTCATGCCACGATCCGAAGCTGGAGATCTCCGTGTATCGCTATCAGTTCCACGTGCAGGTGCGAATGGGCGTCTGGCGCGACTTCCGCGCGCTCCTTGACGAACTCAACGCCGTCATGCGGTCCATGGGCCTTGTCCCGTTCCAGCCCTGGGAGGCCGCCTTCGGTCGCTTCAACGAGATCATGTTGATCGCGGAGTACGAGACCCTGGAGGCCTACGAGCGTGAGCACTTCGCGCTCCATAGGGACGCGGCGTGTATGGATCTCTGGCGGAAAATGACGGCGCACACCGACGGAGTCCCGTGGACGGATCTGTGGTGGAGGCCGCCCGAGTCCGTCTGACGCGGGTCAGCGCCTCGTCGTGCTCGTTGACACCCCCAATTTGGTCTATGGGTCTGGACACTCGGCCACCCCCAGCAGGGCCTGGCAGTCGGCATCGGTGAATTCACGCGACAGCTTGCTCCAGGCGAGGTCGATCAGATCATCGAGGTCGAGAGCCCAGATGCGCAGGGTTCCGTCCGGCGCCACCGAGGCGAGTGTCGAGCCATCCGGACTGAACCGCACTTTGTCGACAGAGCTGCGGTGTCCGTGCAGCGCCAGGCGCTGCACTCCTGTCTCAGCGGCCCAGAGCCGAATCGCCCCGTCCGCGCCGGCTGTGGCGATCAGCGCGCCGTCAGGGCTCCAGGCAATATCCTGGAGTGCCCCGGATCCGCGGTCGAGTTCGTTGACTGTGTCACTGGCGAGATCCCAGACCTGCGCCGAGGTCAACGTTACATCGACTGTGGCGATCCGCTCGCCCGAGGGGTCGAACGCGAGGCTGCTGGACGTCGTCTCCATGAGCGAGTCGGCGATCTCGCCCGTCTGCCAGTCCCACACCTGGATCTGGTGGCGGGTGATATCCCACCGCTCGGAGTCCCCTGTCACCAGCGAAACGGCCAACCGATCTCCAGAGGGGCTCCACGCGAGGGCACCGGCAACGAGGCCGGCCTCGACGTCGAGCGAATCGACCTGATCGCCCTCGCTGTCCACCACGACGACCGGGTCGCCGTCCCTCGCGATGGCGAGCACGCCGTCGGAGCTCCATGCCACCGCCTCCACCCGACTCGCTTCGGTTGCCGCTGCCCTGTGAGTGAAGCGCACCTGGCCGGTATATCGGTCCCAGACGCGCACCACCCCATCTTCGCCCCCGCTTGCGACCCATCTCCCATCCGGGCTGATGTCGATGCTGATCACTGGGCCGTCGTGCTGGTGCGTGACCAGCGTCTCCGCGTAGTTCGTCGCATCCCAGACCGTCACGCTGCCGTCACCGGAGCTCGCGATTACGGACGATCCGTCGCCTGCGTACGCCAGGGCACCCTCGGCCCGGACCTGGGCCGGCAAGTTCGTCCACTCGGCGTCGCCGGCGATCCCGACATCCCACACTTTGATCGCGTTATCGCGGAAGTCACCGGTCAGCAGCATGGTGCCGTCCGGTGAGAATGCCAGCCCGCCGACGCCGCTGACATCCCGGCTCGCCAGGGTGAGGAGCTCCTGCGGCCCGGCATCGCTTAGCTGCCACACCTTCGCGGTCCCGTCACCGGACCCCGTGGCGATCCGCTCCGAGTCCGGGGCCCAGTCAATCGCGAGCAGGAGAGAAGAATGGCCGAACAGGGTGAGCCACATTTCGCCTGTGCGAGCATCCCAGATCTCCGCCGTACCGTCACCGCTGGCAGTCGCGATCCAGCGTCCATCCGGACTCCAGGCAGGGGTCACCCAATTCGACGCTGTGATGCGCATGACCTCCTCGCCGGCTCCGATGTCGATGACCGTGATGTCGTGTGGCCATCCTGTGATCG
>DATHRW010000343.1:0-1917 GCA_035464955.1 Gemmatimonadales bacterium
TGCAGACCCCTGGGAAAGACACGACCTCGCCCCGTCGACAGCCCCCGGCATATTAGGCCAGTTCCGAGCGTCTCTCGAAGCCATCCAAAAACCCGCGCAGCCAGACGAGGTAGAATCGACGGCTGAGGCCTCCAACAGCACTCATCCGCACCACCACCTGCTGGCCAGGCTTCAATTGCCAAATCTGCCGAACTGAGCACTTTCCATTGCTGAATACGCCTCTTCGGAGTGAGACAATGCGTCGAATGTCCTTATACCTTACCCTTGGACTGACTACCATCCTCACCGCGGCGTGCCGCGCCGACCGGGCGACCCCGGGCGGTGGGAGCACCGAGTCCGCGGCGCTCACCGACAAGTACACCTCCGTGCGCCTCACGACCGACATGAGCCAGCTATCCGAGCATGAGCGGCAGATGCTGCCGCTCCTGATCGAGGCGGCGCGCGAAATGAACCGTGTCTACTGGAAGCAAGCGTACGGCAACAAGGACAGCCTGCTCGCGTCGATCGCTGACCCCCAGCTCCGACGCTTCGCCGAGATCAACTACGGCCCGTGGGATCGCGTGGACGGCGACGCCCCATTCCTTCCGGGTATCGGGCCCAAGCCTGCCGGCGCCAATTTCTACCCAGCGGACATGACCAAGGGCGAGTTCGAGGCCGCGCTCGACGCTCGCCCCGAACGAGTGGCCGCGCTCAAGAGCCTCTACACCTTGGTGCGGCGCGATCAGGACGGAACCCTGACGACCGTGCCCTACTCCGAGGCCTATGCTGCTGAGCACGGCCGAGCGGCCCAGAACCTTCGCGCGGCGGCTGAGCTGGCCGATGACCCCGGGCTCAAGCAGTACCTGAACCTCCGCGCCGACGCGTTGCTGAGCGACGACTATCAGCCGAGCGACCTTGCCTGGATGGACATGAAGGACAACGGGATCGACATCGTGGTGGGGCCGATCGAGACCTACGAAGACCAGCTGTACGGCTACAAGGCGGCGCACGAGGGCGTGGTCCTGGTCAAGGACAAGGAGTGGAGCCGCCGGCTGTCGCGCTATGCCGCGCTGCTGCCGGCCCTTCAGCGCGGGTTGCCAGTCCCGGCCGAGTACCGACGCGAGAAGCCAGGCACAGATGCCGATCTCAACGCGTACGACGTGGTCTATTACGCGGGTCAGGCCAACGCCGGATCCAAGACCATCGCGATCAACCTGCCCAACGATGAGGAGGTGCAGCTGGCGAAGGGGACTCGGCGCCTCCAACTGAAGAACGCCATGCGGGCCAAATTCGACCGCATCCTGGTGCCGATCGCCGGCATGCTCATCGCTGAGGACCAGCGGCAGCACGTCACCTTCGACGCCTTCTTCGGCAACGTCATGTTCCACGAGGTGGCGCACGGCCTCGGCATCAAGAACACGCTCGACGGCCGCGGCACCGTGCGCCAGGCGCTGAAGGAGGAGGCCTCCGCCCTCGAAGAGGGCAAAGCCGATGTGCTGGGCCTCTACATGGTGACCAAGCTCCACGAGATGAACGAGCTAGGGAATGAAGACCTGAACGACAACATGGTCACCTTCATGGCCAGCATCTTCCGCTCGATCCGATTTGGCGCATCCAGCGCCCACGGCCGGGCCAACGTGGCCCGGTTCAACTTCTTCAAGGAGATGGGTGCGTTCAGCCGCGATCCGGCCACCGGCACCTACCGGGTGGACTTTGCCAAGATGCGGGAGGCCATGGACGCGCTGTCGGGCAGGATCCTGACCTATCAGGGCGACGGCGATTACTACGGGGTCCAGGACTACATGGAGAAGTACGGCACCATCGGGCCCGTGCTCCAGGCCGACCTGGATCGCCTGGCAACTGCGGGAATCCCAGTCGACATCGTGTTCGAACAGGGGATGGCCGTGCTCCAGGCCGGCTCCTGACGCAACCCAGCCC
>DATHRW010000344.1:0-3074 GCA_035464955.1 Gemmatimonadales bacterium
GCGGCCGGACCTTCGGTTCCAAATCGAGGGATACCACAAGACCTACCGCGACTACCCGGCCAGGATATTCCGGCCTCAGGCCGTGTTGGCTCCGTCCGGATTCGAAGATGTGACCAACGACATTCCCTTTGGACTCGAGCCGCTGGTGAGTCAGGGAACCGGCCGTGCCTTTGGCATCGAGGCGCTGCTCCAAAAACGGTTGAGCGTCATCCCCCTCTACGGACTGGTGAGCCTGAGCCTGGGTCGCTCGGAGTTCGAGGGTCTGGATGGGGTCGAGCGGCCCGGCGCATTCGACACCCGGTTCATCGGGACGATACTCGCAGGCTATCGCGTCAACCCGCGGTGGGAGTTGAGCGGCAAGTTCCGGGTGGCCAGCGGACAGCCGACCACCCCGTTCATTGCGTCCGGGCCGCTCGCGGGGAGCCTCGATTTCCCGCGCTATAATGCCGGGCCCAGGCTTCCCACCTTCCATGCGCTCGATGTCCGGGTGGACCGCCGGTGGAGCTTCCGCTCGTGGCAGTTGGTGGTCTACCTGGACGTGCAGAACGTCTATGGGCGCACCAACGTTTCGCAGATTCGGTGGAACGCCCAGGAGCAGCGAGTGGAAGACGACGAGGCGCTGGGAATTCTGCCCAGTATCGGCGTCAACATCGAGTTCTAGGCTCCGGGTTCCCGGCCTTGAACCGTGGCCGTACAGTGGGGTAGTATATCTGGCTCGATCCGGTCTTTACTCCAGCAGAGCGGTTCTTCTCGAGCTATGTCTCAACCACTTCTGTCCCTCGACGGCGTGAGCAAGCACTTCGGCCCGGTGGCCGCGGTGGACCAGGTGAGTTTCGCCGTCGACCGGGGCCAGGTCGTGGGGTTCCTGGGGCCAAACGGGGCCGGGAAGTCCACCACCATGCGGATGATCACCCAGTTCATCGAGCCCGATCAGGGCCAGATCCAGTTCGACGGCCAGCCGCTGTTCGAGGCCAGCCGTGACGCCAAGCGCCGAATCGGCTATCTGCCGGAGAACAACCCGCTCTACACCGAGATGCTGGTCACGGAGTACCTCGACTTCGTGGCCGGGCTCCGAGCGATTCCTCGGGCGGAGCGGCAGGGCGAGGTGGACCGAGTCGTCGCGGCGACGGCCATCGAAGAGGTGTTCTACCGGCCGATCGGCGATCTGTCCAAGGGATTCAAGCAGCGGGTCGGGCTGGCGCAGGCCATCCTGCATCGGCCGGACCTCCTGGTGCTCGACGAGCCGACCGAAGGGCTGGACCCGAACCAGCGGGTCGAGATCCGGCACCTCATCAGCCACCTCGGCAAAGACCGGACGGTCATCCTCTCGACCCACGTGTTGCAGGAAGTGCAGCATACGTGCTCACGCCTCTTGATCATCAACCGCGGACAGATCGTGGCCGACGGCCCGGTCGAGCAGCTCGTCGCGAGCGCCAAGGGCCTGGTCCAGATTGCAGTCGAGGTGAAGGGCAGCGGTGTCGCCGAGGCGCTCAAGAAGTTGGACGGGGTCACCCGCGTTGAGGCTGCGCCGGGCGCGGACGGGAGGACCGCCGTCACCGTCACGGCGGAAGGCAGCAAGGATGTCCGGCCGGCCATCTTCGGCCTGGCTCGCGACAAGCAGTGGACGCTCTATGAACTCCACCAGGAAAGCGGCAGCCTGGAAGATCTCTTCCGTGAGCTGACGGCGGGACCGACGAAACCATGAAGCGCCTCTGGGTCATCGCGGCGCGAGAGCTCCGCGCACTCCTCGATCACCCGACCGGGTATATCCTGATCCTGGTGTTCCTCGGCGTGAACAACTTCCTGTTCTTCCGTCAGGTGTTCGTGTCGGGCGTCGCTTCGATCCGGCCGATGCTGGATCTCATGCCCTGGCTCCTGCTCTTTCTGGTGCCGGCGGTGACCATGCGCGCCTTGGCCGAAGACACCCGAACGGGTACGCTCGAAGTGGTACTGGCCCAACCGGTGTCGGATTGGGAGCTACTGCTCGGGAAGTACTTCGGCAGCGTCATGTTTCTCTGGATCGCGCTCGGCCTCACCCTGCTGGTGCCGGTCGGGCTGTCCTTCGGCGCCGACCTTCCGGTGGGAGTCATCGTCGCCCAATACGTGGGCGCAGCTCTCCTGGTGGCCGGGCTCGCCGGTGTGGGCATCTGGGCGTCCAGCCTGACCCGGAATCAGATCACCGCCTTCATTGTCGGCGTCGGCGTCATGTTCGTCCTGATCCTGGTCGGACTCGATCCCCTGCTCGTCGGTCTGCCGCCTGCCCTGGGCCTCGTGGCCGCCCGCCTCGGCGTCTTGGCCCATTTCGCCAACATCGGCCGGGGCGTCATCGACCTCCGCGACGTGATCTACTTCGTCTCGCTGGGCGCCGTCTTCGTGACACTCGCCTACGGCACGCTGGTCGGCCGCCGGCTGAGCGCCAAGGGAGAAGCCCGGAGGCGCCTGCGCATGGGCGTGCCCGTCCTGGTCGGAGCGGCCATCGTGGTGAACCTGCTCGGTAGCTACATCGGCGGCCGGCTCGACCTCACGCCGGGAAAGGCGTACACGCTCACGCGGACCACCAAGAACCTGATCCGCAACCTGGATGACTTTGTGACGGTCAAGCTCTTCGTCTCGCAGGAGCTTCCGCCCCAAGTCGCCCTGGTGAAGCGCGACATCGACGATCTGCTCCGTGACCTGCGCGGCGCAAGCGGCGGCAATCTCCGCGTGGTAGAACTGCACCCCGGTGACGACCCCGATGTGCGCGCGTCCGCCCGGGCACTCGGCATCCCCGCGGTGCAGTTCAATGTGTTCGGGCAGTCGCGGCTGCAGATCCAGGAAGGGTACATGGGCATCGCGGTCGAATACGCGGGCAGAACGGAGACGATCCCATTTGTGCGCCGGAGCGACGACCTCGAATACCGGCTCGCCACCGCCATCCGGTCGCTGACGCATGGGGACGAGCGGTCCGTCATCGGGCTCGTAGCCAGTGCGCGCGGTCAGGTGGGCCAGCCCACGTACCAGGCGTTGCAGCAGGAATTGAGTAAGACCTATCAGGTCCGGCCGCTGTCGTTCCCGGCGCCGGGATTGCCGGAGGA
>DATHRW010000345.1:0-14937 GCA_035464955.1 Gemmatimonadales bacterium
GTGCGCGTGGCCGGCCGGGAGGTGACGGTCAAGGGCGTGATCGCCAAGAAGGGACGGGTGCTGGGTCAGTCGTTCGATGGATTCGTCCTGCTGCCGCTCTCCACCTTCGAGGCGATTTACGGCCGGCGGAAGACCACGGTAATCTCGGTCAAGATGGCCGATGCCGAGACGGTGGAGCCCGGCATGGCTCGGGCGGAGGAGGCGATGCGTCTGGCCCACCGGCTCAGACCAGGTGAAGACAACGATTTCACCGTGGACAAGGCCGATGCACTGGTCGAGTTCTGGCGAAACCTGACGCGCGTGCTGTTCACCGTCATCCCGGCCGTCGTCGCCATCGGCATCGTCGTGGGCGGGATCGTCATCATGAACATCATGTTGATGAGCGTCAACGAACGAACCCGGGAAATCGGCATCCGCAAATCGCTCGGCGCTACCCGGGCCGACATCCGGCGTCAGTTCCTGGTCGAGGCCATCACCCTGTCGACACTCGGCGGCGCGCTCGGGGTGATGGCCGGCTGGGGGCTCGCCACCGCGGTGGCCACCGTCAGTCCCCTGCCGGCCAGGATCACCTTCTGGTCGGTGGCGGTCGCGCTCAGCCTCGGTGCGGCAACCGGCATCCTGTTCGGTGTATACCCCGCCACGCGCGCCGCCCGACTCGACCCGATCACGGCATTGCGGCGGGAATAGGCCATGATCTTCCATAACTTCGACGAAGGCGTCCGCATCGCGCTGGACGCCCTCCGCACCAACAAGCTCCGCTCCGCGCTGACCATCCTCGGTGTCGTGATCGGGGTCACCACCGTGATGGCCATGGCGTCGATCGTCCAAGGCGTGCGGTCGCAGATCTTCAATACCATCGAAGTGGCCGGTCCTACGACCTTCTATGTCGTGCGGTTCTTCTCCCAGACACCGCTTAACCCCGACAACCTGCCCTACGAGGTCCGCATCCGTCCGGTGCTCGACCGGGACGATCTCGACGCCGTCAAGCGGGTGTCCGAGATCGGGTATGCCGGCCTCTGGATTCAGCTGTTCGAACGGCTGGAGTACCGCGGGGTCAGGACCCAGACCATGACCATATTCGCTGCGGACGACCGCTACATGGACATCCAGGGCGGCACGCTCCTCAGCGGCCGGTTCTTCTCGCGCGCCGAGTTGGCGGGGCGCGACGTGGTGGTACTCGAGACGCTGGCCGCCGAGCGGCTGTTCGGCAGCCGCGACCCGCTCGGCGAGGTCATCCGGATCGGTGGCAAGGCGCTGACCGTGATCGGGGTGTACCAAAAGCCGGAGAATATCTTCGAGCCTCCCAGCCAGGAGACCGCCGGGATCATTCCGTATGAAACAGGACGCGCCAAATTCCGCTACGACGAGACCAACGCCCTGTTCATCGCCGTCAGGCCGAAACCAGGAGTGCCGGCCGACCGCGCGCAGGATCTGGTGACGGTGGCGCTCCGCCGCGCGCGACAGCTCCGGCCGGGCATCCCCAACACCTTCGACCTCATCTCGCAGGACCAGATCCTGGAAATGGTCAACGACCTCACCTCGGTGTTCTTTCTCATTATGGTCGCCCTCTCCAGCGTGGCCCTCATGGTGGGCGGCATCGGGGTCATGGCCATCATGATGGTGTCCGTGACGGACCGGACCCGAGAAATCGGGATCCGCAAGGCGGTCGGCGCGACCCGCCGGGAGATCTTGTGGCAATTCCTGGTCGAGGCGGCCACCTTGACCTTGGTTGGTGGGCTGCTCGGCATCGCCCTCGGGCTTTCGGCCGGGGCCCTGCTCAAGCACACGCTCGGCATTTCGGCGGAAGCCCCACTCTGGAGCGCCGTGCTCGCGACGGGCGTGAGCGTCGCCATCGGGTTGGTCTTCGGCATCTACCCGGCCAACCGAGCCGCACGAATGGATCCGGTGGAGGCTCTGCGTCATGAGTGAGGATCAGAACGCCATGCCTGTTGACATTCTGGCGATTGCCGCGCACCGGGACGACGTCGAGCTGACCTGCGCCGGCACCCTGCTGCGCGCGGCCGACCAAGGGTATCGCACCGGTATCCTGGACCTCACGGCGGGAGAGACGGGAACCAGCGGCACCGCCGCCATCCGCGGCCAAGAGGCCAACCGCGCCGCCACCATTCTCGGGCTGACCGAGCGCCGCAATGCCGGGCTTCCGGATGCGGGCCTTCACAACACGGAGGAATCCCGGCGCATCGTGGTCGAGGCCATCCGTCACTTCGCCCCCCGGGTGGTCGTTCTTCCCTACCCGGTCGGACGCCATCCCGACCACCGTGTGGCGTCCGAGCTTGGGCGCGACGCCTGCTACCTGGCCGGGCTCCGCCGCTACGATGCCAAGGGCGCGCCGCACCGACCGTTCAAGATCCTCTACGCCCTCGCGTACCGCGAAGACCCGGTGAAGCCCTCCTTCGTGGTCGACATCACCGACCAATTCGAGCGGAAGATGTCGGCCATCCGGTGCTACTCGAGCCAGTTCGACGGCGCGGTCGCGGCGGGTGAGATCTTTCCCACCGGTCAGGATCTCTACTCCCTCATCGAGATCCAGAACGCCCATTACGGGTCCCTCATTCGAACTCGCTACGGCGAACCCTTCGTGACCGACGAGACGATGGCGGTCGACGACGTGGTGCGGCTCGACGTGCGGAGCATGTAAGGCCGTACGCGGGTTATCTTTCTGTGTTATGCCAGAGACACCGGTCTACCTCGATCACGCCGCCACGACGCCGGTCCGGCCGGAGGTGCTCGAGGCCATGCTGCCCTACCTCGGCCGCACGGCCTTCGGGAATCCCTCGAGCGCCCACCGCTTCGGGCGCCAGGCCCGCGCGGGGGTCGAGCGGGCCCGGCGCCAGGTGGCCGACGCCCTCGGCGCCGACCCGCGAGAGGTGGTGTTCACCTCCGGCGGCACCGAGGCGGACAATTTGGCGATCCTGGGAACGGCACATGCGGCCGCCGCACGCGGGGAGGCCATGCGGGTTGCGGTCTCAGCCATCGAGCACAAGGCGGTTCTCGCCGCTGCCCATGAAGTCGAGCGGCTCGGCGGCAGCTGTGACCTCGTGCCAGCAGGCCGAGACGGCGTCGTCGATCTCGACGGGCTCGACCGGGCCCTCGAGCAGCGTCCGGCCATGGTGTCCATCATGTGGGTGAATAACGAGACGGGCGTTATTCAACCGATCGAGCAGGTGGCCGACTGCTGCCGGGCCCGCGATGTCTGGTTTCACACCGACGCTGTACAAGCCATCGGGAAACTTCCGGTTGCGTTGGCGGGATTCAGTTCCATCCTCCTGACTCTCTCCGGGCACAAGCTGGGTGCTCCGAAGGGCGTAGGCGCGCTGATCGTCCGCGGCCAACCGGATATTCACCCCCTGATCCATGGCGGCGGTCAGCAGTCGGGTATTCGACCGGGTACGGAAAACGTGGTGGGCATTGTCGGACTCGGGAGCGCCGTCGCGCTTGCCGTGACGGAACAAGCCGCCGAGGCGAGCCGCATCGAGAAGCTCCGTGATCAGCTCGAAGCGCGCCTCCGGGCATCGACCCCCGACCTCGTCATCCTCGCTCAGGCCGGCCCGCGTGCACCGCACATTCTCCAGGTCGCGGTCCCGAGCACCGACAGCGAGGCGATGCTGATGCACCTCGACTTGGCCGGCGTCGCCGTGTCCAGTGGGTCGGCCTGTACCACGGGGTCGGTGGAGCCGTCGCATGTCTTGTCCGCGATGGGTGTGCCGACGCCGCTCGCCCGTGCCGCCATCCGATTCAGTTTTGGCCATGAGTCGACCGACGATGATGTCGCCCGTGCCGCAGCCGTGTTTCCCGGGTGCGTGGGCAAAGTCCGGCGTTTGGCCCGGGTGCTCGGGCATGCCTGAGCGCGTGCTCGTTGCCATGTCCGGCGGGGTCGACAGCTCGGTTGCCGCCGCCCGGCTGGTCGAGGAAGGCCACGAGGTCATCGGCGCCACGATGAAGCTGTTCTGCTACGGCGACACGGTGCCCGACCGGCCCTGTTGTTCGCTCGATTCGATCACCGACGCCCGAGATGTTGCGCACCTGCTCGGCATTCCGCACTACGTGCTGAATCTCGAGGATCGGTTCAGTCAATTCGTCATCCAGAATTTCGTGGACGAGTATTCCCGCGGCCGGACTCCGATTCCCTGCGTGCGGTGCAATTCGTTCACGAAGTTCCGCGACTTGCTCGCCCACGCCGATGCCATGGGATGCGATGCGATCGCCACCGGGCACTACGTCGTCGCGGATCGGGGCGCGCTCTACCGCGGCGACGACCCCAACAAGGATCAGAGCTATTTCCTCTGGGGCATCGATCGCCAGGTGCTGCCCAGAATGCGCACCCCGGTCGGTCGGATGACGAAGGAGGAAACCCGGGCCTACGCACGCACATTGGGCCTCGGCACCGCGGAAAAGGCGGAGTCGGTCGAGATCTGTTTCGTACCCGACGGCGACTACGCCCGAGTGTTGGAGCAACATCTGCCCGCGGACGCACCAGCGTTGGCCCCTGGACCCTTCGTGACGACCGGGGGGCAGATGGTGGGCCAGCACGACGGGTACGCCCGCTACACCATCGGCCAGCGACGCGGGCTGCCCGGAGGGCACTCGGAGCCACGCTACGTCGTGGCCATCCGGCCGGAGGATCGCGCCGTCGTGATTGGGAGCGCTGAAGATCTGGCGGGACACCGCGTCACATTGGAGGAGGTCAACTGGCTCGCGCCGCCACTCGAGCCCGGAGCGGAGTGCCACGTCCAGATCCGGTATCGGTCCCGTCCGGTTCCGGCGACCGTGCTTTCCTGCGTGGATCACTCGCTGACGCTCGCACTCGACGCGCCGGCGCGAGCGATAGCGCCGGGCCAATCTGGTGTCCTGTATGACGAGGCTGACGGTGGGCGCGTCCTTGGTGGAGGGATCATTGCCTAAGCAACGAGGTCTAGGGGCCCCCCCGATATGAGAGGCGTCATCCTGCGACTCCTGATCAACACCGTCGCGATCTTCGCGGCGGTGAGCCTGCTGCCGGGCATCGATTTCGACCGCGGGCCGCTCAGGTTCTTGGCGGTGGCGGCCCTGCTCGGCATGGTGAACAGCCTGCTGCGCCCGGTACTGGCCGTCCTCACTTGCCCGTTGGTCCTCGTGACGCTGGGACTGTTTACCATCGTCATCAACGCGGTGCTGCTTCAGCTGACGGCGTGGCTCTCCGATCAGCTGGGGCTGGGCTTCCACGTGTCCGGCTTCTGGGCGGCCTTGTGGGGGGCGCTGGTGATCTCCTTCGTGAGCACCTTCTTGTCGCTGTTCGTGGGTGGGCCCCGGAAGGTTACGGTGCGGACCCGCTCGTGGCACTCATGACGCGCGCGACCGATGGCGGAGGGTTGACCGGATGACCGATGTCCGCCCGCAGGCACCGGGTGAGGTTGGCCAGATCGATCTCCGGGACCCCACGCTGTTCGCCAATCGGGAGTTGTCCTGGCTCGAATTCAACCGTCGCGTGCTCCACGAAGCGATGGATCCCCGCACCCCGCTGCTCGAGCAGCTCAAGTTCATCGCCATCTTCAGCAGCAACCTGGACGAGTTCTTCCAGGTGCGGGTGGCAGGCCTGCGGCAACAGGTGGCGGCCGGGTACACCGAGCGAACCGCGGATGGCTTGACGCCGGGCGAGCAACTCCAGGCCATTTCGCGCGTCGTGCACGACCTCCAGCGCCAACAGCTCGGCCATCTGCGCACCCACCTCTTGCCGGCGTTGGAGAACCATGGGATCCGGCTGATCACGGACCTCTCGGAGCTGTCGAGCCGCGAGCGCGCTCACGTGGACCAGCATTTCCGGCAGGTGGTCTTTCCCGTGCTGACCCCGTTGGCGGTCGATCCTGCACACCCGTTTCCGTACATCTCCAACCTGAGCCTGTCGATTGCCGTCACGCTCAGGGGACCGACCGGCGAGGAACGTTTTGCGCGCGTGAAGGTTCCCAAAATCCTACGACGCTGGGTACCGCTCACCACACCACACCACTTCATCCCGCTCGAGTACATCATCGGTGAGAACCTGCCGGCGCTGTTCCCGGGTGTCGAGATCCTCACGTGGCATCTCTTCCGGATCACCCGCAATACCGATCTACAAATCGATCACGATGAGGCGGAGGATCTCCTGAGCTTGATCCAGGAAGAAGTCCGCAACCAGCGCTTTGCGGAGGTGGTTCGGATCGAGGTGTCGCCGGCCATGCCGCAGAATCTACGCACCCTCCTGCTGCGTGAGTTCAGTGAGGAGCAGGATCCCGGCATCCTGCTCCCCAACACCGACGACATCTACGAGGTGCCGGGCCTGCTCGACGCGGCGGATCTCATGGAGCTGGCCGGAGCGATTGGCATTCCGGAGTTGCACGACCCGCCGTATTTCCCGACCACCCAGGCCCGGCTCGCCGACCCCCGCAGCATCTTCGACATCATTCGAGACGGCGATCTCTTCCTGCACCATCCGTACGACAGCTTCACCAGCTCAGTCGAGCGCTTCATCCAGCAGGCAGCGGACGATCCGGACGTGTTGGCCATCAAGCTGACGCTGTATCGGACGGGAAACGACTCGGGCATTCCGCGGCTCCTGGCACACGCCGCCGAGCAGGGGAAGCAGGTCGCGGTCCTGATCGAGCTCCAGGCCCGGTTCGATGAAGAGAACAACATCAGCTGGGCGCAGCGGCTGGAAGACGTCGGCGTCCACGTGTCGTATGGCGTCGCCGGGCTCAAGACCCACACCAAGATCCTGTTGGTGGTGCGGCGTGAGGGCCAAACGATCCAACGTTATCTGCATATCGGAACCGGGAACTACAACGCACGAACTGCGCGCCTCTATACCGACTTCGGACTCCTGTCCGACGACCCCGATCTCGGGGCGGACCTGACAGACCTGTTCAACGTCCTGACCGGGTTCGGCCAGCCCATGACGTACCGCAAGCTGTTGGTGGCGCCCCGCGGCATGCGGCAACGGTTTCTGTCGATGATCCGTCGTGAGATCCATCATGCCCAGAGCGGACGCAAGGCGCGGATCATCGCGAAAATGAACGCGTTGGTGGACGCCGAGTTGATCGTCGCGCTGTACGAAGCCTCCCGGGCCGGGGTCCAGATCGACCTCATTATTCGGGGCATCTGTTGCCTGCGCCCCGGCATCCCGGACGTGAGCGACACGATTCGCGTCATCAGCATCCTTGGCCGGTTTCTCGAGCACTCCCGCGCCTTCTATTTCTACAACGCCGGCCGGGAGGAGGTCTACATCGGGTCGGCCGATTGGATGCCGCGCAATCTCGACCGGCGCATCGAGGCGGTAGTGCCCCTCGATACGCCACAGCACCGTCGTGCCGTCCGGGACTTGTTGGAGCTGATGCTGCAGGACAACCGGCAGGCCTGGGATCTTCAGGCCGATGGGACCTACCGCCAACGGCGCCCGCCGCGTCCCTAGGAGGAGCGCGCCACCCACCGGATGTTATTGGAACGGCACCGCGCGGCGCAGGCGGAAGATCCCTTCGCCTAGCGTCAGCCGTCGAGTGATTGCTCGAATCGCTGGAGCAGCGCTGCCTGCTCTTCGGTGACCTTCTCGGGCAACCGGACCCGAATCTGGACGAGCTGGTCGCCCTTCCGCCCGTTCTTCTCGATTCCCATCCCCTTGATCCGGAACTTCCGGCCCGGTTGTGTGCCCGGAGGGATCCTGAGCACGATCTTCTTGCCGGCTAGCGTGCGCACCCGGAGCTTGGTGCCGAGGATGGCCTGCACCATGTCCACCGGGATCTCGCAGGTCACATCGAGCCCGTTACGCTGGAAAAACCGGTCCGGTTGAACCTGGAACGTGACGTAGAGGTCTCCGGCCTGACCGCCGCCGCCCGCCGCCGGGTTGCCGTGCCCCTTGAGGCGGACCTTGGTTCCGGTGTCGGTGGCGGGCGGCACCGTGATCACGATCTTGCGCTCGACACGCGTCTCACCCGCGCCCTGACATTTGGGACAGGGCTGGGCTGGCAGCTTGCCCCGTCCCCGGCATGCGGGGCATGGGCGGTTCACGGCAAAGCCACCCTGACCGAATGAGACCGTTCCGCGGCCACCGCATTCCTGGCAGGTGCTCACCTTGCTGCCGGGGGCGGCGCCGCTGCCACCACAGGTGGGGCAATTCTCGGTCATCGGCAGGGTAATCGGGATCTTCCCGCCGAGCGCCGCCACCCGGAACGGAACTTCCAGCACGGTCTCGATGTTCTCGCCGCGACGCTCTTTGGGTCGGCCACGGCCGAAGATCGACGAGAAGATGTCCCCGAGGCCGCCGAGGCCACCGAAGTCGAAATCTTCGTACTCGACCCCCTGGCCTCGCGCGCTTCCGCCAAACCCGGGCTGGCCCCGGCCGCCGGCCCCGGTGAACGCGCCGAACCGACGCATGCGATCGTACTGTTTCCGCTTCTCAGGATCGGAGAGAACCGCGTGCGCTTCCGATACCTCCTTGAAGCGCTCGCCCACCGTGGGATTGCCCAGGTTCGCGTCCGGATGGAACTGCTTGGCCAGGCGCCGGTAGGCCTTCTTGATCTCGTCTTGCGAGGCGCTGCTCGAGACGCCGAGTACCTGGTAATAGTCCTTCGCGGCCACGCCCGCCTCTAACCTTGATCCGTGTAGACTTGAACGCGAGCCGGCCGGATCAGGTTGCCTTTGAAGCGATAGCCGGCCTGAAACGTCGCGGCAACGTGATGCTCGAGTTCGGGCTCGGGCGGTGGAAGCGCGGCCACCGCTTCATGCTGGCTCGGGTCGAACGGGGCGCCATCGGAATGGATCCGTTCGAGGCCTGCCCCTTCCAGCTCCTTTCTGAGCTTCCGATCCACCAGCACGAGAGCCTCGTGCAGGGTATGCGTCGGCTTCACCGTTTCCGATTCCGCTAGCAGCCGATCCAGATCGTCCAGCACCTCGAGCAGCCGATTGGCGAAGGCACCTTGGGCGCGATCACCCAATTCGAGCTTCTCCCGATTGACCCGCTTCCGGTAATTATCGAACTCGGCCGCCAGGCGCGCGTGGCGGTCCTGGAGCTCATCAAGGGTTTCCTGGAGGCGCTTGACCGCCGCCTGCGGCATCTCGAACGGCACACCGTCCGCTGGGCCGCCCGGATCCGACCGCGGCGGGGCTTCCTCATCCGGGCTCATTTCCAGTTCGTCGGGTGCCAGCAGGTCTTCAGCCACTGGCCCCTCGTCGAGCGCGGCGTCCGGGCCGTCCGCTTCATAGGCAGGCGGGTCGTGGGGCGGATGGGGGTGGCGTTTCTTGGTCACTAGTCGTCGTCTCCTGATATAGCAAGTGGATTCAGGAAGATAACGGCAAACCACATACCAGGAATGCCGGTCACACTGGCAGGCGGAGGAGCAATTCGTACAGTGTTCCTGCCACCGCCCGCTCCCGGATCTGCCAGCGGCTGCCATGGTAGATACGATGGAGTGCGCCTTCCTCCGCTCCGACGGAGATCCCGATCCAAACCGTCCCGACCGGTTTCTCGGCCGACCCGCCGTCCGGGCCGGCGATGCCGGTGATACTGAGCGCAATGTCAGAGAGGAACCGCGCCCGGGTACCCTGGACCATGGCGCGTGCCACGGCCTCACTCACCGCCCCGTGG
This sequence comes from Gemmatimonadales bacterium, assembly GCA_035464955.1. Lineage (GTDB taxonomy): Bacteria > Gemmatimonadota > Gemmatimonadetes > Gemmatimonadales > GWC2-71-9 > JABDII01. The sequence continues at coordinate 9,611 of DATHRW010000345.1, forward strand.
CCGGCGATCAGCTCCTCAGGAACCCCGAGGAAGTCGGTCTTCACCCGATTGTGATAGGCGATGATACCGCCGACGAACACATCGGAGCTCCCCGGTATCGCTGTCAGGCGGCCGGCGAGCAAGCCACCCGTACAGGACTCCGCCACGGCGATGGTCAGCTCGGCCCGGCGCGCGCGGTCGAGCACTACTCTTGCGAGGTCGATCACGCCCTCGCCGTAGCAGTGCTCGCCGGCGCGCCTCCGGACCTCCACCGCGGCATCGCGAAGCCGTTGCGCCGCGTGGGCCCGGGGGGCGTTCCAGGAGGTGAGACGGAGGTCGACACCGGCCACTTGTGGCAGATACGCCAGGGTGACGGGCCGAATGACGTCCTCGATGTCGCCGAGACGGTCAGCCAGCGTGGATTCCGCGATGCCGGCGGTCCGAAGCACGTGCGACACAATCGGTGCCTGCGTTCCATCTTCCGGGGCCAAGCGCGGGCCGACCTCGTGCTTGGCCAGCTTTCGCATCTCGTGCGGGACGCCGGGCAGCATCACCACGAGCCCGAGGGGGCCCTCGAGCCAGAGCCCGGGGGCGGTGCCCCAGCGGTTCGGCAGCACGGTCGCGCCCCGTGGAATCATCGCTTGGGAGCGATTGCTGCCCGACGGCTCACGGCCGACGCGACGATATCGCGCGAGGAGGTCGTTCCACACGTGCTCGTCGAACATGAGCGGCGCGTCGAACAGCCGGGCCACGACATCCCGGGTCAGGTCGTCCTTCGTGGGCCCCAGTCCGCCGACGGTGATCACTCGGCCGGTTCGCCCGAGCGCTTGATGCACCGCGTCGTGAATGCCCGTCACCGTGTCTGGCACGGTGGTTCGTCGCACGATCCGGATTCCGTGCGGCGCGAGGATCTGGGCGAGGTCCGCGGTGTTGCTATCGACGGTCAGGCCGAGCAAGAGCTCGGTGCCGATGGTAACGAGTTCGAGGTCCAAGAGCGCTAGTGCGGGCGTGAGAAGAGGGCGCGGTAGCGGAAGACGTAGACCACGAAGGAGTAAATCGTCAGGAGTGCCGCCGTCCCGAGCGTGATGGCAACGAAGCCTCCATGAAATTCATTCCAGAAGTTGGCCACGCTGTTGCCTTCCCACCCCAGCGGGCGGCGGGCATCGCGAAAGGCGAACCAGGCCATCATGGCCCCGATGAAGATATTCTGAAACGTGGTCTTGAGTTTGCCGGCCGGCCCGGCGGCGATGACCACGCCTCGGCGTTGGGCCCAGGCGCGGAATCCGGTCATGGCAAATTCGCGGCCGAGCAGGAGCAAGCAGACCCACAGCGGGATGCTGCCCCATACCGGGATGCCATAGAGATCCTGCCGGTGCTTGGATATCCAGTAGATGGGAACGAGGGCCGCGACCAGGAGCAATTTGTCAGCGAGCGGGTCCAACACTTTGCCGAGGTCGGTGACTTGGTTTCGGGAGCGAGCCAGGTACCCATCCCACACATCGGTCACCGCGACCAAGATGAACACCACGAAGGCGATGAGCTTGGGCCAGTATCCGTCAATGAAGGGGAGCAGGGCGATGACCGGTGTCATCGCGATGCGGATGATGGTAATGATGTTCGGCAGGGTCCACATGGGGAACCCCTTACCCTAGAGTCTTGATGACAAGCTTGCTCAGCGCTTTGAGGGTGTCGAACACGCCGTCGCCACTGGTTGCGACCGATTCGAAATAGGGAGCCCGCTCAACCCAGTGTCCGTCGGCCTGCTCGATGAGGAACTCGCCTTCGTGCAGCGGATCCGGCGTCAGTCGCTGGCGGGTGACGTCCTCCATCGGCCAGCCCGGGTTGATCGCCGCCTGGAGCTCCTGGATTGGAGCGGCGTTCGGCAAGTCCCGTTTGTTGTACTGGATGACGAACGGAATCTGCGTGAGATCGTAGCCGTGCTCCGCCAGATTGGAGTAGAGATTCTGCATCGACTCGATGTTGGCTTCCATGCGCTCGATCTGGCTGTCGGCCACGAACGCGACGCCGTCGACGCCCTTGAGAATCAACTTCCGCGAGGCATTGTAGTAGACCTGGCCGGGCACCGTATACAGGTGGAACCGCGTCTTGAAGCCGCGAATGGTTCCGAGATCGACCGGGAGGAAATCGAAGAACAGGGTTCGCTCGGTTTCGGTAGCGAGCGAGATCATCTTCCCCTTGGCCGTCGGCGCGATCTTCGAGTACACATGCTCCAAGTTCGTCGTCTTCCCGCCCAGCCCGGGGCCGTAGTAGACGAGCTTGCAGTTGATCTCGCGGGACGCGTAGTTGATCATCGACATGAGCGGCTCGTCTCCCTATTCTCCGAAGAGCCTGTCGATTTCGTCTTCTGCATCGCCGACAAATCCGGACTCGACCCGATTGGCACCGGCTTCCTCCCGCGCCTGCATTTCGATGAACACGTGATTGAGCGACCCGACGGCCGACTTGACCCGTAACTTGACCAATCCCAGCGTGGTTTGATTGTCGAACAGCACCACCAGGATCACGCGGCGCGCAATGTCAGCCAGGTACATCGAGTCCTTCTCGCCCTGGTGAAAGAGGGACCCGAACTCCGGCTCGCCGATCAGGCGCGCCAGTTGGTCGTTGGCACTGAAGTCCGCCGCTGTGAGGGACGCAAACGCCAGCGGATCGAAGGCGGTCTGCTCACCGACCGTCGCGATCATCTGCCCGTTTCGGTCAACGATGAGCGCGGTCCGGGCCCGCGATACGTGCAAGAACTCGTTGAGAATGCTCGTAATCCGGCGGGAATCTTCCTCCCGGAACGACCAGCTCGAGGCGCCCGTCTTGTCTTGACCCGTCACCCGAGTCGCGCTTCCATGCGTCGCAGCACGTAGCCAGCGCGGCGCCGCAGCAAGAGTTGGGGTTCCCATCGCAGGTAGTCCCGAAGCGTTCCCAGGGCGTCGACCCCCGGGTGGCCGGCGAGATACCCGATGGCGGCCAGCCGCCGGAGTGGGCTGGGGTGGAACAGGTCGCGTCGGTGGCGCACGAGGTGCTGTCGCGCGAACAGCCACCCGGTGGCGATGCCGGCCACTGCCCCGGCGGCGACGAGTGCCGCACGCGGTCTCACGACCGGACTTCCTCGCGCGCCAAGAGCGCATGTGACAGGGTCACGCCATCGACGTACTCGAGATCGCCGCCCATGGGCAACCCTCGCGCCAACCGAGTGACCTTGACATCGGAGCCCGCCAACAACTGCTGGATGTAGGTTGCCGTTGCCTCTCCCTCCATCGAGGGGTTCGTCGCCAGGATCACTTCCTGGACCCGGCCGCCTCGTACGCGCTGGACAAGGGGATCGAGCCGGAGCGCATCCGGGCCGATGCCATCGAGCGGTGACAAATGGCCGCCAAGGACGTGGTAGCGCCCACGGAATTCAGTGCTCCGCTCCACTACTTCCACCCCTGAGGGTTCCTCGACCACGCAGAGAAGCCCGTCATCCCGTCGCGGGTCGCTGCAGTATCCGCAGCGTTCGTGCTCAGTGGGCATCCCGCACTCAGCACAGGGCCCCACCCGCTCGGCCACCGTCTGGAGGCACTCGGCCAGCCGCACTGTCTGTTCGCCCGGCTGCCGCAACAGATGGTAGGTCAAGCGCTGGGCCGTCTTCCGGCCGATGCCCGGCAGCCTCGCCAGTTCGGTGATGAGATCCTCGATGACGCTCACAGCTCAAAGTTGCGGTGCGATGGGCAACGACTGCGCCTTCCGCATTTCCGCCTGGAGGATGTCGGCGGCGCGCCGCTGTACCTCGGACATGGCGGCCAGCACCAGGTCAGCCAGGAATTCCGCGTCGTGATCGGCAAACACGGATTGATCGATGTCGAGCGTGCGGATCATGCCTCTGCCGTCCGCCGTCACCCGTACCATGCCGCCTCCGGCCGAGGCTTCGATGGTCCGGTCGGCAAGCTCGGTCTGGAGCTGCTGGAGCTTTCCCTGCATCTGTTGGCCGAGCTGGAGAAGCTGCTGAAGATCTGCCATTGGTCTCGTCGTTTCACGCTGAACGGAAAAAGTAGGCCGGCACCCCAGCCCGGACAAGCAAACCGGGTGCCAGAAGGTCGGCTAGTCTACAATCTCTAAATCTAATGCATCGGCCGCCGCATCCAGGGCGGCATCTGCGGCCCGGGTGGCCTCGAGTCGTTCGGCCTTGAGCTGGGCATCGGACAGCCGCCGAGGCCGTGCACCCTGCCCCGCCTGTGGCTCGGGACCCGCCGGCGCGGCCTCCGTGCCACCGGCCGCGACCGTGACCGTCACGGCCTTCCCGACGTAGGCTGCCAGGAGCGCTTCGACCTGCCGCACTTGGCGCTCGAGCGTCTCTCGGAAAATGGGATTGATGTCGGCCATCTCCAGCGTCACGCGGGACCCCGATACCCCAACCGGCCGCGCCGAGGCGAGCGCTTCGCCCAGAAACGGGCTCTTGGTCCGTGCGGTGGCGACCAAGTCGCTCCAGTAGCCCGACAACCATTCCTCGCTCAGCTGGCCCGTGGGAGGAGCCGCCGGGTCGACAGTGCCCGGGTCGACAGCGGGGGCCGGCGCCACTTTGGCCGACCCCGTGTGTGGCCGAGGATGCTGCGGGGCCGTGGGGGCCGACTCTCCGGACAGGACCTGGGCCAAATCGACGATGCGATCCAGCAGGGCCCAGCGCAGCAGCAGGGTCTCCACGATGAGGCGCGGATTGACACTTCGCCGGATGCTGGTCTCGTCGTCCGCGAGCAACTTGAGCATCCGGATGACGTCGCCCGCCTCGAACCGCGGCGCGAACCGGGCGAGGGTGTCTCGCATGGCATCGGTCAGCTCGGCCGGTGTCGCGCCGAGCTTGACCATGAGCAAGGCGCGGAGCGTATCGGCGGCGCCGACCATGAACTCCCCGAGATCGATGCCCGCGTCCATGAGCCGGTCGACCAGCGGAAAGACACGGCCCGGACTCCGCTCCGCGATGACGTCGAGCAGCTCGGCGTAGAGTTCGTCATCCACCGCGCCCAACACGTCCCGCACCAGCGCCGTCGTGACGGCGCCTTCTCCCAGACTCAAGCACTGGTCCAGCACCGACAGCGCGTCGCGCATGCCGCCATCCGCCCGGCGGGCGATCAGGGTCAGCGCGTCATCCTCGGCCGCGATGCCCTCGGCATCGACCACCTCACGGAGGCGCTGACGAATGGCCGCCGGGCCGATGCGACGAAAATCGAACCGCTGCAGACGAGACAGGACCGGGGCCGCCGTCGACGCGATCTTCTGCGGATCGGTGGTGGCGAAGACGAACACCACGCGCGGCGGCGGTTCTTCGAGGATCTTCAAGAGCGCGTTCCAAGCCGCGCGGGTCA
>DATHRW010000346.1:0-7524 GCA_035464955.1 Gemmatimonadales bacterium
GTTGGGTGGCTCGCCCTTGGCGTCCGCCACTCGGACGATGCCGGGGCCTATCTGAAGGATGCGCCAGGACGTGTTCCCCAGCTGGAAGATGTCGCCCGCCATGCTTTCGATGGCGAAGTCTTCGTTGAGGGTCCCGATGTACGTGTCTTCCGGCTCCAGGATCACCCGATAGTCGGCGTTGTCGGGTATGGCCCCGCCTGACGTGATCGCCAGCATCCGGGCTCCGCGCCGGCCCCGAATCGTGCCGTTCACTCCATCGTAGTGCAGCAACGCCCCTCGGCGGCCTCGGCGGGTGGTAAACCCCTCGGCTGCCATGCGGACGATGCTGTCGAATTCTCGTCGCTCGAGCGCGCGATAGGGATAAGCCCGACGCACCAGGTCGAACAGCGCTGCTTCGTTCCAGTCCTCGCTGGCTGCTTCGGCCACGATTTGTTGGGCCAAGACGTCGCGGGGCCGCTCGAGGATGACGATCCGGTCGAGCTCGCCCTCGCCCACCGCTCGAACGAGCGCCGTGCATTCGATCAAGTCGTCGCGGGTGAGCGGGAACAGGCGACCCTTCGGTGTGCCGCGGATACTGTGCCCCGAGCGGCCCACCCGCTGGAGCAGGGTCGAGATCCAGTGCGGCGAGCCCAGCTGGCACACCAGATCGACGTAGCCGATGTCGATGCCCAGTTCGAGTGACGCCGTCGCGACGAGGGCCTTGAGCCGACCCTCCTTGAGCCGCTGTTCCGCATCGAGCCGGGCTTCCTTGGCCATGCTCCCATGGTGCGCGGTGACCGCGTTTCCTCCGAGCCGTTTCTCGAGGTCGCGCGCGACCCGTTCCGCCAGGCGGCGGGTGTTGACGAAGACGAGGGTGACGCGGTGGTCCTCGATGAGCTGGGCGAGCCGGTCGAAGACCTCCTCCCACACTTCGTGCGACATGACCGATTCGAGCGGCGAGCCTGGCAACTCGAGCGCCAGATCGAGAGCACGGCGGTGCCCCTCGTCGATCACGGTGCACTCGCGTCGGGTACCATCCGGCCCCATGCCGACCAGGAATTGCGCGACCTGGTCGATCGGATGCTGCGTCGCTGAAAGGCCGATACGCTGGAGCGACCCACCCGTAACGTGCTCGAGCCGTTCGAGACTGAGCGCCAAGTGCGAGCCGCGGCGCGACTGGACCACGGCGTGGATCTCGTCCACGATGACCGTCCGCACCGTGCGGAGCATGTCCCGGCTGCGCTTGGCGGTGAGCAGTAGGTAGAGCGACTCGGGTGTCGTCACCAGAATGTGGGGCGGACGCTTCAGCATGGCGGCGCGCGCCGCACTGGTCGTGTCGCCCGTTCGAACTGCAGCGGTAGTCTCCACCGGCTCGAGTCCCATGCGAAGCGCCGTTTCGGCGATGCCCTCGCGCGGCTCGACCAGGTTCTTGTGGATATCGGTGCTCAACGCCTTGAGCGGTGAGACGTAGACCACCCGGACCTCATCCGGGAGGCCCTGCTCCAGGCCTTCCCGGCACAGCTGATCCAGGGCGTTCAGGAACGCGGCGAAGGTCTTCCCGGAGCCGGTCGGGGCCGCGATGAGCGTGTTGTGCCCCTTGCGGATGGCCTCCCAGCCCCGTGCTTGGGCGTGGGTCGGCTGGCCGATGGCGTCGGTGAACCAGCGGGCGACGGCGGGGTGGAAGCCTGAGAGCGACATGATTCGGAAGGTATCTCTTGGGGCAAGGATCGCGCTATTATTGGTCTAGGCTACCGCCAAGGAGGTGCCCATGGCTCGTGGTGCTCCTTCCGAAAACGTCCTCCGCACGCGGCTGCGGTCGGTCCGGCTCGCCGAGTTGCTCGATTGCTTCGTCCGGCCCGCCGAACTGGTTCGCCGGGAGGCGAGCGGGGCAGTCCGATGCCTCGCATGTGCCCACCGCTGCCTCGTCCGCCCGGGCCGCCGCGGCATCTGCCAGGTGCGATTCAACCGCGACGGCAGGCTCTACGCGCCGGCCAATTACGTCGCCGGCCTGCACAGCGACCCTATCGAAAAGAAGCCGTTCTACCACGTCCTGCCAGGTTGCGACACCCTCACGTTCGGCATGCTCGGGTGCGACTTCCACTGCGGTTATTGTCAGAATTGGCTGACGTCGCAGGCGATCCGGGACGAGTCGGCGGGAACGAGCCCGACCATCGTGAGTGCCCGTGAGCTGGTTCTGCTGGCCCGGCAGTCGGGCGCCCCGATGGTGACGTCCTCCTACAACGAGCCGTCGATCACGGCGGAGTGGGCGGTCGAGGTGTTCCGCCGCGCCAAGGCCCAAGGCTTGAAGACGGCATTCGTCTCGAACGGGAACTGTTCCCGCGAGGCCCTGGAGTACATCCGTCCCGTTACCGATTGCTACAAGATCGATCTCAAGTCGATGTCGGACCCCGCCTACCGGAAGTTGGGGGGCGTCCTCGCATCCGTGCTGGACGGCATCCGGCTGGTGCATGAAATGGGCTTCTGGCTGGAGATCGTCACCTTGCTGGTGCCGGGGTTCAACGACGATCCCGTGGAACTCGGTGAAGCGGCCCGGTTCATCGCCTCGGTGTCGCCCGATATCCCGTGGCACGTGACCGCGTTCCACGGCGAGTACCGGATGGCTGACTGTCGGCGGACCAGGGCCGGTGCGCTGCTCCAGGCCTGCGAGATCGGGAAGGAGGCCGGCCTGCGCTACGTCTACGCCGGGAACCTCGCCGGGCGCGTCGGGTCGTGGGAGCACACCGACTGCCCCGACTGCGGCGATCGGTTGATCGAGCGCTCTGGTTACCGGGTGCGCCGCAATCGCGTGACTGCGGAGGGCCTCTGCCCCAGCTGCAGCGCGCGCATTCCCGGCATTTGGCATTGAACGGGACGCGACCCGGATGTCGCGCGCTCATCGGTCCGCGACTGTCACTGGTGCTGTGGTCTCTCGTCACGGGGTGTACCGTCACCAAGTCTCTCGATACCGCCGCACTCACCGAAGCCCTGTCGGAGCCCATCGCCGCGAGCGGCGCCGAGGTTGGCGTGTACTTCCGGAACCTCGACACCGGGGACACCGTCCTCATCAATGCCGACCTCCGCATGCATGCCGCGAGCACCATGAAGGTGCCCGTCATGATCCAGTTGTTCCGCGACGCCGATGAGGGTCGGTTCGCGATCGACCACCCCATTCCGGTCGGCATGACGTTTACTTCCATCGCTGACGGCTCGACGTACGACATCGATCCGGCATCCGACAGCGACTCGACGCTGTATCACAAGGTCGGCTCGGCGGTGCCGGCCCGCGAGTTGATCGATCTGATGATCACGCGGTCCAGCAACCTCGCGACCAACATCCTGATCGAGTTTGCCGACGCGCGACGCGTGACTGCAACCATGCGTCAGTTGGGCGCCGACTCGATCGAAGTCCTACGTGGGGTCGAGGACCTAAAGGCCTACCGGGCGGGCCTCAGCAATACCACCACCGCCCGCGATCTCGGCGTCATCCTCACGGCGCTGGCGGGGGGACGGGCCGCCAGCGAGCACTCCACCGCCGCCATGCTGGCGATTCTCGAGCAGCAGGAGTTCAACGAGGGGATTCCGGCCGGGCTGCCCGCAGGTACCCGGGTGGCCCACAAGACCGGGTGGATCACCGCGATCGACCACGACGCCGCGATCGTGTACCCCGACGGCGGGCCGCCCTACGTGCTGGTTGTCCTGGTGCGCGGGATCGAGGACCACGCCGTGTCGTCGCAGCTGATTGCGACCCTGTCGGAGATTACGTACCGGGCCCTTCGCGGCGGGAGGAACTGAGGCCGGACCGTAGGAAGCTGACGGCGGTTGGGCGGATCGAGAACGCACGTGATGATCCGCTGCGAGACGCACCACGCTACCCTTCGCCGACCCGCCGACCCGCTCAACCGCCGAACGGTCAGCCTTCCCAGGGTTCCGGCGGCGCCAACCATGCCGGTATCTTGATCCCAGGTGAGTCGGCCACGCGCCCCCTTTCTCTCGCTCACGGATCATATGGAACACCTGCCGGCCTTTCTCGGCGATCTCACCGCAGTCCTCGGCGTGGCCGCCATCATTACGGTGGTGTTCCACCGGCTCAAGCTGCCGGTCGTGCTGGGCTACCTGCTGGCCGGTCTGGTCATCGGGCCGTATTCGCCCACCACGTTGGTGGCCGATCCCCAGAGCATCCGGACCCTGGCGGAGCTCGGGGTCATCCTCCTCATGTTCTCGCTCGGGCTCGACTTCAACCTGCACAAGTTGGCACGGCTTGCCCCGACGGCCGGCTTGGTCGGCGTGATCGAAGTCGGGCTGATGCTCTCCTTGGGATACTTGGCGGGCCAGCTACTCGGCTGGGGCACGGTCGACAGCATCTTCGCCGGCGCCATCGTGGCCATTTCGAGCACCATGATCATCGCCAAGGTGTTCGCGGAGCGCGGCGTTCCACATTCGCACTCCGATTTGGTGTTCGGCATTCTCATCGTCGAAGACCTGGCGGCAATTCTCCTCATCGCGATTCTCACCGCGGTCGCGACCGGGGCAGGGCTCTCCACTGGAACCCTCGCCACGACCCTCGGCCGTCTCGTCGCATTCCTGGTGGGACTCCTGGTGGTGGGCATCCTGATCGTACCACGCGTGGTGCGCGCTATCGTGCGGCTCCGGAAACCGGAAACCACGCTAGTGGCAAGCGTCGGGCTCTGCTTCGCGGTCGCGCTCCTCGCGAGTGCGGCTGGGTTTTCCGTGGCACTCGGCGCCTTCCTCGCGGGCTCGCTCGTCGCCGAGTCCGGCTCGTCCCGGCCGGTGGCGGAGCTGATCCGGCCGGTGCGGGACATGTTCGCCGCCATCTTCTTCGTCGCCGTCGGCATGCTCATCGATCAGCGGTTGATCTTCGAGCACTGGGGCGCGGTCGTGCTGCTCGCCGGTGTGGTGCTGACCGGGAAGATCCTCGGCGTGAGCGTCGGCGCATTCCTCGCCGGGTTCGATACCCGGACCTCGGTCCGGACCGGCATGACCCTGACCCAGATCGGAGAGTTCTCGTTCATCATTGCCGGGGTGGGCGCCGTGAGTGGCGCGACGAGCGAATTCCTGTATCCGGTGGCGGTGGCGGTGTCGGTGCTCACCGCGTTCAGCTCGCCGTGGATGATTGCCTTTTCCGATAGGGCAGGCGCCTACGTCGACCGCCGGCTGCCCAAGCCACTCCAGACCTACGCCACCCTGTACGGCTCGTGGGTCGAGGCCCTTCGGAATGCCCCTCGGAGCACCACGCCGCGGGGACGAATCCGACGTCTGTCCGGGTACATCCTGATCGACGCCGCCATCATCGCCGGCATCGTCGCCGGCACGTCCGTGGCACTGCCGCGCATTCTCCCGATACTGGCGCGGTCCCTTGCGCTGGGGGTCACGATTGGTCGTCTCGTCGTGGTTGCCGCGGCCCTCGCCCTCGCCTTCCCGTTCCTCATCGGATTGGTGCGATCGTCCCGGTCGCTGGCCCACACCCTGGCCACGAGCGCCTTCCCCACCGTCGAGCACGGCAAGGTGGACCTGGGACTCGCCCCGCGCCGGGCGCTGCTGGTGACGCTCGAGATCTTCATCGTCCTCTTGGTCGGCGCCCCGCTCGTCGCGGTCACCCAGCCCTTTCTACCGACCTATGGCGGTCTTGCCGTTCTAGTCGTGGCGCTCGTGCTGTTCGGGGCCGCGTTCTGGCAGTCGGCCCGGAACCTCGAGGGTCACGTTCGCGCGACGGCCGGCATGGTGGTCCACGCACTGGCCCGCCAGGTCAGCGGCGAGCGTCCGTCCGCGCTCGAAGAGGTGCGCCGGTTGGCACCCGAACTCGGCAGCTTGACGCCCCTCACCATCCGCCCCGGGAGTTCGGCGGTCGGGAAGTCGTTGGCCCAGCTGAACGTCCGAGGCATGACGGGCGCCACCGTGGTGGCGCTCTGCCGGGGCGAGGACCGGATTGTGTTTCCCAAGGCGACCGAGACGCTCCTCGAGGGCGACCTGCTGGCGTTGAGCGGGGCGGAGCACGCCATCGACGAGGCCAAGCAGCTCCTCAGGTAGCCTGCTGGTTCGCAGGGTCCAGCCCTCATCAACCCGCTAATCGAATCAATTCGTGAAGGATCTTTCCTAGTCATTTAACGAAAGATTTATCCTCGGTCGGTCAAAATATGACAAACTTGTCCGATTTAGAATTTGGCGGTACTTTTCCGCCGAGCCGACGCCTCCATTTCGAGGATTGCCATGAGAGTCCAGCCCGTCCTCGCCCTGTCGCTGACCTGCACCATGTGCCTCACGAGCGTCGCCGTCGCCCAAGAGGCCACCTTCGGCGCGCAGGTGCGTCCGCGCACCGAGTATCGAGATCCAGTGGGTGGTGACGACGACGCCTTTACGTCCATGCGGGTTCGCGCGCACGTCGACGCCATGCTGAAGCGCGACGTCCGGGTGTTCGTCGAGTTGCAAGATGTACGAATCTGGGGCGAAGAGTCGAGCACACTCGCCGATTTCGAGGCGGACAACTTCGATCTCCATCAAGGCTTCATCGAGCTCGCCAGCACGAACAAGCGCCTCATGGCCCGATTCGGGCGGCAAGAGATGAACGTGGGCGGCCAGCGCCGCGTCGGGGCGGTCGATTGGACCCAACAAGGGCGCGCGTTCGACGGGATCCGTGCCTATGCCGGTGGCGGCTGGGGCGGGGTGACGCTGTTCGGATATCAGCTCTCCGACGCGACGTCGCCCGCCGTGCCCAATGACGGGGAGTTCATCGGCGCCGTCGGCGAGGTCAAGAACGTCGCGGGCGGGACGCTCGAACTCTACGCCCTCTATGACCACGTCGAGGCCACGCTCGCCAACACCAACCAAGGAACCCTCGGAGCGCGACTGGCCGGCGAACGATCAGGAGTCATCTACCGCGGTGAGCTCTACATCCAAACCGGCGATCGAGCGGGGGTAGATGTAGCCGCCTTCATGCTGGGTGCGCGCGCGGGCACTCGCTTCGCCGACGGGAAAGGGCAGGTCACCGCCTGGTACGATTATCTGTCGGGCGACGATGATCCGGCCGATGGGAAGACCAAGGTCTTCAGCACGCTGTTCGCCACCAACCACAAGTTCTACGGCTTTGCCGACCTGTTTCTCGATATTCCGGCCCACACGGCCGGCCTCGGCCTGCAGGACATCGTGCTCAAGGGATCGTACGCGCTACGCGATGACCTGACCCTCGCGGCCGACCTGCATTCCTTCCACCTCGCCAAGCAGGGCCTCCTCAGCACCAAACACCTCGGCGAAGAGCTCGACCTCACGAGCAGCTACCGCTACAGCCCCAATCTGTCGTTCACCGGCGGGCTGTCGTACGTGTTTGCCGCCGACGCCTTCAGCGAGATCGGCCGGCTGGGCGAAAACATGACCTGGGTCTACATCATGCTGAACGCGGCTTTTTGAGTTGATGTGCGCCATCGTGAAGCCGAATTCGGGCCACACGAGGTCGATGCCATCCGGCTGGAGGGTGTGGCTTCGCTGGTCTCTCGCGCTCGCGCTCGTGGCGCTGGCTCTTCCCGGGCAGACGTC
>DATHRW010000347.1:0-4245 GCA_035464955.1 Gemmatimonadales bacterium
TTAAGATCGCCGAAATCGCGAGTGCCATCCGCGATCGGCTGGAGAGTTGACATGACCGCGACGACGACACCGGTGCCGCTTCAGCCCAAGGACTTTGCGACCGACCAGGAGGTCCGGTGGTGTCCGGGCTGTGGGGACTACGCCATCCTCAAGGCGGTGCAAAAGACGCTGGCGGAAATCGGGGCCAAGCCCGAGCAATCAGTATTCGTCTCCGGGATCGGCTGCGCCGCTCGGTTCCCCTACTACATGTCGACCTATGGCTTCCACACGATTCATGGTCGAGCGCCGGCCATCGCGACTGGGGTCAAGCTGGCGAATCCGGAACTCGATGTGTGGGTCATGACCGGCGACGGCGATGGCCTGAGCATCGGCGGCAATCATATGCTTCATGTGCTGCGCCGGAACGTCGATCTGCAGATCATCTTGTTCAACAACGAGGTCTATGGTCTCACCAAGGGCCAGGCATCACCCACGTCGCCCAAAGGCCAGCGAACGCCGTCCACGCCGCAGGGCTCGGTGGACAACCCGGTCCTGCCGGCCGCCTTCGCGCTGGGCGCAGGCGGACGCTTCGTCGCTCGGGCGATCGACACGCGGCAGAAGGAGCTGGTGGAGGTCCTGAAGCGGGCGCATGCACACCACGGGGCCTCGTTCGTCGAGATCTTCCAGAATTGCATCGTGTTCAATGACGGAGCATTCGACGATTTCACCGAGAAGACAGTGGCCCCGGACACCCAGCTCTACGTGGAGCATGGCAAGCCTCTGCTGTTCGGGCCCGACAACACCCGAGGCCTACGGCTCATACCCGGCGCGCTCGAGCTCGAGGTCGTGACCGTCGGCGAGCATGGCGTGACCGAGTCCGACGTGCTGGTTCATGATGAGCACAACCGAGCCCTTGCGGCACTCCTTGCCGGCTTGGCACCGCCCGATTTCCCCATGGTGCTGGGCGTGCTCTATCACGATCCGGCGCCCTCCTATGAGCGGGCTGTGCACGCGCAGGTGGCCGCGGTTCAGGCGCAGCACCAGAACGGCAACCTGAATGCTCTGCTCCGGGCGGGACGGACCTGGACGGTCGAGTAGCCGTGCGGGCCGATGGAACGGCCCCGCCGGTCGGCTGCGGCATCCTGAACGTTCCGGTTCTGCTGTTCACCCTGGAGCCTCGACGGCGCTAGCTTTCCTGCCGTGTGGGGTTTCCTCGCAGTCGCTCTCCTCGTCACAGTGGCCGGCGCGGTCTGGTACGTGACCGCCATGCCGGGCCGGTCGCATCGCGGCTCCCTGCCGGAGTTGACGAATGACCAACGCGCGGTGTCCCAGGCGCTGGCTCGGCACATCCACGTGCTGGCCCGGGACATCGGCGACCGGAACGTGTGGCGGCTGAGCCGGCTGGCCCTCGCGGCCCGTTACATCACCGACTCGGTGACGGACCTGGGGTACAAGCCTCAGCGCCAACGTTACGAGACGATGGGAATCCCGGTCGAGAACCTCGAGATCGAGATTCCCGGGACCTCGCAGCCCGGGGAAATCGTCGTGGTGGGCGCCCATTACGATTCGGTGCGTGGTTGCCCCGGCGCCAACGACAACGCGTCCGGGGTTGCCGCCCTGCTCGAGCTGGCCCGCGCGCTCAAAGACTTCCAGCCGGCGCGGACGCTCCGTTTCGTGGCGTTCGTGAACGAGGAGCCGCCGTTCTGCTTCACGCGGGAGATGGGGAGCGATCAATACGCGGCCCGCTCCCAGGCCCGCGGCGAGCGGGTGGTCGCCATGCTCTCGCTCGAAACCATCGGGTACTACTCGGTGGTAAAGGGAAGCCAACGCTACCCCATGCCGTTCGATCTGTTCTATCCCTCAGCCGGCGATTTCATTGCCGTGGTCGGCAATCTGCGCTCGCGCGGGCTGGTGCGGCGGTCGGTCGGGGCTTTTCGGCGGGCCGTGAGGTTCCCGTGCGAGGGAGTGGCTGCGCCGGGGTACCTGCCCGGTATCTTCTGGTCCGACCAGTGGGCCTTTTGGCGCCGTGGGTACCGGGCCGTGATGGTGACCGATACGGCACCGTTTCGGTATCCCTACTATCACACCGAAGAGGACACCGTGGAGAAGATCGACTACGAGCGGCTGGCGCGGGTGGTGACCGGGCTCGAGGCCGTCATCCGAGATCTGGGAAGTGCCTGACGATTCGCGGAGCGGGGCGGCCCCATGGCGCGGCCCGCTGGCCCAGGCGCGCCACGCCCATGACCGGGCCGGGCTCGAGGACTACATCCAGCTCGCGACCATCCGGGCGGACGGGACCCCGGCCAACCGCACCGTCGTGTTCCGCGGCTTCTTGGAGCAGCCCGATCGGCTGCTCTGCTCCACCGATGCCCGAAGCGCCAAGGTAGCGGAGATACACCTGAACTCGGCTGTCGAGTTGTGCTGGTATTTCCCGAGGAGCCGGGAGCAGTTTCGCGTGCGCGGCACGGCGACGCTGATCGAGGCCGGACACCCCGACGCCGAGATGCTGGTGGTCCGGGACACTGTGTGGCTCGGATTGGCGGGCTCGACTCGGGTCCAGTTTGCCTGGCCAGAATCCGGAGCGGACCGAGCCGATCCAACGCAATTCGATATTCCGGCCCCGGCCAAAGCCTCCCCGCCGGCCGTGTTTTGCCTGATCGTGACAGAGCCGGAGCAGGTCGACCACCTCCAACTCCGGCCCTTTCCGCACGAGAGGCACGTCTACATGAGAAGTGGCGACGGGACCTGGTCCACCACCGCGGTCAATCCGTGAGCCAGCGACGAGCCGCAGACGTGGGCGCCTTCAGGTTCTTCGGTCGACCACGATCTGCTCGACCATCCAGGCCCCGTCCGGTCGTCTGAGCGTCACGACATAGCTTCGCTCCGCAACCGGAGCGCGGGCCTGGCCGGTATTGAACCACAGGTTGACGTGCACCGTCGCAACATCGTTGCTCACGGTAGGTTCGCTCACCGCCACCACGACCCCCGCGCCAGTCAGCCGGCACGATGTCGGCTCGTTTGGCAGGCATCGTCGAATCTGATCCAGGCTTCCCGTTACACCACGGATTCGCGTCGCGAGCCTGCCGGCCATCGTCAGCGGGCGCTCACCGTTCCAGCGATCGCAGGTGCGCGTATCGGTGCACAGGATGCGCGTGTCGAGCACCGCACGTCCAGGCGGGAGGCTGTCGCGGATGGCATCCAGAACTGGAACGAGCATGTCGCTCGCCCCGGCGGGTTCCTGAGCCGTTATGGGAGACACCGTCCCGAGGGCACATGCCAAGGCAAGGAGAATGAATCCCAATGGCGAGCGCGAGGGCTCGAGCAGCTGCCTCACTGGGAGGCCGGTCATCGTGTTCCGCATTGCACCTCCATCATACTCGCGAGAAGTTCGCTGTTGGTATCGAAAGTAATGTGCGCGCCTTCGTGGGCCAGGGTTTCGCCGACCATGCCTGGCGTGTTGAAGGAGCCAGCCCAGATGTGAATTTCATTGAGCGAGCTGTGGTTGTCTCCCCAATTCCCGTCATCGGTATCATACACTTTGATATCACTGCGCTCAACATACTCCATGAGCGTGGCCTGGATGTTGGAGCAGGTCATCGCATCGATCGCTCCCCCAATCGCTTTCAATTCGGCGGCGGTGGGCATGCGAGGTTTGCAGGTCGGGTCGCTGACGAGATCGCATCCATAGAACTCCGCACTCTTCAGGAATGAGGGTTCGGGTTGATCGTTCGCGGGCCCGAGGTCCGTACCGCACCCGCCGAGTGCGGCGACGATGAGAATGACCGCGAATGTCCATCGTCTCCCTTGCCCAACGTGTTGCATCGTGTGCTCCTTGTGAGTGAATACGTGCATGGCAACTCCGAGGAGCACGTTTGTAGCGTACCCTCAATCGACCCTCAACTCCCTCGTCACGCCGACACCCGGGGAAGGCTGGAGGGCGGTGATCCCGTGCGCAGGAATTGTTAGCGTCTGCGTGTTTGTGATTCCCAGCGTAGACGACCGTGTGCTAGGATGCGCTGTGACGTCCGATCTCACGGCCCGGCTGGCGCTGGCCCGCGGCCTTCTCGCGCGCCACCTGGGCTACGCCGACTTTCGCCCAGCCCAACGGCGGGTGGTGCAATCCATCCTCGCAGGCCGAGACACGCTGGCCGTCCTGCCGACGGGGGCGGGGAAGTCGGTGTGTTTTCAGATCCCGGCCATGGTCTGCGACGGCTTCACGGTCGTGGTATCGCCGCTCATCTCCCTCATGCAAGACCAGGTGCAAGC
>DATHRW010000348.1:0-2150 GCA_035464955.1 Gemmatimonadales bacterium
GCCGGAAGCCATAGCTCGTCGGCAGGAACGCCACTTCGAAGATCGGCTCGATGACGAGCTTCACCGCCGTCTGCACGATGCGGTCCTTGACCGCCGCGATGCCCAGCGGTCGGGTCCGGCCATCGCCCTTGGGGATGTCCACCCGCCTGACCGGCTGCGGGCGGTAGCTTCCTGCCCGCAACGCCGTTTCCAGCTCGGTCAGATAGACCTCCGACCGCGCCGCGAACCGTTCGACGCTCACGCCATCAACCCCGGCGGCGCCGCGGTTGGCCCGGACACGCTCCCAGGCCACCGTGCGGACATCACGCATCCACCTTCCTGCCCCCTTCCCTAAGCCCGGTTTTGCTAGCCGGGCGTCTCGCGGCCGAGGCCGCTGCAGTACTATGAAGGCTATGACTCCTTCCGGCCTCGCACACGGTCGGCAGGTCTCGCCGCTTACTCCGCCTTGCCTTCCGAGCATCCCGACCCCAACCACGCCATGCCGCCCGGCCGTCGCTTTCCCAGTCACCTCAGCGCGACCGGCCGAGCCTCTTCCGAGGCCCAGGCTTCGCCTTCCAAACGCAGGCTCGCCGCGACACACCGCCGAATCGGGTTCGTCATCCTACGGGCTGCTCGTTCGCCTCCGGTTGCTCTCCACCCCGCATCGCTGCGACGCAGTTACCTTCGGCTTCATGTGTCGTGACCCTCACACATTGAACCGTCCCGGGTTTGTCGGAGGCTCCAGACTTTGAGAGGATGGAGCGATGGAAAGACAGGGGACCGGGGAACGGTATTCACGGAAGTGCGAGCGCGAGCGGTGCGGATGGTGCTTGAACATGCGGGCGCCTATGGCTCGCAGTGGGCGGCGATCAGTTCGATATCAAGCAAGATCGGCTGCACGGCGGAGACGCTGCGCCGCTGGGTGCGCCAGGCGGAGCGCGATGAGGGGCTGAGGCCTGGGCCGACCAGCGCGGAGCAGGGGCGCATCCGGGAGTTGGAGCGGGAGAACCGGGAGCTGCGCCAGGCGAATGAGATCCTGCGCAAGGCATCGGCTTATTTTGCCCAGGCGGAGCTCGACCGCCGGTTCAAGCCATGAAGGCGTTCATCGACGACCACCGCGAGGTCTACGGGGTCGAGCCGATCTGCCGGGTTCTGCCGATCGCCCCGTCGACGTACCGCGCTCATGCCGCTCGTCGGAACAACCCCGACCTGGCCCCGGTCCGTGAGAAGCGCGACCGGGCGCTGGCGGCGGAGGTCCGGCGGGTGTTCGCGGAGAACTTCTCCGTCTACGGCGCCCGCAAGGTCTGGCGCCAACTTCGGCGGGAGGGCTTTGACGTGGCCCGCTGCACGGTCGAGCGGCTGATGCGGACCATGGGCTTGCAGGGCGCGGTGCGCGGCAAGAAAGTCAGGACCACTATCGCCGACCGCTCGGCGCCGTGCCCGCTCGACCGGGTCAACCGGCAGTTCCGGGCATCGCGTCCAAACGCCTTGTGGGTCTCGGATTTTACCTATGTCGCGAGTTGGACGGGCTTCGTTTACGTGGCCTTCGTCATCGACGCCTTCGTCAGGCGGATTGTCGGCTGGCGGGTCAGCCGCACGGCGCATGCCGGCTTCGTCCTCGACGCGCTCGAGCAGGCGCTGCATGCCCGCCGGCCGGTGGAAGGCGATGGACTGATCCACCATTCCGATCGCGGCGTGCAATACGTCTCGATCAAATACACCGAGCGTCTCGCCGAAGCTGGTATCGAACCGTCCGTGGGTAGCGTCGGCGATTCCTATGACAATGCCCTGGCCGAGACCGTCATCGGGCTCTACAAGGCCGAGGTCATCCACCGGCGTGGGCCCTGGCGCGGCTTCGAAGCCGTCGAGTTCGCAACGCTCGAATGGGTCGACTGGTTCAACAACAGGCGCTTGCTCGAGCCGATCGGAAATATCCCTCCGGCAGAGGCCGAGGCGCGCTACTATGCCCAATCAACCGAGATCGCCATGGTGGCGTGACTCACAACAAATGGCCTCCGGAAAACCCGGAGCGGTTCACTTGGCGGGTCAAGCCCGCCAATGACGGCGTGGGGTGGAACGGCAGCATACCACGTAAGGCTTCTGGCGCGCTGGATAAGCACCGAGGGGGCCGAACGCTCCAGCGCTTCAACCCGATCCCGTTCCGGGCTAGT
>DATHRW010000349.1:0-3630 GCA_035464955.1 Gemmatimonadales bacterium
GCCCGACAAGGAGTAGTTGATAGCGTCCTCGGCCGACATGGCGCCGACACCCTGGGTCCGGCCACACCAGATCGCGTTGCGGCTGAACATGGTATCGACTTCGTCGAGCACGCTCGGAAACGTCTGAGTGAATGCACGGAGCGCCTGGTCCCACCCTTCCGGGATGTCGGCCATCATTCCGCCCACGCGCGTCAGGCTGGTGGTGAGCCGGGCCCCGGTCCATGCCTCTTGCAGGTTGTAAATGCGCTCCCGCTCCTGGAACGACCACAAGAACGGCGTGAAGGCTCCGAGATCGATGCCGGTGGTGCCCAGCCACACGATGTGGGAGATGATGCGGCTCATCTCGCAGGCAATCACCCGAAGCACCTTGCAGCGTTCGGTGATCTCGATGCCCATCAGCTTCTCGACCGCCAGCGCCAGCGCCACGTTGTTGGCCATGGGCGCCAGGTAGTCGGTCCGGTCGGTCAGCGGAATGATCTGATTGTACTGCCGGTACTCGCCCAACTTTTCGAACCCCGAGTGCAAATACCCGATGTGCGGAATAACCCGGCGCACGACCTCGCCGTCGAGTTCCACCACCAACCGGAGGACCCCGTGCGTTGCCGGGTGCTGCGGTCCGATGTTGAGCAGCATGTGCTCGTCCGGCGTCTGGCCCGGCTCGCCCCCCGTGACGCCAAGCGGCAACGACACCGGACGGCCCTGGGCGTCGAGACCCGGGGTCGACAGCGCCATCTCGACGGTGCGCCGGGTCATGGCACCAGCCCCCGCTCACCGCGGCGCAGCCGTTCCGTCATATCGGCCGGCAGGTCGTGCATCGCCTGCGCCAGCGACAGTTCCTCCAGCGAGTACTGGGCCTCCGGATTAGCGGCCAGCGCCTGCCGCACTTGTTCCGCCCGGCTGAAGTGGCCCCGCAACGGGAAGTCTTTCCGCAACGGATACCCCTCCCCGTAGGTCTCCCACATGAGAATCCGACGCAGATCGGGGTGGCCGACAAAGGTGACGCCGAACATGTCGTAGACCTCGCGCTCCAGCCAATCCGCCCCCTTCCAGAGGTCGTACACCGAGTCCACGTCCAGCGGCACGGACCCATCGAGCGCGATCTTGACACGCAGATCGACCTTGCGGCCCAGCGATCGGAGTTGATACACCACTTCGAGCGGACGCTCCGGGTCTCGATAGTCCACTGCCGTGATGTCGGTCAGGTAATCGAAGTCCTGTCCCGGCGCATTCTTGAGCCAGGCCAGGATGTCGTGGGCTCGCTCGCGCGTGACGTACACGATCGAGTCCCCGCAGGAGACGACAGCACGGAGAATTGCCGAGCCGAACTCGGCGGTTAGGGCGCCAACCGAAGGCGAGACGCCGGTCATCCGGAGCGCGTTTGATGGATGGAGTTGCCGAACGGCTCCGAGAGCTCATCCACCCGTTCCGGCGGCAGGAACATGCCGGCGTCGTCCACCAAATGCTCCTGGCGAAGATCCGAATCGGTGAACGACTCACCCTTGATCTTCTTTTGGAGCAGCAGGATGCCGTACACCAGTCCTTCCGGACGCGGCGGGCAGCCGGGCACGTAGACGTCGACCGGAATGATCGTGTCGATCCCCTGCACCATGGCGTAGTTGTCGAAGATGCCGCCCGACGACGCGCACGCGCCCATCGAGATGGACCATTTCGGTTGCGGCATCTGGTCCCAAATCCGCCGGATAACGGGCGCCAGCTTGAACGGCAGCCGGCCCGCACAGATCAATACGTCGGCCTGGCGGGGCGAGTAGCTCATGCGCTCCATGCCGAACCGGGCCAAATCGAACCGGCTGGCTGCGGTGGCCATGAACTCGATGGCGCAGCAGGCCGTGCCGAACGGCATGGGCCAGAGCGAGTTCGACCGGGCCCAGTTGGACAGGAAGTCGAGCCGGGTGGTGACCCAGTTCGGCGATACCGCGCTCAGCTCTACGCCACCGGCCGGCGGTGTTACGACCATTCGAGCGCTCCTCGCTTCCACGCGTAGATGAAACCCGCCGTCAGGACCCCGAGGAAGATGAGCATCGCCACGAGCAGGAGCCCCGACTGGGCAGGCAACTGGTTGAACGCAACCGCCCACGGGAACAGGAAGACGACCTCGATGTCGAAAATGATGAACAACATGGCCACGAGATAGAACTTGACGGAGAAGCGCTCGCGCGCGTCCCCGAGGACCGGCATGCCGGACTCGTATGGCTGCAGTTTGACCCCGGTGGGTCGCGAACTCGACAGCCAGTGCGACAGG
Organism: Gemmatimonadales bacterium; assembly: GCA_035464955.1. GTDB lineage: Bacteria > Gemmatimonadota > Gemmatimonadetes > Gemmatimonadales > GWC2-71-9 > JABDII01. Next base: position 2,261 of record DATHRW010000349.1, read on the forward strand.
CCGAGCATGATGACGGCGTTGACCACCACGAACGCGACGACCAACAGGAGCGGGATGTAGGCTTGGAGCATGCTGGTCCGGAGTTAGTGAAAAAATTCACTAGAGCGCGCAATTTACACCCTGACGCGGGGGACTTCAAGCACAACCCCCAGGGACGAAACCAGTTGCGGCGCAGGCCCCGCGAGCCCGCCCAGGCGCTATATTCCAGCCGCCCGCCGCCCGGGCATCCCGTCCGCAAGGACTCCACCACGCACGCCGAGGAGCCATGTCCATCAAATCCGACCGCTGGATCCGCCGGATGGCCCGCGAGCACGGCATGATCGAGCCGTTTGTCGAGGGCCAGGTCCGGGACAACGCCATATCCTACGGGCTCTCGTCCTATGGCTACGACATGCGCGTGGCGCCCGAGTTCAAGATTTTCACCAACGTGCTGTCAGCGGTGGTCGACCCGAAGGACTTCGACGAACGGAGCTTTGTCGAGTTCGGCGGCGACGTGTGCATCGTCCCGCCCAACAGCTTTGCGCTCGCCCGGAGCATCGAGTACTTCCGCATTCCGCGCAACGTGCTCACGATCTGCCTCGGAAAGTCCACCTACGCGAGGTGCGGGATCATCACCAATGTGACGCCCTTCGAGCCGGAATGGGAAGGCCACGTGACGCTCGAGATCTCGAACACGACGCCGCTCCCCGCAAGAGTCTACGCCAACGAAGGCATCTGTCAGGTTCTGTTCTTCGAAGCCGATGAGGACGACGTATGTGAGGTGAGCTACGCCGACAAGAAGGGCAAATATCAGCGCCAACGGGGTGTGACCCTCCCCAGGCTCTAGCGCCCCTTCTCGAGCAGTATCCGGGCGGCCTCGAGGTGGCCCCCCGCCCGCCCGATTCTCGCAATCATCTCATCGACCTCCGCCTCTGCCCGGGCCCGGTCGCCGTCTTCCAGCGCCTCGGTGATGGCTGGAAAGGCGATGTCGGCATAGCCGTTGTTTCGATCCGCGGCAAAGATCAGGTTCCGCATCCAGGGCCGTCCTGCCAAGCCCTCCGCCCGGGTGAGGTCCCGCTCCACCTCCCGCAGCATGGCGTTGACCTCGGCTAGGACGGAGGGCGATACGGCCGCGCCCGACTCGGCGGTGAGCGCCCGGACCCGGGTCTCGTCGAACGATGTCCCACGCTGAGTGAAGTGCCTGGCCGTCCTCCCAAGGCGGTCGAGCGCCGGGGCGGCCCAGCCGATTTCCTCGTGCGTGGTTGCCGTTCGCTCCACCAAATCGCTCAGGTACCGCCCGAAGGCCATGTAATCAAAGGGTACCACCGACGCATTCGCCAACCGGCCCAGCATGATCGCGAGCACGCGACCGGCCGCCGCATGGCTGGTGA
>DATHRW010000350.1:0-5328 GCA_035464955.1 Gemmatimonadales bacterium
TGGCGCCGTCAGCGCAGTTACGCCCTCAGCCAGCGAACTCGAGCGCGAGTCCTTCACGGGCCAATTTGGGTTCCATTTGGCGTCGGACGCGGCGCCGGCAGCTATCGCGACGCGGTTACGAACCGTTGGTGACGTGCTCGACATCACGTGTGTGCCGCGTGCAGCGGGGAGCCGGACTCCAGGTCCCTCCGAACGGGACGCAGCCAAGCGGTCGACACCGACTGTTCGCGTCGATCGCCGCCGGCTGGATGCCCTGATGAATCAGATCGGTGAACTCGTCGTGACCAAGAACCGGCTGGCATCGCTGGCGGCCGGTGGCGGCGGGGAGCTCTCGGCGGCCATTGATAGGATGGCCCGTTTGGTGTCGGAGATGCAGGCGGAAGTCATGTTGGCCCGATTGACCCCGGTTGGGGAGGTTGTCGATCGGTTCCCTCGGATGGTGCGGGACTTGTCGCGCGTGGTGGGCAAAGAAGTGTCGCTCAACGTGGAGGGGCGCCACATCGAGGTCGATCGCTCGATCCTGGAACAAATTGGCGAGCCGCTGCTGCATCTCCTCCGTAACGCTCTAGATCACGGCATCGAGTCTGTGGAGGCTCGCGTGAAGGCGGGGAAGTCGCGCGCCGGGCGGTTATCGCTCATTGTGGCGCGCGAACGCAACAGCGTGACGTTCGAAGTGCGCGATGACGGTGCAGGGATCGACCGCGCGGCGATCCTGGAGAAGGCCAGGCGAGAGGCATCCGTACCTGACTCCGTGACCTCGTTGACGGACGAACAACTGCTCGAGGTGCTTGCACGCCCCGGCTTCAGTACGGCCGAGCGGGTGACGAGCGTGTCGGGGCGTGGTGTCGGTGTGGACGTGGTCCTCACGCGCATTCGGGCGTTGGGGGGGTCGGTCGAGATTCGGTCGGAGGTCGGCCACGGAACGTCGGTAACCTTGCGGCTTCCGCTCACGGTCGTGCTGTTGCGTGCCCTCCTGGCCCGGGTCGGGGAGGAACGGTATGTGATTCCGGTGACCCATGTCGCGGAAACGGTGTTCCTCGACTCGCGGAGCGCCACGACCCTCGACGGGCGGCAGGCGCTCACTCTGCGCGATCAAGTGATTCCCACGGTGCGGCTGCGCGATCTGGCAGGATGTGCCACCGAGCCCACCCCGGCACGGCAGCCGTGCGTGGTGTTCGAGGTCGGTGCGCGGCGCACCGCCTTGGTGGTCGATGCCCTCCTCGGCCAGGAGGAGATCGTGGTTGAGCCCTTTGAGCCACCGAGCGGCACGCCGGCCGTGTTTAGCGGAGCAACCATCCTATCGGACGGAGTACCGTCCCTGATTCTCGATGCCGCAGCCGTGGTATAAGGAGGCCTGATGGCGGACCTGCGACAGCTCACGGAACTGGAAATCGACGCGCTACGTGAGGTTGCCAGCATCGGAGCCGGCCACGCCGCGACGGCACTGTCGCAAATGATTGAGCGCACCGTCATGATCAGTGTGCCGACGGTGCGCGTTGTCCCGCTCGAAGAGGTCGGGCAGCTCGTGGGACGCCCGGACGACGTCGTGGCCGCTGTGTTGATGCACATGATGGGCGATCTCACGGGGCGCACCCTCCTGGTCTTTCCCGAGAGCGCGGCGAAGCAACTCTGCGACATTTTGTTGCGACGAACCGGCGGGACAACCCAGACCTTCGCCGTCATGGAACAATCGGGTCTCAAGGAGGTCGGGAACATCCTCAGCAGCGCCTATTTCAACGCGCTGAGCGATTTTATGGGCATGATGCTCATGCCATCGATTCCCAGCTTGGTGATTGACTATTCCGCGGCCGTGTTGACCAGCTCCACCTTGAATTTTGGGCACGCGCGTGATTCCGTCTTGTGCGTCGAGACCGACCTCAAGGTGCGGGATTCCGGGGAACGGGTGACGGGTCACTTCATGCTCATGCCGGACCTCCCGTCCTTACAGGCCATCTTCGACGCCGTCCGCCTTGCGTAGCGCATGGATGTTTCTGCGCTGTCCGACCGCGACCTCTCCATCCTCCGCGCCTTCGCGTCGCGGGTCGATCCATCCGATGCGGGCGGGCACAACAATCTGGGCGTCCTGTATTTCCGCAAAGGTCTGATTCCGGAAGCCATCGCCCAATTCACCCACGCGCTCGAGCTCGATCCTCGAATGCAGGTGGCGCAGGACAATCTGCGCCTGGCGTACCACGGCACCGGATACTACGATCGCCGAGTTACCGAACTCCGGGAACATCTGCGCCGCGAACCGGAGGACCGGGATGCCCGGTGGGAGTTGGGCAAGGTGTACGCTTCCTTGCGACAGTACGATGCGGCCGCGGCCGAGTTTGAAGCCTTGCTTGCTCGGCATCCATACGACGTGCGCGCGGTGGTGCAGCTTGGACTGTGTGAGAAGGCGCGCGGCAACATTCCCCGGGCCGAGGAGTGGTTCAGCCGGGCGTGTCGGCTCGATCCCGAGAGTCCGGTGGCACGGTTCTACCTCGGTGAGGCGCTCTACAACCGGGGGCTGAACGAGCAAGCCTTGGTAGAACTGACGCAGTCGGTCAGTCTGAATCCCGATAACGCCGAGGCCCAATATATTCTCGGCTTCGTGTACGGCGATCTCGGCCGGCATGAGGAGGCGCGGCGCGCGACCCGCCGGGCCATCGAGTTGAACCCCACCCTTGGCCGCGCACATGCCAACTTGTCGCTCCGCCCTGACGAGGGCCGCGAGGCGGGCCGGTCCGTTGTCCCACCGGATGACGCGGGCGACCTTGCGGTCGCCGAGAACACGGCGCTTGCCCACTACAATTTGGGACTGGCCTTCCGCCAAAAAAGATACCATGCGGAGGCCCTCCGCGAGTATCGGCTCGCCCTCGAACACGGGGAGGAGCGGCAACTCGTCCTCCAGGCCATGGCGGAGGTCCACCTGCTCAAACGCGACCTGAGCGCCGCGCTCGAATTGTACGACCGGTTGGTGGTGGAGTATCCGGACTCTCCCAAGCTCTGGAATGAACGAGGCGTCTGCCTCCAACAGGCCGGCCGCCGAGAGGCCGCCCTCGAGTCCTATCAGACTGCCGTCGGGACGGATGAGACCTACGCCCTCGCATGGAACAACCTCGGCGTGGCCCAGGCTCAGGTGCCCGACTTCGATGCCGCGTCCGACGCGTTCCGGGCGGCGATCCGCCACAAGTCAGATCTTCTCGCCGCGCAACTCAACCTCGCTCTGCTGCTCTTTCAGCGTCGCCGTTTCCAGCTCGCGCTGGAGGCCTACCGGCATGCGCTGGCGGACGATCCGGACAATGCGGTCGCCTGGAACGGGGTGGGCCTGATTCTCGTGGAATTAAAGCGATACGCCGACGCCAAGAATGCCTTCGCCAGAGCCGTCGAGACGGATCCCGAGCACGCCCCGGCCCACTATAACCTGAGCTTCGTCCTGAGCCAGCTCGGCGATTTCGACGGTGCGCTGCGCGAAACCAAACATGCGCTCGAATTGGAATCGTACTATGTACCTCAGCGGTACGATTTGACGATCGACCTCCAGTACGAGCATCCAACCATTTCTGTGGCCCCGGTGCTCTCTGGCGACGAAGTCGCGGGTGAATTGCCGGACGACTTCGTCTTCGACGAGCGATTGCTCGACGACCTCTGTGCGACGTTGGCGCCGGGGGCGGATCAGTCGGATGACACGGCCCCCCAGCCGGGGCGTGAGCTGTCGCTCGCCCTGGCGCGCGACTACATCAGCAAAGGCCTCTTGGAACTGGCCACGGCCGAACTGAATCGAGCGCGCCGGCGGGGCGCGTCCGCTGGCCAAGTGGCCGCGCTGTTGGGCCACATTTTTGCCAGGCGAGGGCTGCACGGTGAGGCATTGGAACGCTACCGCGAGGCGATCGACCTGGATCACCGCGATCTGGACGCACGGGTTGGCGAGGTGCAGAGCCTCCTTGCCCTCGATCGTCTTGGTGAAGCGGCGCAGGCAGCGTCCGATCTCGAACCCATGGCCGCTGGAAGTGTCGACGCATTGATGGTCTGCGCCAAAGTGCGCGTGCGCGTGGGGGAGCTGGTCCCGGCCCTCGATCTGCTGAAAGCAGCGCAGGCCTCCGCCCCGGAACGGGGTGAACTCTACCAACTGCAAGCCCAGGCAGCCGTGAAACTCGGCGACCTGGAAGCGGCCAGCGACGCATACCAGCACGCGCTCGCGCTGGACCCCAACCTGGTCATGGTGTGGTATGAGGTCGGCCAGTTGGAAGAGGCCCGACGCGACTGGGCCGCGGCACGGGCGGCTTATGCGCAGGCGCTGGATCTGCTCCCCACCTTCATGGACGCGACGCTGGCACTCGCAGATGGCATGCGTCGGCACGAATCGCCGCGTCAGGCGGTGAGCTATTTGGTCGAGGTCCTGGCCAGCGAGCCCTATGAATTCGAGGCCCTGGTGCTGCTCGGTCGCAGCCTGCTCGACGACGGTCGCCCGGATCGTGCCATCGAGGCATTCGATCGCGTACTCAGGTTTGTGCCGGATCATGCCGACGCGTTGTATTTTCGAGGACTCGCGTTGGAGCGGCAGCGGCGATTGGCAGAGGCCGTGGAATCCTGGCACCAGGCCATCCAATCCAATCCCGCCGGCCAGTACGCCCAGGCTGCCCGCCTCAGGATGAGGTCGGCCCGAGACCTCTCCGCAATCTTCAAGGTGCCGAGTGGAGTGAACGGTGGCGATTGAAGGGCCGCTCAAAGAACTCCACATCGACGACGTCTTCCAGCTCATGGACTTGGGCCGAAAGACCGGCGTCCTCCACGTCACGTCCGAGCTGCGGGAAAACGCAGGCACCGTGTTCTTCGAGAACGGGTGGGTGGTGGGTGCCATGATCGCGACCAATCCGCATCCACTCGGGGAGTTGTTGATCCGGACGGGGAAGGTGGCCGAAGAAGACGTCGTCCGTGCACGGACCCTTCAGACAAGCCGCCCAGGGCGGCGCTTGGGGGAGCTGTTAGTGGAGATCGGAGCGATTTCCCGCCGGGAACTCGACCGACACATCCGTGCGCAGGTCGAGGAAGTCGTCTTCGAGTTGATGAGTTGGTCCGAGGGGTACTTCCGCTTCGAGGAGGGAGAGCCGGGGCAGACGCCGGCCGAAGCCGCGTTTCGAATCGCACCGGAGGCGCTGCTCATGGAGGCGGCACGACGGATCGATGAATGGAGTCGGATCGTCGCCAAGATTCCGCATCAGGGGGTAGTGCCGGGACTCAATCCGGAACAGGCCACCGCCACCGCCGCGCTGGAGCTGGTCCCGTTCGAGTGGGAAGTGCTTGCGGCCGTCGATGGAACGGCCACGGTTCGCGAAGTGGCCCGGC
>DATHRW010000351.1:0-3886 GCA_035464955.1 Gemmatimonadales bacterium
ATTGCGTTGGAAAAGGGTTTGGCCAGAACAAGCCTACGGGACATCTCTCACGATCTCAATATGAGTATGGGCTCCATCGCCAATTACTTTCCGAAGAGACAAGGGATCATTACCTTTGCGGCCGAACAAGCGCGACACTCCCGAAAAAGCGATATCGATAGGATGATGCAGGCTCCTGATCCTAAGAAAGCGCTTATGGGGTGGATGATAGATTTAGTCGAATCTGATGCCTTTGCCAAATCGGCCCTATTGGAATTGGAACTCATCACCGAAGCCTACCGGTCTGAGGAGGTGAAGGAAATCTTAAGCGACAATGCCCAATTCATTCTGGACATGGCGACGCAGATTCTTAGAGATCGGGATCACGACCAGCAACTGGCTCGCCAACGGGCATGGCAACTTTTGATTTTCTATTTTGGCCTGGCTGTTTTTGCACTTCTTGACATGAAGCCAGCTGGGGAAGATACCACAAATGCTTTGGCACCAATCTTTCAAGTTGGAGACAAATCATGAACCTCAATATTAAACATCGTCAATTATTCATTGTTATTGCCTTGGGCGTCATCATTGCCTCTTTCTTCTACCCGATTGTAACAATCGTCCTGGCTCAGCAAGTTGAAGGGTACTCGCATATGCGGGATCTGATATCGGAACTTGGCGTGTCCACTTTGCCATTCGCCTGGATCTTGAGCGCCGTTTTGCTGATTGATGCCTTGCTAATTTTTGGCTTGGCCTTTGCCGTCCATGGGAGTATTGGCATTGGCCAACGCGATCAGAAGAAGCTAGCATCGGCGCTGATTGGCTTGTTTGGGCTGTCCCTATTCATTGGCGGGCTGTTTCCTTGTGATGTGAATTGCGATCCAGAATCGATCAATGGTTGGATTCATACGCTCAACATTGTGCCATCTATCATTGCAATATGGGGTGCTCCATTTCTTCTACGGAAGAAGTTTGCCAGCGAGGAGCGGTTGCCCGCCTTCTTCGCCACATCTTCGTATATTGTGGGCGTGCTTCTGGTCGTCTTTGTTTTGGCCTCAATGTTTCTTTTTCCGATGTTAGAGTTGACAGGTTTTGGTCAGCGTCTCGTTCTGGTGCTGCAGCTCGTGTTCTTTTCCCTTGTCGCTGCGGCCGTTATCCATGTCAATCTATTGCCAACAAACCGCAGCACACATCCGGATATCACTTGGACAAGACAAATTGGTGATTGAAGAAGCGTGACATGTTGACCGAGGTGATTCTATCAATGAGTATTAGCGAAATTGGGGTATTTGGGAATATTCGTTGATCATCAATGACACAAAGAACTCGATATGAGTTCTCATGAGGGTATTGTTGCGAAAACCAGCCATTTGGCTTCGCCGTGTTGACGGGGTCACCGGTGATGAGGAACTGGTGGGCATCGGCGTCTCGCGTCGCGATCACCTCACCGCCGTTGACCCCGAGGCGGATCGGCACCCGCTCCGCGAGCGTTGGGTCAGCCTGCACGCGGTCGCGGAGGTCGAGCGCGGCAGAGAGCGCCCGGGCGGCATCGTCGTCGTGGGCTGTCGGCAGCCCGAACACGGCCATGATCGCGTCGCCGATGAACTTCTCGAGGCGGCCGCCGTGCTCCTCGATCACCTCGCGGGCGATCTCGAACAGCCGGCCCAGCAGGGACCGGACGTCCTCCGGATCCATCGATTCGCCGAGCGCCGTCGAGCCGACCACGTCGGCGAACAGCACGGTGACGAGCCTGCGCTCTTCGGCCATCTGCCAATGATGCCGCGCCGCGGGCAACTGGTTTCAGGCCGTTGACCCCTTGGGGATCCGCGATGGAGCAGTCAATGCCGAACTCGACGCACGGAACTTTGAACGCTCTGAGGGCCTGAGCACTCTGTAGGCTCGGACGGCGCAACCGATGCGCGCCACCTGTAGAGGGCGGAGCGAGTGGATCGCGATCTCGTCGAGCAGGCCCAGCGGGGCGACCGGGAGGCGTTCGCCATCCTGGCCCGATCGCGCGGCAACACGCTCTTCGGGATCGCGCGCCGCATCCTCCGCGACGTCGACCTGGCCGAGGACGCGGTGCAGCAGGCGCTGGTGATCGCCTGGCGTGAGCTGCCCCGCCTCCGCGATCCGGACAGGTTCGACGCCTGGCTCCAGCGGACGCTCGTCCATGCCTGCTATGCCGAGGCGCGCCGCAAGCGCGCCTGGAGCGCCAACGTCCGTGTCCTGCCGGTCGACGGGCCGGCCGGGCCGGACGAGCTCGGCTGGCTCGTCGATCGCGACGAGGTCGAGCGCGGCTTCCGGCGGCTCCCGTCCGACCAGCGGGCGATCCTCGTGCTCCACCACTACCTCGGGCTGGGACTCACCGAGATCGGCGAGGTGCTCGACATCCCCGCCGGGACGGCCCGCTCGAGACTCCACTACGCCCACCGGGCGATGCGCGCCCTGCTTGAAGCCGACGCGCGGCCCACAGCCGTCGCGGGAGGACGGTCGTCATGAATAGGACCATCGACGTCGAGCGAATCCTCGGTGCCTTCCTGGCGCCAGAGGCCGACCGGCTACCCGACCGAGTCATCGACGCCGCCCTCACCGACATCGCCCGGACCCCACAGCGGCGCGCCCTGCGCGTGCCGTGGAGGTTGCCCTTCATGCCTGCACTTTCTCGCGCGACCGGCATCGCGGCGGTGGTCCTCGTGACCGCGCTCGGGGCCGGCGGCATCATCTATCTCAACTCGCCGGGCTCTGGGTCCGGCGGCCCAGGGGCCCAGCCGACGCCGACGCCCACGCCTGCGCCGACGGTCGCCCCGACGGCGGCGCCGACACCGCAGCCCACGTTCGATCCGAGTGATCCGGCCGCGTGGACGCCGTACAGCTCCGCCGTCTACGGCTACACGATCGCCTATCCGTCGGACTGGTCGCTGCATTCCGCAGCGACACACAAGTGGCAGCCGGGCGAACCCATCGTCGACGACGCGTGGCCCTGGGCGGACGTCTTCGTGAATCCCGAGACCGTCGATGGCGATTCGATCGGCCTATGGGTGCTCCAGGTCCCTGCTCCGGCCGGGGCCGACGTCAGCTCCTGGGACGGCCTGCGGGCCGCGCTCGGGGAGATGTGCGACGAACCCACCGTCGACGCTGCGTGTCCAGGCAATAACCCGCCAACGGCGCTGTGTCTCGGAGGCCAAGACTGCCAGGCCGCCATCATGGTGCTCACGGGTGAGGAGCTGGCGCCCATGGCCGCCTTCGGCGATCCCGAGACGGGCGTCATAACCATGTTCCTGATTGGCCGACCGGATGACTTCCCCGCGGCGGCGCGATACGGCGGCACCGTGGCGCTGCTGAAGGCGATCCTGGCCCAGGTCGACATCCGAGAACCACAGCCCGGCGAGACTCCGCGCTAGGCCACTCGCCGGTCAATCGTTCAACGGCTTCCGGGCCTCGCTGAGCGGGGCCCGGAAGAGTCTCGCGAGCCGTCTCGATCGCGGGCGATGGGCTTCGCGGTGCGCTGGGTTTCAACGCTGACCCGGCCCAACACACCGTACCAGAGGGCTGAGATCGGCCCACCGAGCCACCGAAGCGGCCGAATGCCGCATGCGCCCACGATGAGGGAGAGGTACAGCAGATGCGAGCACCCGCCGTTTGGCTAGAACTACTGGTCGTCGTCACCCTCGCCCTCGCGAGCTGCTCGACCGTCGAGACGGCGGCCCCGCCGCCGGTGGCCACGATCGTCTTCCTCTTCTGTTCCGACCGCGACGATGGTGCCGTCACGGACTGCGAGCGCAGCGACCGTGCCGCTGTCGGTCACGGTCAGGATCGGTCCGCCACGGAAGACGATCGTGGCCACCGGCGGCGGGGCCGCCGTCTCGACGGTCGAGCCGCTCGCGAGGGCGAGGGTGACGACGACCCG
>DATHRW010000352.1:0-9318 GCA_035464955.1 Gemmatimonadales bacterium
GACCTTCGAGGGAACGTTTGGCAGCAAGATCACCGGATGGGGCGCGAGAAACATGGCTTCCTGCCCGCGTGGAATATCGAGCAGCGGGCCGGCGCCGGCCTGCTGAGCGGGCCCTGCGTCCTTAATGACCGCCGCCGCGGCCTCGCTCACCAGCTTGGTGGTGGCGACCCCGATCGACAGCGGGAGCCTCAAGCGCTGCCGTACCTCACGACGGATGCGCTCGGCCACGTCTACCGCTGGGCCGAAGAGCCGTCCCGTTCCGGTCAGGTCGAGGAACGCATGTCCGTAGCCGCGTGGCTCGATGGTCGGCGCATAGAAGCGAAGAATGCGCGTGAGCGCCCGTGAGGCCCGAGCGTAGAGTGCAGGGTTGGGAGGCAGGAGCACGAGGTCGGGGCAGATCTTGCGGGCGCGATGCACCGGAGTCTCACGCGTCAGCCCTGCCGCTCGGGCCTCCGGTGAAACGGCAAGAAGGACGGCGCGGTCGGCACCGGCCGGCGCCACTGCTACGGGCCGTCCGCGCAGCGCCGGTGCCACGAGCTCTTCGACCGTCGTGTAAAACGCAGGCGGATCGATGAAGACGATCGAGCGGATCATGCCGACTCCATTACAGGAGCATCTCCTGGCGTTCTCCCGGTGATGCCGCCGCCAGGGGCGGTTGCCGCTGCCGCTCGTCGGCTACGGGGAAGCCGTGAATCTGCTGGAGGGCTCGGAAGCGCCGCATCACGGCGTCCGCATAGGAAGGACGCGGGGAAGCCCCTGAGTCGTAGCAGCGATGGTAGCGTTCGGCCAATTCAGGAAATTCGCGCATCAAAAATGGAAGGAAGCGGTGCCTGGTTTCGGAATTGAGTCGGAGCGCCGACCCAACCACATACCGGGCACCGGCTTCCTTCGCCGCGGTCATGAGCGCGGCCAGCCCAGCCCACCGATCGGTGATGCCTGGCAGGATGGGCGCAATGAACACCCCCGCGTGAACCCCTCCGGCGGCCAGCACCCGGAGTGCGCGGAGACGCGCGCGCGGCGCCGGAGAGCGACGCTCGAGCCTTCGGGCCAGCCGTGCGTCGAGCATGGCAATCGAGAGACTAACGCTCAGGTCATGCCGGGCGCTCAGTTGCTGGAACACGTGGAGATCACGCGTGACGAGAGGCGACTTGGTGATGAGACCGATCGAAAGCCCCCGATGCCGGAGGAGCACCTCGAGCACCCGGCGTGTCAGCCCAAACCGCTGCTCCGCGGGTTGATAAGGGTCGGTGGCGGTACCAATCACCAATGTATGGCCGGCCATCTTGGCCGGAGCGAGCGTGCGCGCTAACACGTCGGCAATCTCGCGTTTGATCAGAATCTTTCGTTCGAAGGCCTCCCAACCCTCGGGGCCGCGAAACTCGAGCAAGCCCTGGGCATCGAGGCGCCCGGCGCGACGTGCCCGTTCCACGACGTACCGATGTGCGCGCCGCGCGTAGCAATACGTGCACCCGAATTCGCATCCGATGTAGGGATTGAGCGACCAGAACCCCATGCCCGTTGCCGCGGGGGAATTGAGCGCGGAACGGATCGGCAGCGCCACGAACGTGGTGCCGCGCTCCCGTTCGACGAGCGTAGCCCACGGCACCATGTCCACCGGCGCCCATTCCGGAGAGAGAGAGAGCTGAGGAATCACCCACACCTCCCCCACCCGCACTGTACGCAGGTGACACATCCGGAATTGCGGACGATAGGGCCGGCGCACTCCGGGCAGACCCGGACCAGGTGGAAGGTGAGCGGATTGCTATCGGAAGCAGCCGGTGGATATCGCGGCTGGGTGCGAGATCGGGGGCGGGAAGGCGTTGGGGATGAGGGGATAGGCGAAGACATAAACCACTCGGTTTCGGGGTTTATTCGGTACAGTAATACCGAATATAAACCGAAGATAGAGTGGGTCAAGGTGCCCCTTGCCCGGCCTTCGAGAAGAAGCGAACTAGGTCATTCGCCGGACGTGGTTATCATTGCTCTCGGTTTTGCCCATCACGCGGAGCTTGCTCGTGCAACGAAATCAATGGCTCGGTCTCGTGCTCGGTACGTTTCTCCTCACCCCGCTGTCTGCCCAGGAACGGGGGTCGGGAACCATCGGATTGGGCATCGCGCTCGATGCCGCTCCCACCGCCGTCACGTCGGTCTTCGGGTTTGAAGCGGATGGCAGGACCGGGTTGATCCTGGTGCCTATTCGGGTGTCCTCGAGGATCCGGCTCCAGCCGGCTCTCGGCTACTGGCATTTCTCGGAGGACGTCTACGACGCCGTCAGTCGGTTCGAGCAAAATCTCACCCAATGGAGCGCGGGCGTTGCCCTCCACTACCTCTTTCCCCTGGCCGAAAAGGTCCAAACCTATGTCGGGCCGAGTATCGCCTTCAACCGCTTATCGGAGAGCCAACTGACTGCGTTCTCGCCGTCCCCGCCGACCAAACGCAAGGCCAACCGGACGGACAAAGTCCTGAGCGCCGTCGCGGGTGGGGAATATTTCTTCGCCCCTCGGTTCAGCATGGGAGGCGAGATACAAGTCCAATATCTCATGGCAGGGAATGTCGAATCCTCGATCGAACCGCTACCAACACCGCCACCCGTTCCCGTCCCGGCGCCCGAATTCGACGCCAACGTGATCCAGACCAACGGCCAATTTGTGATTCGCTGGTTTTTTGGGGGATGACCTCAGGCCACAACCAACACCGGCGAGTCCTCCGGTAACCACGTTCCGGGATTCGCCCGCACCTCAGCGGCCGTGAGCCGCACTATGGAGGTGTCCGGCAGCGAGTTCGGGGGCGAGGGGTCCGGTGAGAAACGACGGTAGTAGAGGGTCGGCCCGGCGTTCCGCGCGTGCTCGGCCACGAAATCGGCAAAGCCCTTCGTCCAATGCCCTCCTGGACGGGGGCGCTCCTTGAGTGCCCGGCGGTGACGATCGAGCGCCCGGATCACCTGGTCGCGCGAGCAGCCCATCTTCCGGTACCGGAGTCGATGGTCGGCCTCATCAGCGCGACCATCAGGGTCCCGCTCCTTCACCAAATCGCACGAGCAGGACCCGCGCAGGAGTCGCACCACTACATAGGCGTCGAGGTGGCGTTCCTTGAACGGCCGTTGGTCGGTCGTCGGGAGCGTATCCGCTCGCAGCCCCACCGGCAACATGGACCGCACCTCGCTTACCGTGAGGGGCGTCGCCATGTATACGAAATGGCACACTAGGGGGCCTGTCCGCCTGCTTTAGCCTGGCGACCCTCGAGGATGAGCGCGGCCGCCTCCCCCGCCGGGCCTCCTTGCGTCTTGATTCGCTCGAGTGCCGAGTCGTCTTGCTTGCCCAGTGTTGCAGCCAGCATCACGATCATCGACCGCCGGGCCGCCAGCTCGCGATCGGCAAGCGCCTGGCGGTGCATCTTGATGCCGAGAACCCCGGCCAGCAGGATGCTGATCCCGAACACCGCTCCACCGGCTATGCCGAGCCCGATGGGCAGCAGGCCTCGCGCGCCGGCGATCGCCAGCATGAGCGCGAGGAGCCCGAAGACGGTGACCAACCACATGGCGCGCCGATAGAGGCGGGCGTTGTCGGTGAGTGGAGCGCGAGCCATGGCGTGGAGAGTGGTGAAGGGCTAAACGGGGAACTCCTCGCGCAGGAGCACGAGGATCGCGGCATGGGGAACGACGAGGTATTTCTTGGCTTCGAACGTGATTTCGACGGCCGCCTTCCGGAAGAAGATCGCCCGATCGCCGATCTTCGCCTGCAGTGGACGAGTTCGCCCTTCGACCTTCCGCACCTTCCAGGGCTCTTCCTCGAATGCGGTTGGATCTGGAATCGGATCGCCGGGTCCGGTAGCCACGACGAGCCCGCTCTGCACCTGAAGAGAGTCGACTGCGGTCGGGGGAAGATACAGCCCGACTTTCGAGCGATCGTCCCCTTCTTCGGGCGTGATCAACACGCGGTCACCGACGACTAGGAGGTGTTTCTTCGGGAACTCTGAGGCCTCATCCATTGTGCACCGTCCTAGGGGGTCTCGATCTTGGTGATGCGTAGGTGCCGAGTGCTATGCGGCAATCGAAGCTCCACTTCCTCACCGACTTTGTGGTTGCGAAGCGCTTGGCCAAGGGGCGAGGCTAGGGAAATGTGGCCGGCGTCGACGTCCATAAGCTCGGCCAGCACGAGGGTGTAGACCTCCTCCTCCTGGGTGTCCAGGTCCACAACGGTGATCGTCGAGCCCAGGCCTGCCTGGTCCTTCGGACCTCCCCCCGTCTGCATCATGCTCATCTGGCTCAGGCGTTGTGACAGCTGACCGAGCCTGGCCTGGACGAATTGCTGCCGTTCGAGCGCGGCCTTGTATTCGGAGTTTTCCCTGAGATCGCCCATCTGCACCGCGTGCGCGATCGCCTTGGGAAGCGTGATAGTCAGTTCGCGTGTCAGCTCTAGGATTTCCCGGCCGAGCTTGTCGCGCATTTCCTGGAGCATGGCAACCCTTGGTTTCTAGGTTGTGGGGGTTCCAACCCGACCGGTGGAATAATGGCCCGGGGCCTCGATGACCGACAAGATGCTGCCTAACTCAGCCCAAGATAATAAGATAGCCCAAATTGACCGAGACCGCTCGTGGCAATTTCGACCGGTTCAGCGTATTCTCCGCCGCGATGAGGACCATGCAGCGTGTCGGAGGGATCGGCTGGCTTTGCGTTGCCACGTTCGCCGTGGGTGGGGCCTGCGGGGTTCGGGCACCCGATCCCGAGACCTCCCTCGCCGCCCCCCAAGTTCGAGGCCGAGCCGCGATTGGTTCGAGTACGCTGGCCGAGTCACTGCTGGTGGACCTCGCGGATCTGGACACGACCATCGTGGTGGAGGCTCGGTATGCGGGCGCCGACAACTTCACCGGCACCCCGTTGCCGGGATACGAGGCACCACGCGCGCTCTTGCGCCGGGAGGCGGCGGAGGCCCTGAGGCGGGTTCAAGCCAGGCTCCGAGGCGGCCCGTATGGGCTCAAAGTGTTCGACGGATACCGCCCGGTCCGAGCCACACGGGCCATGGTCCGGTGGGCCGAGTCCTCCGGTCGGGAACACCTGCTCGCCGAGGGGTACATTGCCCGGCAGAGCCGCCACAACCTCGGTGTCGCGGTGGATCTCACGCTGGTCGAGCGGGCCACGGGGCTCGAATTGAACATGGGGACCCAATTCGACACGTTCTCGGAGGCAGCCCATACGGCAAATGCCGTTGGCGATATTCTGCGACACCGTCAGATCTTGCTTCATGCAATGGAGGCGGAGGGTTTTGAGAATTATGAGAAGGAATGGTGGCACTTCAGCTATCCGGTCGATGATGCGATTCCATTCGATCTGCCCATTCGTTAGAGGCCTCCTGTTGGTTCCTGTGGCCCTGCTCGTGGGAGCGGCCACAGGGCTGGCCCAGGCCGGATCGCCTGCCGGGCCGGTCCCGGTCGAACACCTCGCGGCCCGACGCGCGGCGCTGCTCGAGCGGATGGGAACCGGAGTGGCCATTCTCCGGTCGGCGGATCAGCGGAGCATCGAAGCCGACGGCGCCCATCCTCAGGACAGCGACTTCCGGCAAGACAACGACTTCTTCTACCTGACAGGACTCGAGACCGCCGGTTCGTGGCTGGTTCTCGTCGCGCGCGACTCGGCGCCTGACCAGGAGATTCTCTACCTGCCTCCGCGCGACACCATCGCCGAACGCTGGATTGGTCCGACCCTTGGCCCGGGGCCCGAGGCCGCGGCGCTGACGGGGATCGAGACCACCCGATCCAGCACCGAGGCGGAACGGGACATCCGGCGCCTCGTCTTGCAACCCAATTCTCCGGCTCGGAGCGGTGGGCTCTACATCTCGCGCGGCGAGCGGGAGAGCAGCATTCCACTGTTCCGCGACCTGGTGTTCGGCCCCAGCGTGTCGCGTACCCCCGCTGTGGTATCGGACCTCCGTCCGCTGGTTGCGGCGGGGCGGCTGGTCAAGGATGCCGATGAGCTGAGACGCCTGCGTCGGGCGATCGACATCACTGCCGAAGCGGCGCGCGCCGCGATGCGGGCCATCCGGCCGGGAATGTGGGAGTATGAGATCGAGGCGGTGATCGAGGCCACGTTCCGGCGCTCCGGAGCGGAACGCGTGGGCTTTCCCAGCATTATAGGGGCCGGCACCAATGCCACCGTGCTCCACTATGACAAGAGCCGCGGGCAGAGTGAGGCGGGAGACTTGGTGGTGATGGATATCGGCGCTGAGTTCGGCTATTACACGGCGGACGTCACGCGCACCGTTCCGGTAACCGGCACGTTCACCGAGCGTCAGCGGGCGCTCTACGAGCTGGTCTTGGCCACCCAGCAGGCCGCCATCGACTCGGTCCGACCCGGCGTCACGACGCAGGATCTCAATCGAATTGCCCGGGTCTATATGCGGGAGCACTCCGGCGAGCTGTGCCAGCCGGGGACCTGCGATCGCTATTTCGTGCATGGGCTCAGCCACTGGCTTGGGATGGATGTCCACGATGTCGGGGACTACAGCACGCCGTTTGCCGAGGGGATGGTGCTCACGGTGGAGCCGGGCATCTACATTCCCGAGGAACGAATCGGCATCCGGATCGAGGACGACGTGCTGGTCACCGACCGCGGACACGAACTCCTCTCGGCCGGCGCTCCGCGCGCGCCAGCGGATATCGAGGCCCTGATGCGCGAAACGCGCTAACCGGGCGGCCATCCAATCCTGTCGAGACTGAAGCTTTTCCTTGACGCCGAGGGTCACTTCCCGCTAACGTCCGTGCTCTTGAAATCCGGCTTTCTTCCAAGAATTCCGACCAGGTATCTCGCGTTTATGCGCATTCCCCCTGCTGCGCGGCGCCGCCTCGGCCGACTTGCGCCTCTCCTTGGTCTCGTCCTCCTGGTTCTGGCCGGGTGCGCGGAAAACTACCCCCAGACCACGCTGGCTCCCAAAGGCGATTTTGCCCGGGCCGTCGACACGCTGTTCCGTTCCACAGTGTGGTGGGCAGCTGGCGTCTTCGTGCTGGTCGAGGGCGTCTTGCTCTTCGCGATCTTCAAGTACCGAGAGAGGCCCGGGGGCCCGGAGGCCTCGCAGTTTCACGGGAACGCGCTGCTCGAAGTGATTTGGACCATCATTCCTGCCACCATCCTGGTGTTCATCGCGATTCCGACGGTGCGGACCATTTTCCGGACCGCCGAGCCCCCGCCCGGCGACCCGCTGGTCATCGAAGTGATCGGCCACCAGTGGTGGTGGGAGTTCCGGTATCCCGAGTTCAACATCACAACCGCCAGCGAGATGTATGTGCCCGTGGGACGGCCGGTGGACCTGCGAATGCGAACAGCGGATGTGCTCCATAGCTTCTGGATTCCCCAGCTGGCCGCCAAGCGTGATGTGTTTTACGGACGGGACAACCGGCTCTGGTTCACCGCTGAAGAGGCGGGGGTCTTCTCGGGGCAATGTGCGGAGTTTTGCGGCATCCAGCACGGGCGGATGGCCCATCGGGTCATCGCCGCGGCCCCGGCGGATTTCGATGCGTGGGTGGCGCGGATGTCGGCGGCCAGCGCCCCGGTCCCGGTGTTCGACGGGGACAGCCTGGCCTTGGCAGGGCAGGCACTGTTCGCCACGCGGGCTTGTGTGGGCTGCCACGCGCTCCGGGCGGTCGATCCACCCCCCGGCCTCGTTGGGCCCAACCTGGCGAACATCGGCGGACGGCTGACGATCGCGGCCGGGTCGCTTCCGAACACCGATGCCAACCTCGCGCGCTGGCTCCGCAACCCGCAGGAGTACAAACAGGGTGTGCTGATGCCGAACCTCGGCTTGAGCGAGGATGACATTCGTGCGTTGGTGGCGTATCTCCGAACCCAGCGGGTGGCGACGTTGCCGCCCGCGCTCGCGGCAACACCCTAATGTGTGATTCGACCTTGCGGTTGACGGAGTCGGCATGGCGACCACGGCAGTAGAACAGCCTCATCCACGCTCCGGCGCGCATGCGCTCGCGACGGGCGTATGGAGCTGGATCACGACCGTCGATCACAAACGGATCGGGATCCTCTATGGGGTGACGGCCTTTTTCTTCTTCCTCCTGGGCGGCCTCGAGGCCCTCCTCATGCGCTGGCAGCTCGGCGCCCCCGACAACACGTTCGTGTCGCCCGACGTGTACAACCAGCTGTTCACGATGCACGGCACCACGATGATTTTTCTCGGGGTGATGCCGTTGTCGGCCATGTTCTTCAACTTTATGATCCCGCTCCAGATTGGTGCACGGGACGTCGCCTTTCCCCGGCTCAACGCGTTCAGCTACTGGGTGTTCTTGTTGGGCGGTCTGCTCTTGAACTCGAGTTTCCTGCTGAACGCCGCGCCGAATGCCGGGTGGTTCGGGTATGCCAATCTCACGTCGAAGCAGTTCAGCCCCGGGCTGAACGTCGACTTCTGGGTGATCGGGCTCCAGATCTTGGGCGTGGCCTCGCTGGCGGCGGCGGTCAATTTCTTCGTCACGATCGTCAATCTCCGCTGTCACGGCATGCGCATGATGCGCATGCCGATGTTCGTGTGGATGAGCCTCATCACGCAGGTCTTGCTCCTACTAGCGTTCCCGGTCATCACGGTGGCGTTGATCCTCTTGATGATCGACCGGTTCTTCGGCACCAGCTTCTTCATTCCGGCGGGCGGCGGCGATCCGGTGCTCTGGCAGCATTTGTTCTGGATCTTCGGGCACCCGGAGGTCTATATCCTCATCCTGCCGGCCTTTGGGATCATCTCGGAAATTCTGCCGGTGTTTTCGCGGAAACCGCTGTTCGGCTACGCGGCGATGGTCTTTTCCGGGGCGCTCATTGCGTTCCTCGGCTTCGGCGTGTGGAGTCACCACATGTTCGCGACGGGCATGGGGCCGGTCGCCGACACCGTGTTCGGCCTTGCGACGATGCTCATCGCCATTCCCACCGGGGTGAAAATCTTCAACTGGATCGGCACGGTATGGGGCGGCTCTCTCCGATTGAAGACCCCGATGTACTTCGCGCTTGGCTTCATCGCCATGTTCATCATCGGAGGGCTCTCCGGCATCATGCACTCGGTTCCGCCCGCCGACCTGCAGCAAACCGATACGTATTTTGTCGTCGCGCACTTTCATTACGTGCTCTTCGGCGGCTCGGTCCTCGCGTTGCTCGGTGGCGCGTACTACTGGTTTCCAAAGATGTTCGGGCGCGTACTGGGCGAAGGATTGGGCAAACTCCATTTTTGGCTCACGTTCATCGGCATGAACCTCACCTTTTTCCCCATGCACGTCCTCGGCCTGAACGGTATGCCACGCCGGGTCTATACCTATCCGGAGGGGCTGGGGTTCGAGTTG
>DATHRW010000353.1:0-3523 GCA_035464955.1 Gemmatimonadales bacterium
GGCGTCGCCACCAACAAGTTCAATCCATGGGGGAAGCGGTGTCAGGACATGCTCGATCTCGTCCGAGCGGGAGGTGATGTCCCTCGCACGCCTTCCTCCTAGGTCTCGTCCTCGCCGCCGCGGTCCATCAACAACAGCCGAGCGCCGTCCAGGTCGGGCAGGTCACGGCGGTGGCGTGGCCCGAGGAGATGGATCTCGCCCTCGCGCTCGCCGAGGTCGCGAGCCGGCCGGTGGTATGGCCGGGCCTCGGACGGCAATCGCCCGGGCCGCTTCGGCTCATCGTCCTCGCGCCCGGCCGCGATCTCGACTCGTTGTCGCGCCGCCGGCTTCCCCGCTGGACGGCCGGGCTCGCGTATCCTGCCGCGCGAACGATCATGGTGCGGTCGCGGGGTTCGAGTGCATTCACCGTCCTGCGCCATGAACTCGCCCACCTCGCCCTCCACGACGCGGTACGTTCCCGGCTTCCGCTGTGGTTTGACGAAGGGTACGCGGCCTGGGCGGCTGGCGAGTTCGACCGGTTGCAACAGCTGAACGTGAATCTGGCGGTGCTCCGGGGGCGCATTCCTGATTTCGATCAGCTGGATCGAGCCCTGCGCGGACCCCCGACGACTGCGGAGACAGCCTACGCGCTCGCGGCGACGGCTGTGATCGATCTGGCCCAGCGAACCCGCGGTGGGCAGCTTGCGCCCCTGTTTCAGGAGCTCAAGGGCGGCGTGGGTTTCGATAGCGCGGTTCGAAGCACGGTTGGGCTCACGGTGGATCAGTTCGAGGTGCGGTGGAGCCACGCGATCCGGCGGCGCTACAATCTGCTCACCTGGCTCGCGGCCGGCGGGCTTTGGACCCTGTTGGGCGGGCTGGTCCTGGTGGCGCATTTCCTTCGCCGCCGCCGTGACCTTCCGCGCCGCCGGGCCTTGGACGACGGGTGGGTCATACCGGAAGAGGAGGAATCCGCAGCGTTCTAGCCCAGATCGAAGCACCTTCTGTCCATGATAGGTGACATTGCGATCGGGACCCGCCCTGAGATTGCCGTTCAAGTCGAGGGGGGACAAGCGGATGTGCCTCTTTTCCGGGCTGGCACGTCTGTTGCCTTTGAGGGGTGTGAGATGGCTGAACCACGCGTAACGGTGGGATCGGGAACGCGGCCGGCAGGTGGCCGTCGCCAGGTTGACCGATCCCGACCAGGGGGGTATCGTGAACGATTATGCCCACTTCGCAATCGCCCGCCACCCGTGAGCGCGGCCCTCTCGCGCGCCGGAACGTTTTCCTCCTCGGCGCGGCACTGCTATCATTAGGGGTTGGGTACGGACTCCTGGTGCGAGGAGAGGCAAGCGCGGCAGCGGTGTTCCTGGTGCTCGGGTATTGCGTGCTCTTTCCCTTGGGCATTGCGCTCTAGGGCGTATTCGTCGGGCGCCAGAGCTGGGTTGTTGGGCGAATAGCTCAGCTGGTTCAGAGCGCCTGCTTTACACGCAGGAAGTCGGGGGTTCGAATCCCTCTTCGCCCATTAGGCTGCTACCGCTCTCCCTCGGGCGAGCATATTCCAGGGCCGGTGGCCCGCGTTTCTTGCTGGAGGCCAATTGGCAATGCACGTGATCCGCTCACTCGTCTTGGCCGTACTCGCCGGTGCGATGGCGACTCCCGCCGCCGGCCAGATTCCGGCTGGGGCCGGTCGTGCGTCGCCCTCGCAGGCGGCTCCGAAACTCCTAGTGGCGAATCCGTACGTCTTCACTTCCGAAGACTCGGCCTCCGCGGTTGAAGCCGGCACCGGGCTCCGGGAACGGCTGGACCGGGTAGTCGGCAACAAATTCCGCATCGTGGGCCGGGACCAGATGAATGAGGCGCTCGCGACGTGGGGCTACCCACCGGACGCGATTCTCGCCGCGCCGGTCGCCCGGCGGTTTGCGAACGAGTTGCGCGCCTGGACCTTCATCAGCTCCGCTATGGCGCACCGAGGCGGGGGCAACTATTCGCTGACCGCGCGTTTGGCCGGTGTCAACGACAAGGCGGGCCTGGTGGTGTCGGTCTCGCGCGAACCCGGGCAGACCTTCAAGGCCATGGGTGAAGCGACGGCTGAACTCCTGCGCGAAGGGATTCGGGCGTACGAGGATGCCAAGGACTGCATCGACCAGATGGCCGACAAGCCCGACAAAGCCGCGGCCGCGGCCGAAAAGGCTATTCGGCGCGTGCCAAACCACGGCCTTGCCAATTATTGTCTGGCGCAGATCTCCATCGCCAAGAAGGAGAGCGCCAGCACCACGATCGCCCTGCTTGACAAGGCGGTTGAAGGAGATCCGCAGAGCCTGCCGGCGTGGACCGACCTCGCCACCCAGTACGAAGCCTTGGGTGATAGCGCCAAGGTCATCGAAGCCTTCCAGCAAATGCTCCTGATCGCGCCGACCAACCAGCAGCTCCGGGAAACCGCGATTCGTCTGTTCAATCAGTACGGTCAACCTGACGCGGCGGTCGATATCGCCAAGAACGGCCTGGAGCTCGATCCGACCAATGCCGACCTCTGGGACCTCCTCAGCAATGCCTACGCCGTGTCCGGGAACTTCGGCGGCGCGATTGACGCGCTCGAACAGGTCTACGAGAATGACTCGACCAAGGCCGATTCTCTGTACTTCCTCAAGGTCATGGTCTTCGCCGACGAGCAGCCGGATACGGCGCGCCTGCTCAAGTGGGCCCGGATCGGAGTCGACAAGTATCCCACGAACATCAACCTGCTGGGCTTCCTGGCGAAGGGCTACGGGCTGGTTGGGGAGCTCGATAGCGCGCTCGCCGTCACCTCCCGCTTGCTCGAGATCGACCCGGCCAGCATCCCGACGGCCTTGACAGTGATGAAGGTATTCGCCGATGGGCGTCGAGCACCTGATGCGATGCCGCTGATCGATTTTGTGCTGGGTAGCGAGGACGACCAGGCGAAGCAAAGTGCGGCCGTCATCCTGACGAACGGCGCCTTGCCACTTCTGCAGGAGCCGCAGGACCTGGAGGGGGCGGCGGCGATCACGCGGAAGGCCATCACGCTCACGGGGTCATCCAACGCGCAGCTTGCCACAACCGCCAACTACGTGCTCGGGATCGCGACATTCCTGCAGGTGCCGAAGCTCGATCCGCTGGCGGAGCAAGAAAAGTCGTGCGACCGCGCCCGGCAGATGGATGCATTGATGAAGGAATCCGAGGTTGCCCTCGCGCTGGGTCGAGCGACCAATCCGCAGCAGGCGGGCGTGTACGAGGGGTACTTACGTCAGTACAAGCCGCGGGTCGCGTCCATGATCACGGCGTACTGCCGTTGAGGCCTTCCTCAGGAGGAAGCTGCTCTCTATATTGCGGTGCTCGAGACCGGGGGCTGTAGCTCAGTTTGGTTAGAGTGCCGCACTGTCACTGCGGAGGTCGCGGGTTCGAGTCCCGTCAGCCCCGCTTCCGGAATTCCAACACCACCCCGTTCCCCCCTGGCGAGCGGGGTGTTGTCGTAATCAATCTCCCGCCCGGCATGCCGTGACAAGCCACCACGACCCAGTCATGCTCC
>DATHRW010000354.1:0-8065 GCA_035464955.1 Gemmatimonadales bacterium
CGAGCCTGCCATGGAAGGCGCTTGGCGTGGACATGGTGCTCGAGGCCACCGGCATTTTTCGAGATCGTGAGGGGGCAGGCAAGCATCTCAAAGCCGGGGCGAAGAAGGTCGTCATCTCCGCTCCCGCGAAGGGAGAGGACATTACCATCGTGGTGGGAGTCAACCACACCGCGTACGATCCGAAGGCGCATCACATCATTTCCAATGCCAGCTGTACCACCAACTGTCTCGTTCCGGTGGTGCATGTGCTCCGATCGCAATTCGGATTCGTGCAGGGATTCATGACCACCGTGCATTCCTACACCAACGATCAGCGGATTCTCGATTTGCCGCACAAGGACTTGCGGCGTGCGCGGGCGGCTGCCCTCTCCATCATTCCCACCTCGACGGGCGCGGCCCGGGCAACGGCCCTGGTCATCCCGGAGCTGAAGGGAAAGCTCGACGGCGTCGCCTTGCGGGTGCCAACCGCCAACGTGTCGATTGTCGAGCTGACGTGCACGGTCGAGCACCCCACCACGGCGGATGAAGTCAACGCCGCCTTTCGGGCGGCGGCAGGCGGCGCGCTCAAGGGCGTCCTGGCCGTCAGTGACGAGCCGCTGGTGTCGACGGATTACATCGGCAACCTCTACTCGAGTACGGTGGATGCCGAGCTGACGACCGTGATGGGAAGCATGGTCCACGTCTCGTCGTGGTACGACAACGAGATGGGATACTCCGCCCGGTGCGTCGATCTCATCCGCCACATCGGCCGGCAGCTGTGAAGCGCAGCCTGTCTGCGCTGGGCCACGAGACGCTCGCCGGGACGCGGGCGCTGGTGCGGGTCGACTTCAATTGTCCCATTGAAGACGGTGCGGTCACCGACGCCACCCGGATCCGAGCGGCGCTCCCGACCATTCGGTACCTCAAGGAGCGGGGGGCGCGGGTGGTGCTTCTGTCGCACCTGGGGCGGCCCAAGGGCAAGAAAGACCCGGCGTACACGCTGCAACCGGTGGTCGGCGAACTGGAGCGGCTGCTCGGCGAGCCGGTCACGTTCATCGAAGACCCCGCGGCACCCGAGGCGGCGCGGGCCACGGCCAGGCTTCCGCGAGGCGGCGTCGCCGTGGTGGAAAACACGCGGTTCCTTCCCGGCGAGGAGAAGAACGATCCCGACACCGCCCGCATGTTCGCCGCCCTCGGTGACATCTTCATCAACGATGCCTTCGGCGCCGCACACCGCGCCCATGCAACCACGGTTGGCGTGGCTCAGGTGCTCAAACCCGCCGTTACCGGATTTCTCATGGAACGGGAGCTCCGCTACCTCGGTGCGGCGCTCGAACAGCCGGCCAGGCCGTTTGTGGCCATTCTCGGCGGCGCCAAGATCTCCGGCAAGATCGATCTGATTGGCGCCTTGCTCCCCAAGGTGGATCACATCCTCATCGGCGGAGCGATGGCGTGCACCTTTTTCCGGGCCATGGGACTGGAAGTCGGAACCTCGCTAGTCGAATCCGACCGCATCCCGATGGCCCGCGACCTCCTGTCTATGGCGGACGGCAAGCTGGTGCTTCCCAGCGGGGCGGTGATCGCCGAGCGGCTCGAACCGGGGATTGCGACCCGCGAGGTTACCCGCGACGCCATCCCTCCGGGGTGGGGGATGTACGATATCGACAGCGCGACCATCGAGAGCTACGGCCAGACCATTGGCGCCGCCAAAACGGTGCTTTGGAACGGTCCGATGGGCGTGTTCGAGACCGAGCCGTTCGACCGCGGGACGCTTGGGGTTGCCAAAGCCATGGCCGCGGCGACGGCCCGCGGGGTCGTCACGATTGTCGGCGGTGGCGACTCCGCGGCTGCCGTCGCCGCGGCCGGGCTCTCGGAACAGATGACGCATGTCTCAACCGGTGGGGGCGCCTCGCTCGAATTTCTCGAAGGCAAGGAGCTGCCGGGCGTTCAGGCATTGGACGATGCCTGAACGGTCACCGTGTGGAGGCTGAAATGCCGGAACTGCTGTACGCCGCAAACTGGAAGATGAACCTCGGCCCCGCCGAGACGCGCACCTACGCCAAGGAGTTCCTCGCCGCCGTGCCTGTCGTCAAAGGGCGGAACATCTGGTTTTTCCCACCCGCGGTGTCGCTTGCCGCCGCGGCCGACGCGTTTCGGGGTCGCCCGGACATCCGGGTTGGCGCGCAGGACATCCACTGGGAGCCGTCCGGCGCCTACACGGGTGCCACGTCCGTCCCGCTGGCTGTGGCCGCTGGTGCCACCGCGACATTGGTAGGGCACTCCGAACGCCGGCACGTGTTCGGGGAAACGGACCAGGAAACCGGACGGAAGGTCCGAGCGTCCATCGCCGGTGGACTCATTCCCGTCTTGTGCGTGGGCGAACGGTTGGACGAGCGCGAAGCCGGCCAAACCAAGGCCGTGGTGCAGCGGCAGCTCCAAGCCGGCTTGGCTGACCTCGGCCCAAAGGAATTGGGGCGGGTCATCATCGCGTACGAACCGGTCTGGGCCATTGGGACTGGGAAGAACGCAACGCCCGCCGATGCCGCACTGGTGCATCACCACATCCGGCAGCAACTGGAGCTGCGAGGAGCGCGCGAGCGCATCCGAGTGCTGTACGGCGGGAGCGTGAAGACGAAGAACGTCCAAGCCCTCCTGGCTGAGCCGGAGCTGGATGGCGTGTTGGTTGGCGGGGCCAGCCTCGAGCCCGCCGAGTGGGCCAAGCTGGTCGCTCTCGTCATGGACCGGGCGTAGTCCGTTGACCGGGGTCGGCCACATCGTTAGTCTTCCCCGCCCAGGAAAGCGCTGACGGAGCCATGTTTCACTTCATTCTCGTTCTCATCATCATTGATGCCATTGTCCTCGCGGTGGTCGTGCTGCTCCAGGCCGGCCAAGGCGGCGGGCTGGCGTCGCTTGGCGGCGCGGGCGGGACGGATTCAGTGCTCGGCGGGCGCCACGCCGTCAACTGGCTCACCAAGACCACCTGGGTGTCGGGCGGGCTGTTCCTCTTCTTCTCGCTGATTCTGACCCTCTTGAGCTCGAACCGTGCAGCGAGCGGCAGCGAAGTTCAGGATCTCTTGCGCACCGCACCCGCGCCTGTCGAGGCACCGGCTCAGCAAGGGACCCAAGGGCAAGTGCCGATACCCGGACTGGGCGAAACCCCTGCGGGCAGCCAACCCGCGCAGGCCGAGCCCGCGCCCAGCCCGTGAGCCTCGGCGCTCGGACGATCCGGCACGGCGGGGCGATCGCATGACCGATCGCCCCGCTTTCGTCTTGTTGGAAGACGGCACACTGTTTTCCGGAACCGCGCCTGCCTCCATGCGGGCATCGTTCGGCGAAGTGGTCTTCACGACCAATCTCACCGGGTATCAGGAAGCATTCACCGATCCGAGTTACCTCGACCAGATTCTCGTCATGACGGCCCCGATGATCGGGAACTACGGCGTGACCAGGGCCGACATGGAATCGGACCGCCCGCAAGTCGCTGGTGTGGTGGTCCGGGAACTTTCGCGCCATCCCTCGAACTGGCGCGCCACCGAGTCGCTCGGCGCGTGGCTCTCCGAGTACGGCATCCCGGTGGTGGAAGGGGTCGATACCAGAAGGCTCACGCGCCACATACGGGAACGCGGCGCGATGCGGGGGGTACTGGCAGAGGGCAGGGCGCCAACGCCCGACCTGTCGGCCGAGCTCGACGCGTGGCCTTCGATGGTTGGGCTCGACCTCGCGTCGCGCGCCACCGTGGCGCAACCCTGGACGGAAGGTCAAGAGGGGCCGCACGTGGTGGCGTTCGACTTCGGAATCAAGCGCAGCATCATTCGGCAGCTCCGGGCTCGGGGGTGCCGCGTGACCGTCGTCCCGGCGAGGACCTCGCCTGAGGAAGTGCGTGGCTTCCGGCCAGACGGTCTGTTCCTGTCCAACGGTCCCGGAGACCCCGCCGCCGTCGGCTACGCGTTGGCAACCATCCGGACCCTGGCGCGCTCCGGATTGCCGACTTTTGGTATCTGCTTGGGGCACCAGCTCTTGGCGCTCTCGTTTGGCGGGAGCACCTCGAAGATGCCCTACGGTCATCGTGGGGGTAACCACCCGGTGCGCGACTGCCGGACCGAGCGAGTGCTCATCACGACGCAAAATCATGGTTTCACGGTTGTGGGCAACGACCTCGAAGTTGCTGGCGCGCCAGAACTTGAGGTGAGCCACGTGAACCTCAATGATGGGACCGTCGAGGGCCTGCGACACCGAGTTTTGCCCGTCTTTTCGGTGCAATACCACCCCGAGGCCGCGCCCGGACCCCACGACGCCTACCCTCATTTTGGGGAATTCCTCGACCTCATCGGGGCCCCGCCATTGAGCCCGAATCCCCCAACCCCTTGACAGTCAATAGGTAAGCTCGTATCCTCTGGCCCAGAGAAGGTCGAGCTGCGACTCGCTGGGGTTCCCTGGGGGACGAATGACCAAGGCTGATCTCGTCGAATACGTCACCGCCTCGATTGCCCGAACCTCGGGGCCCATGATATCGAAGAAGGACTGCGCCCGGGTGGTGGACGCGTTTTTGGACGCTGTCAAAGAAGCCCTGCGCACCCAGCAAAACATTGAGGTTCGGGGGTTTGGGACCTTCAAGATCAGGCGCCGGAAGACCCGGATGGCGAGAAACCCACGGACCGGTGAGCCGGTGCAAGTGGCGGCCCGTCCGGTTCCGGTTTTCAAGCCGAGCAAGGAACTCCGGACCCTCGTGGCAGAGTACGAAGGACCGGCCGGCGGTACGTCGCCAGGTCTGGGCTCGTCCGGAGACTCGATGTAGCGGGGCATATCAGCAGATTCTTTGTCAGACTCGGGGCCGCGCATGGGGTGCGGCCCCGGTGCTTTCCACCCTAGATTGCTCCTTCACTATGCGAGCGAAACTAGACCCTCCAGCGCCGGTGCCTGCGGCAAGTACGATACAGGTCGAAGTCCTGGTCTTTGGCCAGCTCGTCGAGTTACTCGGCGCGAGCAGCCTGTCGGTCCGGCTGCCGCGGCCGGCAACAGCACAAGATGTGTTTCACGCCGTGCTCGCCACGCTGCCAAGTCCCGCTCCTTCCATTCCTCCACTCGCCTTCGCGGTCAATCGCGTCCATGCCACCCCCGAGGCAGCGGTGGAGGACGGCGATGAGGTGGCCCTCCTGCCTCCTCTGGCGGGGGGATAGCGTGCCGCACCTTACCACGGAGCGGCTCCGGCTCGATCGACTGGTCGCCGAGGTCCTGTCCCCGGAGCGGGGTGGAGTCGCGACCTTCATCGGAGTGGTGCGCAACCACCATGATGGCCGCTCGGTCGTGCGGCTCGAGTATTCCGCGTATGACGCGATGGCTGAGGCGGAGTGCCGACGGATCGTAGTCGAGGCTGCGGAGCGCTGGCCGGTCCGGGTGGCGGTCGAGCATCGCCTGGGCACGCTCGAAGTCGGCGATGCGGCGGTCATGGTGGCTGCGGCCGCAGCGCATCGGGCACAGGCATTCGACGCATGCCGCTACGTGATCGAGGAGCTGAAGCGTCGCGTGCCGGTGTGGAAGCGGGAACATTTCGCCGACGGAAGCAGGGTGTGGGTGGAGCCGGCCGGGGGCGGCGGAGCCGGTAACGTCCCACCGGACGGGGCCGCATGATGGGTACACCGCTGCGTCCGACGGATCGCCACGACCGGCCGATGGGAAGTCTTCGCGTGTCGGTGACCGATCGTTGCAACATGCGGTGCCGTTACTGTATGCCGGAGGACAGCTACGTATGGTTGCCGCGAACCTCGCTCTTGTCCTTCGAAGAAATCGAGCGGTTGGTCAGGGTGTTTGCCTTGATCGGCGTCGACAAGATTCGGCTCACCGGGGGCGAGCCGCTGTTGCGCCATGACCTCCCCTCCTTGATCGGACGGATTCGGCGCGTTCCGGGAATTCGTGACCTCGCCTTGACCACCAACGGGGTCTTGCTCGCGCGTTGGGCGCGGCCAATGCGGGAGGCCGGCCTGGACCGCGTGACCATCAGCCTGGACACCCTGCGGCCCGAGCGGCTACGCGAGTTTGCCCGCACTGAGCGCCACGACGATATCATGCGAGGCATCGCCGCCGCGCGCGAAGCCGGATACCCAACCATCAAAGTGAATGCGGTGATCATTCGCGACTACAATCTGGACGAAGTGGCGGAGCTACTCGCGTTCGGGAAGGCAAACGGGCTCGAGGTCCGTTTCATTGAATACATGGATGTCGGCGGCGCCACGCGCTGGTCAATCGATCAGGTGGTATCGCGAAGGGAGATACTCGATGTGATCGGCCGCGCACTCGGTCCCGTCACCCCGCTGCCCGGCGATCCAAGGGCGCCGGCCGAGCAATTCACCTTGTCGGATGGCAGCCGGTTCGGCATCGTGGCGTCGACCACGGCGCCTTTTTGCGGCCAATGTGATCGCAGCCGTCTCACCGCGGACGGAACGTGGTTCCTCTGCTTGTATGCCGAGTCAGGAGTCGATCTGAGGGACGCGGTGCGTGGAGGGGCGTCGGACGCGGAGCTCCGCGACCTGGTCGTCAGGGCGTGGCGGACGCGAACCGATCGGGGCGCGGAGGCTCGCCTGGGCCTGGCCGATCGCGGGGCACTCTACCCGGTCGAAGCGCTCCGGCTCCACCCGCTCCGCGAGATGCATACCCGTGGAGGGTGATCCGTGACACTGAACGTGGCTCTGATCGAACCGCTCATCCCGCCCAACACAGGCAACATCGCCCGGCTCACCGCGGCGACCGACAGCGCCCTGCACCTGATCGAGCCGCTGGGCTTCTCGCTGGACGACCGGGAGATGCGCCGGGCCGGCCTGGATTATTGGGACGCGGTGGATCTCTGGGTCCATCCCCATTGGCGCGCCTTTCGGGAGGCAATGGATCGGGAGCGGTGTTTCTACTTCACCTCCAAGGCCGAACACCCGTTCTGGTCCGCGCCGTTCCGTCCCAACAGCTGCCTCGTCTTTGGGAACGAGACCGACGGCATGCCGGCGCGGATCTTGGAAAAGCACCCGGAGCGTTGCTACCGCATTCCGATGACTACGCAGGTCCGGAGCCTCAATCTGGCGACGGCGGTCGCGATCGTGTTGTATGAAGCGATCCGCCAGTGCCACAGACACACCATGACGTGAGCTAGCGGCCTATGGGCCCGCTAGCTGCCCGGCCCTGAACCGTTTACATTGTCTGCACCCGCACCGATCCACCCCCCTTCCGAAAATATGAAAGCGGGCCTGCAATGATGGACAAGATCGCAGTCGTGGGTGCCGGCCACGTCGGTGCCACCACCGCACAGCGGCTGGTCGAAAAGAATCTGGCGCGTAGCGTCGTGATGATCGATGTCCTCGAAGGAATTCCCCAAGGCAAAGCGCTCGACCAGTGGCAGGCCGGACCGATCGAGGGTTTCGACGGCAGGATGGTCGGCACCAACTCGTACGCGGAAGCCGCGGGTGCGGAGCTCTTCGTGGTGACGGCCGGCATCGCCCGGAAGCCGGGAATGAGCCGGGATGACCTCGTCAAGACCAACGCCGGAATCGTGCGGTCGGTGGCGCAGGAGATCAAGCAGGCGGCGCCCAAGGCCGTCGTCGTCGTGGTGTCGAACCCGCTCGACGTGATGTGTGCAGTCACCAAGCAGGCGACGGGCTTCCCGCGCGAGCGGGTGATGGGGATGGCCGGTGTGCTCGATACCGCGCGCTATCGCACGTTTCTTGCCGATGCCATCGGGGTCTCGGTCGAGGACATCCAGGCGATGGTGCTGGGTGGCCACGGCGACACGATGGTACCGCTCATTTCTTACACGACGGTCTCCGGCATTCCGGTGACCCAGCTCATCGACCGCGCGACCCTCGACAAGATCGTCGAGCGGACCCGTGGTGGCGGAGCCGAGATCGTGGGGCATCTCAAGACCGGATCGGCCTACTATGCGCCGAGTGCGGCCGCGGTGCAGATGGTCGAGGCGATCGTCCTGGACAAGAAGCGGCTGTTGCCATGCGCCGCGTGGCTCGACGGGGAATACGGCATCAAGGGAGTCTACTGTGGCGTGCCGTGCCTGTTGGGGTGGGGCGGGCTCGAGCGCATCGTCGAAATCGAA
>DATHRW010000355.1:0-1746 GCA_035464955.1 Gemmatimonadales bacterium
AAAGCGCATCGCTGGGCACCTCGACTCCCGGCGGGTCGGGTTCGCCAGTAGCTCGACGCGGGCCCGGCGGCCATGGATGTGGTCCGCGCGTCATCGCCCCCCGCTGATGGCGTTGCTTATACGCCGCCGCGCCGCGTTTGACCAGACGAAGAGGGCCGCCGCTATCCCCAACGCACCTTCCCGACCGCCGTTGCTACCAGCACCGAGCTACAGGTCGCATCCGATGAGCCCCGCCCGATGCTCGACGGTCCGGGTATTGGTATGCCGGGGCGGGGCGCTGGGCTACCCCGAATGACACGTTCAGCACCCCGAGCAGGAAAACCCCGAGCAGGACGTGCCAGGGGCGCAGCGGGGAATTCAGGCGGCCGAAGGTCACGCAATGAGCATACGGAAGCCGGGCCGCGGGCACCGTTCGATCTTGCGATCAACGGCCGTCAACGTCACCCCGGCTCCGATGGCTCGGACGCTACTCCGATTCGCTTCCTGCCGGGTTACTGCTGTCCAGGCGGGTTGTAACGGGACCCGTCTAGTGGTTCAGCGGCGCACATCGCGCCGTCCAGCTTGGGAGGCGACGATGGGCGATAAGAGTCTGTACGAGCGGCTGGGAGGCGTGTTTGCCATCGCGGCCGTTATTGACCACTTCAGCGACGCGGTCATCGAGAACGCCATGGTCGGCAAGCTCTCGGACAATCCGCATCTCCGCCGATGGAGCGTCGAGCAGCCGGAACGACTGCCGGGCCTCAAGTTCATGCGAACCCTGTGGGTGTGCAACGTTGCCGGTGGACCGTTCGAGTACACGGCGACAAGACCGGGAGACACCCCCGTGGGGTTGGAGGAGGCACATCGCGACCTTCAAATTTCGCCTGACGAATTCGACGAGGTCGCGGCGGAGCTAGGGCGGACGCTGGACACGGTTGGTGTCCCCGAGCAGGAGAAAGGCGAAGTGCTGGCGGCCTTTGCGGCGCATAAGGACGAAGTGACCGAGGGCTACATGGCTGTCTCGGCCACGTGATTCTCGCTCGGGTGCTGGAGCCGAGCATACGGAAGCCGCCGCTATCCCGACGCACCTTCCCGACCGTCTAGAACAGTCGACGGAGCTCGCGAGCTAGTTCTTGCAGGGCCGCCTCGGGCGTTGGGCCGATGCCTTCAGCATAGTCTCCACCGAGGTCCGGACCGGCCGCACAGGCGATCCAGAACGGCTGATCGTCGCCGAAGGTGCTCTCGCCGTGCAGGTAGGAGATGGCCCACTCCGGCGGGAGGTGAGATGCGGCCTCAGCCCAAGCGGCGGCGAGTGCATGGGCAGACGAGGGCGGAGCCGGACGGTTGGTGCGCTCAGGGGTCACCCCTGGATCGTAGTCGCGTTGCCTCGGCTCGCGGCGGTGGCCTTGACGACCAGTCGCTACTGGTTCTGCTCGTATGTGATGGCAGCCATTCTCCAAGCATCGGCAGCCGGGGCCGCCCGCACCGTCCGATCCTGCGATCCCCGGCGATCACTGCACCCCGGCTCCGATGTAGGACGCTACTCCGCCTCGATTACTGGCCGCTTACCAGCCGAGATGGCGGTCACTTGCAGTACGCGGTAGCGACAAGTTCCACTGATCCGTAGGAAATCGTGCCGCGAACCGCGGTCACAGAGTGCGGACCCGTCGCTGGGTGCCAGTATGCCCCCGAGGGCCGCTGCCCGGTGGCGGCGGCCCTCCTCGACACGCGACGCCCTTGAAGGGAGCACGGCATCGGTCGCCCGAT
>DATHRW010000356.1:0-28037 GCA_035464955.1 Gemmatimonadales bacterium
CATCCCCGCATGGAAAGCGCTGCTCTCTTCGGCGCTCCGGCCATGAGCCGGGGCCCGCGCGTGGTGGTCGTCGGAAGCTCCAATACCGATCTGGTGATCAAGGCCCAGACCATTCCGCGACCCGGCGAGACGGTGTTGGGCGGCACGTTCATTCCGGCTCTGGGCGGAAAGGGCGCCAATCAAGCGGTGGCCGCTGCCCGCCTCGGGGCCGACGTGACCTTTGTCGCGCGAATCGGCATGGACGGGTTCGGCGATGCCGCCGTGGCAGGGCTCACCACAGAAGGAATCCACACCGGATTCGTCGCGCGCGACGCGGAGGCCGCGTCGGGGGTGGCACTCATCATGGTCGACGAGCGCGGGGAGAACGCCATCGCGGTGGCGCCGGGCAGCAACGGCCTCTTGAGCACCGACGATGTGGAGCGTGCCCGAGGCGCCATCGCCGATGCGGATGTCCTGCTGCTCCAGCTCGAGACCCCGCTGGAGGCGGTGGGCCACGCAGCCCGGCTAGCCCAGGCGGCGAGGGTCCCGGTGATACTGAACCCGGCGCCCGCCCAGGCGCTCGACCGCGAGCTCCTGGAACGGGTCACCGTGCTCACGCCGAACCGGGGTGAAGCGGCCCTGCTCTCGGGTGTGGCCGTGCGCGATGCCCGTGCCGCCGAAGCAGCGGCAACCGCCCTGCTCGGCACGGGCGCCACCACTGTCGTCATCACCCTCGGCGCCGACGGTGCGCTCTGGGCGAGTCGAGCAGGGTCGGAACTCGTCGCGGGACCGGCGGTGGAGGCCGTCGATACGACGGCAGCTGGGGACGCGTTCAACGGAGCGCTGGCCGTGGCGCTCGCGACGGGCCAGCCCATGCCCGATGCGGTGCGTTTCGCAGCCCTTGCCGGCGCGCTTGCGACCACGCGGCTCGGCGCCCAGCCCTCCTTGCCGACTCGGGAGGCAGTGGAGAGCTTCCAAGCCGCGCACGTGACCCCGCCTCGGCAACGGAAAGGCTAAGCGCCACCACCATGCAGGAATTCCTGGCACCCTGGCTCGCCAATCCGATAATCCGGAAGGCCGCGGCCTCGCTGATCGCGGTGCTGATCGTGGGCCTCATCGTGCGCCTCATCAATCGCTGGCTACGGCGCCTGATACCCGACGCCGACATGCGCTACAGCAGCCGGAAGGTCGTGACCTTCGCCGGCTATGTCATGGCGTTGTTGATGATCGCGGCGATCTTCAGCCAACAACTCGGCACCCTCACCGTGGCGTTCGGTGTGGCCGGAGCCGGGATTGCCTTCGCGCTCCAGGAAGTCATCGCCAGCATTGCGGGCTGGGTTGCCATTTCACTCGGACAGTTCTTCCGGGTTGGCGATCGCATTCTGCTCGGCGGCATCCGCGGCGACGTGATCGACATCGGTATGTTCCGCACCACGCTCATGGAGACCGGCGACTGGGTGAAGGGCGATCTTTACAATGGTCGCATCGTTCGCATCGCCAATAGTTTCGTCTTCAAAGAACCTGTCTTCAACTATTCGGCGGACTTCCCGTTTCTCTGGGATGAGTTCACCATCGCCATCCGACATGGCAGCGATCACCACCTGGCGTGGGAGATTCTGACCCGAGTCCTCCAGGCTGAAGTCGGCAAGTATGCCGCCTTCGCCAAGGAGTCGTGGGAGCAAATGGTCCGGAAGTACCGGATCGAGGAGGCGCAGGTGGAGCCGATGATCACGATGGTGGCATCGGAAAACTGGCTCGAGTTTACCGCCCGCTATGTGGTCAATTACCGCCGCCGGCGCATCACCAAGGACAGGATCTCCACTCGGCTGCTCGATGAACTGGCGGCCGCCGGCGGACAGGTGGGCCTCGCGTCGTCGAGTCTCGAGCTGGTGGGTATGCCCCCGCTCCAGGTCCGCGTCAGCAACGGCCCAGGCACCGCCTAGGCCGGGCAGCGCGACCGCGCCTTCCGGGCGACGGACCGGCTTGCGGCCTGATATATTCCCCGTTCGCTGGGCCCCCGGTGGGGCTCCACTTCTCAGGATCTACGATGATCACGCGTTCGTCTGTTGAATGGCACCGAAAGCTCCGGCAGGCGCGGTGGGCCGGCCTGGCTCTCGCCTTCACGCTTAGCACGGCTGGCCCCGCGCTCGGGCAGGCCCCCGACACCGCTCCGTCTCCCGCCGCCGACACGACCCAGGCCGCGGGCGCGCCCGTGGTGATCCGGGGCGACACGCTCTTTACCCTCTACGGGACCCTCGGCCCGTTCACGCCGGCCGCGCGCGCCAGCGCCCTCGTCGGCCGCATCGATAGCCTGGCCAAGATGACCACCGCGCGCTCGACCGCCGTGGACGTGGTCGACAGCACCTTCGAACTCCGAGCCGGCAGCGTAGCGCTGCTCCGAATTCTCCCGGAGGACACGGTGGGGCCCACCCGGCCCCGCCTCGAAGTGGCCCAGGTCTACGCCCAGCGCGTGCAAGAGGCCATTCAAGGACGCGGCCGCAGCGTGACGATCCGGAGCCTGCTGCTCGGCACCTTGTGGACCCTGCTCGCGACCGGTGCCCTGGTCGCGCTGTTCAAGCTCCTCAACCGCTTCTTCCCGGCGTTCTACGCCAAGCTCGAGTCGTGGCGTGAGACCAGGATCCCGGCGCTCAAGATTCAGCGGCTGGAGTTGATTTCCTCGACCCGCCTGACCGATGCGATCATCGCGGTCGCCAAGGTGTTGCGGGTCGTGACGGTCATTCTGCTGCTCTACTTCTTCCTGCCGCTGGTCTTGGGGTTCTTTCCCTGGACCCGCCGGTGGTCGGCTGCCCTGATCAACTCCGTGCTCGACCCACTGCAGCGGGGCTGGCAGGCCTTCGTCTCGTACATTCCGGATCTGATTACGGTCGCGGTGATCGTGGTGGTCACCATTTACGTGCTCAAGTTCATTCGCCTCTTCTTCAATGGCATCGAGCGTGGCCACATCCGGTTTCGCTCGTTTTACCGCGAATGGGCCGACCCCACCTACACGATCGTCCGGTTCTTCGTGATCGTGTTCGCGGCCATCATGATCTACCCGTACATGCCCGGGTCCGACACGGCGGCCTTCAAGGGAATCTCCGTGTTCCTCGGCGTGCTCATCTCGTTCGGGTCGTCGTCGGCCATCGCGAACGTGGTGGCGGGCGTCGTCATGACCTATATGCGGCCCTTCCAAATCGGCGACCGGGTCAAGATTGCCGACACGATAGGTGATGTCGTCGCCAAGACGCTGCTCGTTACCCGGGTGCGCACCATCAAGAACGTCGACATCACCGTCCCCAACGCGATGGTGCTCTCGAGCCACATCATCAATTTCAGTTCGTCAGCCAAGCGGCGGGGAGTGATTCTCCATACGGCAGTGACTATCGGATACGATGCGCCATGGAAGAAGGTCCACGAACTCTTGCTCGCGGCGGCCAAGGACACGGAGAAGATTCTGGATGACCCAGTACCGTTCGTGCTGCAGACCAGCCTCAACGACTTCAACGTGACCTACGAGATCAACGCGTATACCGACGCGCCGAACCAGATGGCCGTGATCTACTCCGAACTCCATCAGCGCATTCAGGACGCCTTCAACGCCGCGGGCGTCGAGATCATGTCACCCAGCTTTGCCGCGGTGCGCGACGGCAACCGGATGGCCATCCCCGACGAGTATCTGCCGGCGTCGTACACGCCGCCGACATTCGGGTTTCGCGCGCTGGGCCAGACCGTTCGCCGGGGAGGCGAGGAGCCGGACGCCTGACCGGATACAGCCGGTCACGGCGCAGGCGCGTGAGGCCCGCGAGAGGCAGCCTATTCGGTGATCTTCAAGACCCGGTCATGCTCACGGGCCCGCTCGATCACCTTGATTGCCACTTCGTCTCCCTTTGCCGCCCGCTCGACTTTCGCATGGTCGACTTCCATCGAGGTGATCGTCTCGGTGAAGTCACTGGTGTGGCCGACGACGCGGATCTTGTCTCCGACGGCCAACGGCCCCTCGGCCAGGCGAATGATGGCTACGCTCGGTCCCTTGAAGAAATGCGTCACGATACCAACAGGTTCTTCCGGCATTGCTCCCTCCGCTCATGAACCATTGCAGCCCCAGCGTCCGGGCCTGGTGCCCGGGTCATCCAACAATATGCGAGGCGCCACCCCGGCGCGCTCGCTCGGCCAGTCACCGTAGCGCGATCGGATCTCGCGATACCAGGTCGCCATAGCCCACCGCCCCGGCACGCGCCGTGAATTCCAGGAGCGTCGCTATTCGCTGGAGACTCTGCACACTGCATGAGCCCGGCACGGCCGGATACGACGGAGGCGAAACGAATCGAAAATCGAAGATGCTCCGAATGATGACGCTGGCCGAACCGTGCGGCAGCGAGCCCAGGTTCTCGAGGTACGGCGCCAGCACCCCGTCCTGCGCCAGGTAGAACTCGACGTTGGACGTGTAGAACGCGGAAACGTCGAGCGCGTGCCCGGCAAGGTAGGTCCCGATGCGTCTGAGCGCGTAGGGCCCGGCCAAGTCCCCCACAACTGGAATGATCAGATTGCGCTCGTGGAGCCGCCGGACCCAGCCGAAGTCCTCTTCCGTCGCCAGGTAGCTCGCCTGCCGGCCGGTGAGGTCCCGCGCCACGAGGAGGTCCCAATAGGTCGGATAACACGGCCTGGGCGGCCGGCCGAATGTAGTGAATCGGAGGGTCGGCCCCTGATCGATGAAGGTCTGGTGCATGCGGGCGATGGTGGCGAAATCGTCGGACCGGAGGCCCACACCAAGGTCGGCCAGATAGCGTTCGATGCGATCCCGCGTTCTGGCCAGGCGGGTCTGGTCCGGGGGCACTTCCTCGATGGCGCTCAACAGCGCCTCGACCGGCCGACTTGCCCAGGTGTCCGGGTCGTCGGGCGCTGGCCTGCCGAACAGCAGGCTCAGGTATTCGATGCGGGTGGGGGCCAAGTGGAATAGGGCCTTGAACCACAGCAGCTCGAGGAGGTTGTCACGACGAAGATCGAGGAGAAACGCGATCTCCGGTCGAAGCCGGGCGATGTAAGAAAAGTTTTGATCGGGTCCGACGCCGATGTAGGCGCCACCGCGAAGAGACAGCGAGTCGAGGGTGCTGGCGACGTCCAGGTAGGTCGCTTCGTTGGAGATCAGGTTATCGGTATCGAAGAACCGGCTTGGCTCCGAGAATTCGCGGATGATCCGCGCGAATGCGGTATCCGCGAGCCCGGTGACCCGCTGGGAACGCTCGAGCAGGCGGGGCGCGGCCTGCTCCTGACGCGTGCACCCGCCTGCCAGGAGGCCGACCAGAAGGACCAGCGCACTTCTACACCACCCCGCTGAGCGCAGCATCACCCGGAGACCCCAGCCGAGGTTACGCCGAAGCCCCTCCGGTCCGGGCGACCCGGTTGTACAGCCATGCGAGCACGGCCCCCGCAATAGCTCCGTCGAGCGCGGCATACAGGGTGAGCACGATCACGGCACCGAAGGTGGCGGTTACCTCATAGCCCGGGTAGACGGAGGCAAACAGGTCGAGCCAGGCGCCTGCGTAGGGCGGCCAGAGGAGGTTCGCCAGGCCGAGGAGGAAGAACATGGCACCCCAGAAGATGGCGCCGGCGATGGAGAGTGCGCGGATATCGAGTTTCATGACCTCACTCCTAGCGAGGGTTGAGGCAAGGTAGAATCGCGAAGCGGCCGTGGCAATTGTCGCCGTGCCGGGCCCGGGAAGCGTCGCGAGAGTGCACTCGAGTGCTCCGGGGCGCGCGAACTCAGGTGTCCGTCGAGGGCGTGGGAGCTCGCCCTGCTCAACGCTGGTGAGGTTCCGCCCTGGCCTCGGTCAAGAAGCGCCGGAGCAGATCATTACGGCTGACGATGCCTACCAGCACCGGCTTCCCACTATGTCGCTGGACCACGGGGATGCTCCGCAGGCGGGTTTCCACCATGAGGTCGGCCACGATGGCGATCACGTCGTCCGGTTCGACCGTGATGATCCCGTGGCGCATGATGCGGTTGACCGGCAGGTCCGAGATGGAGGCCAGGTCGGGAACCTCGAACGTGGCATCCGGGCGCAGCAAGTTGAGGAGGTCGAGCTTGGTCACGATGCCGCCCAGGACTCCCTCCTCATCAACGACGGGAAAGCCGTTGTAATCGTGATGATCGAAGAGGATGATCAGCTCGCCGATGGTCATGTCCCGATGCACCGCCATCGGCTCTTTGGTCATGACCTCCCTGACCGGAAGGGTCGAGACGGATTCGGACATACACGCCTCCTGTCATCGATACGACGGTGACGCCCTCAGAGTGGGTGCACGGCTCTAAAGTTGAGCCGGGGGGGGTGAAGGATCGATGAGGCAACCATGAGGGTCGGCCACCCCCGGGGACTTGGGCGATGAGGCCATAGGCACGGGCGGGGAGCCCGGGCCCGGGGCCCCGGCCTGCGACGAGCGGTGGCAGGCCAGGGCTTTGAGCCGGGTGTCTATTCCTTGACGCGGTCCTTCAGGCCCTTCCCAGCGCGGAAGGACACCGTCTTCCGAGCCTTGATCATGATTTCCTTGCCGGTCTGCGGATTCCGGCCCTTGCGTGCCTTCATCTTCCTGGTGCGGAAAGTGCCAAATCCGGTGATCGTGACATCCCGGCCGGCATCCAGCTCGGTCGCGATGATGCCCTGACGCGGCTTGGTGGAAAACACGCAATCAATGACGTCCATCGCCTTGGTCTTCGAGATGTCGACCTTCTTGGCCAGCTTGTCGGCAAAATCTTCCTTGTTCACGCTCCGGCTCCTGGAATGGGGTTGGGTCTGAGATCGAGGAACGAACAAAACGCCGACCGCATAATGGGGCATTATTCCAGCCCGCGCAAGGCATCGATCAGGGAATGTGCCCGAAAACATAGGCATCCCAGGGGATGGGACTTTGAACGGCCCGCCGCCATGCCTTCCGGCCGGGGTGGCGCCGACTACTTTTCATGGTCTAATGTCCGGATCGAAGTCCAGCCGACGCTCCCGCTCCGAGGAGCTCACCGCGCTCGATCGCCGCGTTGCCGAACTCCGCCAGGAGCGACGGGACGAGGCCGAGCAGGTCGCACGATTCCGCTCGGCCCTGCGCGGGTCGCGGGTCGGCATGTTCAATCAAGACCGCGATCTCCGCTACACCTGGGTCTACAACTCTCGCCCGGGCCTCTTCTCGGCCGATGCGCTGGGCAAGACCGATGAGGACCTGTTGCCCCCGTCCGTGGCGGCCAAAGTAACCGCGGCCAAACGCCGGGTGCTCGAGACAGGGACGGGAGACACCATCGAGGTGATGGGAACCGTCGACGGGCAGAGCGTCTGCTACGATCTCCACATCGAACCGATGCGGGAAGGCCCGGGCGAAATCTTGGGGGTCATGGGCATCTCGGTGGACATCACCGAACGCAAGCACTTTGAAACGGCGGTGAGGGAAGGACAGGAGCGCCTCAGGGCGCTGTTATGGGCCCTGCCCGATATGATCTTCCGGGTCAAACGGGACGGCGCCTTCCTCGAGTACGTTCCGGGCCAGGACATCGAGCCTGCGGTGCCCCCCGAAGAGTTTCTTGGTCGGAAGATCAGCGACATCATGCCCCCAGCCATTTCGGACCCGGCGATGGCCGCGCTGGAACAGGCGTTCGGCACCGGCGAGGTGCAAACCTTCGAATACCCGCTCGTACTCGACAGCGCGCCTCGCTTCTTCGAGGCACGGATCGCGGTGAGCGGCCCGGACGAGGCCCTCGTGATCGTGCGGGACATCACCGAGAACCGGCGTGCGCTCGACACGCTCCAGCGCCGTGACGAACGACTGGGGTTCCTGCTCGCCGCCGCCATCCGGTTGAACAGCCAGCTGTCCGTCGAAACGGTGCTCCAGGAAGTGGCGGACTCCGCCAGGAGTGTTATCGGGTGCCGTTACGCGGCGATCGGCATCCTGAGCCCGGACCGCACCGCGCTCGAGACCTTCATTACCAGCGGGATGACGCCCGAACAACGACATACCATCGGGACGCCGCCGACGGGCCGTGGTGTGCTTGGGCGGGTCATTGCCGCTCAGCGGCCTATCCGCCTCAAGGATTTGACCGCAGATCCCGATGCCCACGGCTTCCCGCCCGGCCATCCGCCCATGCGCTCGTTCCTCGGCGTGCCGGTCGTCGGCCGCTATGGTCCGATCGGCAATCTCTACTTCACCGAGAAGACCGGCGCACTGGACTTTTCCGCAGAAGATGAGGCCATCGCACAGATGCTCGCGGCTCAGGCCGCGGTCGCCGTCGAGAACTCACGCCTCATTACCGAGTTGCAGGCCATGCACATTTCGCGGGACCGTTTCTACGCCATGGTCAACCACGAGCTCCGCAATGCCCTCACCGGGGTGTACGGCTGGGCCGAGCTGTTACTGCGGAAGACCGGGCCTCAGCCGCCGCGGGAAGTGTATGAAACAGTGGACTGCGCCGAGTATGCCATGGAAATCGTCAATGACATGCTCGACCTGAGCCGCCTGGATGTGGCGAAGCTGAAACCCAGCGTGTCGGACGTGGACGCGATGGATATCATTGCCCATTCGCTCACCATGGTCCAGCCGGAAGCCCACCGTGAGGGCGTCGGCATCGCGGTCGAGGGCGGCGATCACTCGCTGCCCTGCCGCACCGACGCGATCCGCGTGCAACAGATCTTGATCAATCTGCTGCGCAATGCGATCAGGCACAGCGGCGGCACGGAAGTGGTCATTCGGCTCGAGGCCGATGACACCCAATTACGAATCGCCGTGGTGGACCAGGGTAAGGGCATCGACCCGGCCCAGCAGGCAGTGCTGTTCGACGCCTACGAACGCGCCGATTCGGCCAAGGGCGGCGGGACTGGCTTGGGCCTCACCCTCTCCCGGCGACTCGCGCGGCTCCTGGGCGGCGATATCCACGTGGAGAGTGCGCAGGGGAAGGGCTCGACTTTCACGTTGAAGATCACGAGGTATTTGAAGGGAGTAGGGAGTATGGAGAAGTGAGTGGGACACACCTGGCCTACTCCCTACAGCTCCAACTCCCTACTCCCTCATCACCTCCTTCACCTCCAGCTCCGCATCGATCCGGTCGCCGAGTTGGCGCGCGCGAGACAGGTCGGCGGTAAGATCACTGACCGTGCCCGTGCCGGCGCGGAGCCGCAGCATGCCGAGTCGAAGGTTCTCGAGCGCGGCCACGGCACTGGCCAGCCGTTCCCCTTGATCGCCGCGTCGGCGCAGCGACTCCGCGTCGCGTTCGAGCCGGCGGATCACCTGCGGCACCTCAGCGAACTGCTTGCGTTCCTCGGAGGGCAGTGACTTGTAGAGCTCGGCAATTGACCGGCCGAGGACCACTTCGGTTGGATCCGCCGAGGGGAGCGCGGGGTGCCCCGGGGTCGCGAGACGATACCCGGCAATCTTGAAGAATCGTCGTCCCAGCCTGCCCGCCCAAATGCGGTGCCATGCGCCGTACACTTTGCGGATGAAGCGTCGTTGTCCAACCGCCTCTGCCTCCTCTTCCTGCACCTGCGCCTCGGCGAGCAAGGCCATGTGGATGTCGTCGAAGCAGTAGCCCTCGAGCAGGAGCTTTCGCGCGGCGATCACCAGCTGGGCCAACACGAGAGCGATGACGACAGTCATACCACCGGCATCAACATTTGCTCCGCTTCCCACCACCGCGGCGGTGAGGACCACCGCCGTGCTCACTTCGGCATTTCGAATGAAATTCCGGACCAAGGGGGGGGCACGGAATTGTCGGCCCCGCACAGCGCCCACGGCCTGGGCCAGTTCATCGGCCGAGGCAAAGCGTGCGTCGGGGGCCTTCGCGAGACAGCGATCGATCACCGCCGCCAGTTTGGCGGAGACTTCGGGCCTCAGCGCAAGGACGGATGGCGGCGGCGCCGTGAGGTGCTGGGCCACGAGCGCGCGGCTGGTCGACGCCTCGAATGGGGTCCGGCCGGTAAGCGCGAAGAAGGCCGTCACCCCCAGGGAGTAGAGATCGCTTCGGGCATCGACCGTTTCGCCCATGGCCTGCTCCGGGCTCATGTATCGGGCGGTCCCGCTGACGGTCGACGACGGACCCGGCTCATCGAGCGCGGCCACGCTGGCGATGCCGAAGTCGGTGACCATCGACCGACCGGTGGCCCGCTCGAGCATGATGTTTTCCGGTTTGACGTCTCGATGCACGATGCCGCGCGAGTGGGCGTAGCCGAGGGCCCAGGCGACTTCCTGCACCAGCTGCATAGTGGCCCGGGGCGAGAGCGGGCCATGCTGCTCCACCCGCTCACGCAGGGTCTGGCCGTCGACGAAGCCCATGACGAAGAAGACCAAATCGTCGAGCTCTTCCACGGCGTGAATCGGCACGATGTGCGGGTGAGACAGCCCGGCGGCGGTGCGTGCCTCGCGGAGGAACCGCTCCCTGAGCTCCAACTCGGCCGCGAGTTCGGGCGGCAACAGCTTGATGGCCACCAGCCGGTCGAGTGCAACATCGCGCGCGAGGAGCACAATGCCCATGCCGCCTCGTCCCAATTCCCGCTCCAGGGAATAGCGACCGGCGACCTCGGTTTGGAGCCGGAGGAACTCGGGGCTGACCGGATGGCTCACGGGAATAGGCGTTGGCACCCTGTGCTCCGCCCGTCACTCCTGCCACAGCA
This sequence comes from Gemmatimonadales bacterium, assembly GCA_035464955.1. Taxonomy (GTDB): domain Bacteria; phylum Gemmatimonadota; class Gemmatimonadetes; order Gemmatimonadales; family GWC2-71-9; genus JABDII01. The sequence continues at coordinate 10,617 of DATHRW010000356.1, forward strand.
GGGCGTGGAACCGAGGCTCGCCGCGGAGCGAGTCGAGGTCGGGATCGTGCTCGATCCAGTCCTTACGCCCGAATCCACGCTCAATGGCCTCTTCCAGGCAGGACAGGGCCTTGTCGGTCTGGCCCTCCAACGCGTAGAGGCACGCGACGTTGTAGCATACGCCGGCGTCTTCGGGATCGATTTCGACCGCACGCTGGGCCCACCGGAGGCCCTCCTCCGGCTGGCCCAGGCGGCACAGGGCAACGGCGCACATGGTCGCGGCGCGCGGATCGTCAGGATTGAGCGCCAGATGCTCCTGGACCACCTCGAGCGCGCGCTGGTAGCCGGCCCGGGCATCCGCCTCGTGTCCCAGCGCGGCGTGCGATTGGGCCGCGAAGAACCTGGCCTGATAGTCTTCCCGAACCTCGCAGGCCTCCTCGAACAGGCGCGCGGCGTCGTCCAACTTCCCTTCCTGAAAACATGTTCGCGCGTAGAAGTACCAGGCCTCGAAGAGCTTGGGGTCGAGCGCAATGGCGGCCTGGAATTCCCGCTCCGCCTCGTCGTACCGCTTGGCAAGGCTCAACGCCCAGGCTCGTGCCGACCGGGCCTCCGGTAGGTCCGGATCGAGCTCGAGGGCACGTAAGCTGGCGGCGTCCGCCCGCTCAACGTCATGCTCGCTCGGGTAGAACATGTTGAGCGTGGTGTAGCAATCCGCCACTCCCGCGTAGGCAAGGGCAAAGTCGGTGTCGATCTCGATGGCTCGATTGAACATCTCGAGGGCATACTGCAGGCTCTTTTTCCGAGCCTGGTGGAAGAACTGCCGCCCACGCAAGTAGTACTGGTACGCCTTCACATTGCTGGTCGGTGCACGCCGAAGCGCTCGCCGTTCATCTTCACTCAAGAGCACCCGTAGCGCCCGGACGATATTCTTCGCGATTTCGTCCTGGATGGTGAAGACATCCTGCATTTCCCGGTCGTAGCGCTCCGACCAGAGATGATAGCCATCGGCCACGTTGATCAACTGGGCCGTGACGCGAAGATGACTGCCCGATATGCGCACACTGCCCTCGAGCACGTGCTGCACGCCCAAGTGCTGACCGACAGAACGGATGTCCTCTTTGGTGTTCTTGAACCCGAACGACGACGTCCGCGCCGCGACGCGAAGCCGCTGAATCTTGGTGAGCGCGTTGATGATCTCCTCGCTGATCCCATCGCTCAGGTATTCCAACTCGGGATCCGCGCTCACGTTGACGAACGGTAGGACGGCAATGGACTGGATCGCGGCGTCTTCGTCAGGCTCCGCGTCGGCCCGAAGGGCGGCGGCGAAATCGCGCAGGCGTGCGAAGCGATCCTCCCGCTCCTTGGCCAGCGCCTTCATGACCGCCCGCCTCACCGGGGCCGGGATATCCGGCCTGAGCGCCTGGAGCGACGGGGCGGAATCCATCATGTGGCGCGCCAGGACCGCCCGTGCCGTGGGCGCCGTGAAGGGCGGCTGCCCGCCGAGCATTTCATAGACGACGCAACCGAGGGCGTAGAGGTCGCTGCGTCCATCGATGACCTCCTCGGCACAGGCCTGCTCCGGGCTCATGTACTCAGGCGTGCCCACCGTCCGCCCGGTTTCCGTGAGCGCCGGCCCGACGAACCCGGTCACCGCGCGCGCCACGCCGAAATCGGCTACTACTGCGTGACCCTCCTCGAGCAAGATGTTTTCGGGCTTGATGTCCCGATGCACCACGCCGCGGCCATGCGCGTAGTCCAGCGCGCCGGCGACATCGCAGGCAATGTCGAGGGCTTCGTCGAGCGGGAGCCGTCGCTCCCGCTTCAGCCTGGCTCTCAACGATTCGCCCGAGACGAATGGCATCACATAATAGAGAAAGCCGTTCGCCTCACCGGAGTCGTGGAGCGGCAGGATGTGCGGATGGGTGAGTTGGGCCGCGATCTCGATCTCGCGGAGGAAGCGCTCCGGACCGACGGCGGCCGCAACCTCGGGCCGGAGCACCTTGATGGCCACCTGCCGATCATGCTTCAGATCGCGGGCCAGGTACACGACGGCCATGCCGCCGCGGCCCAGCTCGCGTTCGAAGGTGTAGCGGCCGGCCAGAGCCTCCTGGAAGGCCGGAAACTCCGGTGCCGTAGTGTCAGGTCTCATTGTCCTCGGCAGCGGCCCCGCTCGACTCAGTTCCACCGGACGCCTTTCGCATTAATGCCTCGTAGCGCGGGTCATCTCGAATGGCATTGAGGTCAGGATCGTTGCCAATCCATTCAATATCGCCGAAACCGCTCGTAAGCGCCCGCTCCAGCAGATCCAATGCCTGATCCTTGAGCCCGTGCACGCTATATGCGCACGCAATCGCATAGAGCACCACGGCATCGTTCGGATCGATGGTCAGGGCGCGGTCCGCCCACTTCACACCCTCGTCCCCACGATCGAGCCGCATGAGGACGCCGGCACCCAACGTCACCGCCCGGGCGTCGCCCGGATTGAGCTCCAGGTGCTGCTCGATCACACCCAGCGCCCGTTCATACGCGATGCGCGCGTTGGTGTCGTCTCCCATGGCAGCGTACGATTGTGCAGCGAGCAACCGCGCTTGATAGTCGTCCCGAATGTTACAGGCCTGCTCGAAGAGATGAGCGGATTCCGAGAACTTGCCCTCGTGGAACCGCGTGCGCGCAAAGAAATACTTCGCCTCGAACGACTGTGGATCGAGCCGGATGGCTGTTTGGAACTCGTGTGCCGCCTCGTCATACCGCTTGTTCAGGCTTACGGCGAGTCCGCGCGCCGCATGCGCCTCGGCCAAATCGGGATCGAGCTCGAGCGCTCGCCGACTGGCCGTGAAAGCGTGCTCGAGGTTGGCGGGACTAGCATCGAAGTACATGTACAAGAAGGAATAGCAATCGGCCATGCCGGCAAAGGCGCGCGCGTACTCAGGATCGATCGCGATCGCCTGGACAAACATGTCTCGGGCATACTCCAGCGCTTTGTGCTGGAATCGGCGGAAGTGCTGCCGTCCGCGTAAATAATGCACGTAGGCCTCGACGTTCGCGGTGCGCGCGGCAGCAATCGCACGCTCCTCATCCTTGGTCAACACCCCACGCAAGGCACGGACGATGTTCTCCGCAATCTCGTCCTGGATCACGAAGACGTCTTCCATTTCACGATCGTATCGCTCCGACCAGAGATGGTACCCATCGGCCACGTTGATCAGTTGCGCCGAGATCCGGAGCCGGTTACCCGCCATCCGGACACTCCCCTCGAGCACACTCTGCACGTTCAGCTTCCGTCCCACAGTGCGAATGTCCTCGTGGGTGCCTTTGAACGCGAACGAGGAGGTCCGGGCAGCCACCTGGAGACCCTTGATCTTGGTGAGCGCGTTAATGATCTCCTCGCTGATGCCGTCGCTCAGGTACTCCTTTTCTGAATCGCTGCTCAGATTGGTGAGCGGGAGCACCGCAATGGATGTCGTCCGAGACACGGCCGGCGCTTGCTCGTCGCGCAGTGCGGCGGCAAAATCGCCAAGGGTAGGAAAGCGATCCGCCTTCTCCTTCGCGAGCGCGCGAGTGACAACCCGGCTCACGTGGCGAGGCAAGTCCGGGCGCAAGGCGGTGAGCGAGGGCACCACATCGATCATGTGCCGGGCGAGAACGGCTCGCGCCGAAGGCGCCACGAAGGGGGGCTGCCCGCCGAGCATTTCGTAGAGCACACACCCCAGGGCATACTGATCGCTGCGCCCGTCGATGACCTCCTCCGCACTCGCCTGCTCGGGACTCATGTATGCCGGTGTGCCCACGGTTCGGCCGGTTTCCGTCAGGCGATGGCCGATCGATTCGGTGACGGCCCGCGCCACCCCAAAGTCGGCCACGATCGCATGGCCGCGTTCCAGCAAAATGTTCTCGGGTTTGATGTCCCGGTGGACCACGCCCTGAGCGTGCGCATAGTCCAGTGCCTCCGCCACTTCACAGGCCAGCCGAAGAGCCTCGGCAACCGGAAGCTGTATGTCCTTTTCGAGTTTCTCGCGCAGGGATTGCCCCTCGACAAACGGCATGACGTAGTGGAGAAAGCCAGCCCGTTGGCCGGAATCGTACAGCGGGAGGATATGGGGATGGGTGAGCTTGGCCGCGATCTCTATCTCGCGGAGAAAACGCTCTGGGCCAACGGCAGCGGCGACTTCTGGCCGGAGCACCTTGATGGCCACCTGGCGGCCATGCTTGAGGTCGTGGGCCAAGTAGACCACGGCCATGCCGCCGCGGCCCAGCTCGCGCTCGAACGCGTACCGGCCGGCCAGCGCGCGCTCGAGGCCTGAGAACTCAGAGGAGGTCGTCTGGGTCACGGCGATGGAAGCCGGGTAGGAGCGAGGGGACCGGTGACGACGCCTGGCCTCCCTCCTACCCCTTAACCCCCCGTTTCCGGATACCGAATTCTCCCTCCCGAAGGATCACGCAGCGGTGGCACGTCGGGCAGGAGATTTCCTGGACAATTATCTCGTCCAAGGCTACGGGAGTCCGGAGGATCAGCGCCGTGTTGCAGCGGGGACAGATTGGACTACCACCGTCCAGCGCCTCGGCCCGAATGGCCGCCGCCTCTTCTCTCGTGTAAGTCGCGGGCGTGTCTTGAGTTGACATGTCAGCTCATTGCCACATGGTTAGACCACACACACTCCCAAGGGTAATAAGCACAGGAGCGGGTGAAAACCGGGTGAATTCAATCTGAAGACGGTGAGCCCCGGCCACAAGCAGCGACACCAGCCTGGGAGGTATGCCCATGCCCTGGATTTCCCAGATCGACGTTGGGGACGCGGAGGGCCCGCTCAAACGACAGTTCGAGGCTGCCACCAAGCGGGCTGGACGCGTGTGGCACATCGTCCAGATCATGAGCCTCAACCCGCGCATCATGAAAGCCAGCATGGATGTCTATGCGGCGATCATGTTCGGCCGCTCCCCACTCACCCGGGTCCAGCGCGAACTCCTGGCCGTGGCCGTCTCCGCCGAGCTTGGCTGCCATTACTGAATTCAGGCGCACGCGCACGACCTCCGTGCCGAGGTCGCCGAGGAGTACGAGAAGGCCGCCGAGGCCGACGCCTTCGTCCATGCCGTTGTCAGAAACTGGCGCACGGCGCCGCTTCCGGTCGCCGACCGGGCCCTGTGTGAATTCGCCGCCAAGCTGACGCGCGACCAGCACCATATGACGCCCGCGGACGTCGACGGCCTGCGGAGCCATGGCTTCGATGACACCGCCATCCACGACGCGACCCAGGTCATCGCCTACTTCAACTACATCACCCGGATCGCTGACGCGCTCGGCGTCGAGCCGGAGGCCTTCATTCCGCCCTGGGGCGACGAAACCAAAGCCGGGGACGGTTGACCGTATGCTGGATCTTGGAGTTCTGCACGGACCGAAGCGCTAGGATGGGGCGGGGCGTTTTCTGGACGGCCTCAACACCTGACGGGCGGCCAGATACCCGGACATGCCCGTGATCCCGCCTCCGGGGTGGGTCGCGGCACCACAGAGCACCAAACCATCGATCGGTGTCGCATAGCGCGACCAGCCGGGCACCGGCCGCATGAACAAGATCTGATCCAGCGTCAAATCGCCCTGGTACAGGTGACCCTCGGTGAGGCCGAACCGCGCCTCCAGGTCCACAGGGGTGAGCACCTGCCGGTCGATGATCGCGCCGGGAAGATTGGGTGCATAACGCGCGAGCGTCTCGATCACCTGCTCGCCCAGTGCTTCACGGGCGTGCGCGTCCCATGCCGAGCCGTCGCGAAGCCGATAGGGAGCGTACTGCATCCACACCGACATGACGTGCTTGCCTGGCGGGGCCAAGCTCGGGTCGGTCAACGACGGGATCGATACGTCGAGGTACGGATTCCGAGCAATACGACCGTGCTTCGCATCGTCGTATGCGCGCTCCAGGTGCTCGAGGCTCGGGGCGATCGAAATTGCCCCACGGAGATGCGTTTCGGGGCAGCCGAAATCAGGCGATTCCCCCAGCGCCAGGTTCACCTTGGCGGCACTGCCATGCAGTTTGATGTGCTGGACCTGCCGGAGAAACTCCGGCTCTGAATGCACCGGATCGACCAACTCCAGAAACGTCCGCTTCGGATCGGCGCCACACACGACCCTCGTGCCGGGTGTCTCCTCACCTTCCCGTGTCACAACGCCGCGCACCCGGCCTGTGTCAACCAGAATCCGCTCAACGCCGCAGCCGGTGCGGAGCTCGCCGCCCCGTTCCGTTAGCGCACGCGTAAGTGCGGCCGCCAGCATGCCGACCCCACCCCGGAGGACGGTTCTCGAACGGACCGCGCCGGCAGCCTGTCCCACCAGGTGATGGAGCATCACGAAGGCCGTGCCCGCCGACTTGGGGCCCTGGAAGATGTGCGACACGCCGGCAGCGCCGAGGGCTCCCTTCAGGGCATCGTTCTCGAACCAGTCGTCCAGGAGGTCCGCCACCGGCATCGGGACGGTTCGCAGGAACTCGAGCATGCCGACCTTGCCGAGCCCACGGAGCCGGCGACCGATACCGAGAAGCGCCAGCAGGTCGCTCCGATTCTTGCTGGTCGGCCACGGGGGCGCCTCGCTATAGAGCAACCAGAGGAATTGCGCCAGCCGAGCCATGCGTTCGCTGAACGTCAGCCACTTGCTCGCATCCACCGTCGACAAGCGCGCGATGGCGGCCACCGTGTCGGTACCCTTGCCGAGCAGGAGCCCGTCTCCGTTCTCTACCGGCGAGAAGACAGTGGGTTCGACCGAGAGGATGTCGAGCCCGTGCTTCACGAGCTCGAGGTCCTGAATGATCTGCGGATTGACGTATCCGATGTCGCCGGCACAAGTATCGAACCGGAAACCGGGAACGGTCTCTTCGGTCACGTGTACCCCACCGGGCTCCTCATGTTCTTCGAGCACCAGCACCCGCTGTCCGGCTCTTGCCAGATAACTGGCGGCAACCAGCTCGCTGATCCCGGCGCCGATGACGATCGTCTCGAACGGTTGGCTCATGGCTCGGCTACCAATCCCGCAGGATCTCGACTGCGGCCAGGCGCCCCGAGGCGCCCATGATGCCGCCGCCCGGGTGGGTGCCCGACCCACATTGGTAGAACTGTTTGACCGGGGTGCGGTACTTGGCCCACTGCGGCACGGGACGGAGAAAGAACAACTGCTGGAGCGCCAGCTCTCCCTGGAAGATGTTCCCCTCGGTGAGCCCCACCATGTCCTCGATGTCCTTCGGGGTAACCACTTGACGGTGCAGGATCGCCGACTTCAGGTTGGGCGCGTATTCCGCCAGCGTGTCGACCACGGCATCGCCGAAGGCCTCTCGCTTGGCGTCGTTCCACCCGCCATTCAACTGATAGGGCGCGTACTGCACGAAGCACGACATGACGTGCTGCCCCGGCGGGGCCATGTTGGGATCGATCATCGACGGGATGATGACGTCCATATATGGGCGTCGCGAAAACTCGCCGTACTTGGCGTCGTCATACGCGCGTTCGAGGTAATCGATACTCGGGCTGATCGAAATGGCACCCCGTAAGTGGGGGCCGCGGCCGGGCATGCAGGTAAAGTTCGGCAACTCGCTCAAGGCGAGGTTCACCTTGCCGGACGACCCCCGGAACCGGAATTGTCGGACACCCTGGACCAAATCGTTTGGAAGCTCGCGAGGATCGAGCAACTTGAGAAATGTGAGGTTCGGGTCGAGCGACGAGACGACGACCTTCGCCCTGAGTTCGGTGCCGTCGGCCAGGGCCACGCCGGTCGCGCGCCCATGCGTGACGATCACTTGAGCCACGTCGGCCTCGGTGCGCACCTCGGCTCCGAAGCTCCGGGCTGCGCTGGCGATGGCTTCGCTGATGCCGCCCGTTCCACCCTTCGCAAACCCCCAGGCCCGAAAGGCGCCGTCGATCTCTCCCATGTAGTGGTGGAGCAGGACGTAGGCCGTGCCCGGCGACCGCGGCCCGAGGAAGGTACCGATGATTCCGCTGGCCGACTTCGTGGCCTTGAGCGGCTCGCATTCGAACCATTCCTCAAGGAAATCGGCCGAGCTCATGGTCATCAGTTTGAACAAGGCGTAAAACTTTTCGTCGCCCAGGCCGTGGAAGTGCCGCCCCAGCCGCGCCAAGCCGAGCAGGTCCTTCGGGCTGAGCGAGGTAGGATCGGGCGGGATCATGCCCAAGATCGGCTTGACGGCCATGGCCATGTGGTGCATCAGCCGGCCGAACTCATCGTACGCCTCAGCGTCCTTCGGCGAGTGCCGGTAGAGTTCCTGGCGCGCCTGATCGTGGTCGGCCCAAGCGGCGAAGTAGTCGCCGTTGGGAAGCGGGGTCAGCGTGCTTTCGAGCGGAAGGATCTGCAGACCGTGGCGCGGCAACTCGAGGTCGCGGATGATCTCCGGCCGGAGCAAGCTCACGACGTAGGAAAGCACGGAAAACGTGAAGCCGGGGAACACTTCCTCGCTCACCGCAGCGCCGCCTACCACATGCCTTCGTTCGAGCACCACGACGCGCTTTCCCGCCCGCGCGAGATATGCGGCCGTGATCAGGCCGTTGTGGCCTCCGCCGATGACGATCGCGTCGTAGGAGCTCGCCGAGCGCGTGGCCATGTCAGGCTCGCTTCCTTTCGAGGTCCAGAAACGGCAGCCTCGCCACCCGTGCCTTGGCCTCCTTCCGCCGGTGCTCGACCGTCACTTCCATGTGCACCGGTGTGCCTACCTGTGCATAGGCGGCTTCGAGATGCGCCATCGCGATGTATTTCTTGAGGAGTGGCGACCAGCACCCACTGGTCGCGTACCCAACTTGCATACCCTGGACGTAGATCGGCGCACTGGTCCGCCATGCCACGGTCGGGATTCTCGGCGGCAGGCCTACCTCGGCGTAGAGTTGCTCGAGCGATTCCCAGGCAACCTCGATGCCGCGAAATTGCCAGGCAGGACCCCGCCGGAGCTCGTCGGCCAGCGCCGATTGCCCTACGAACGGGCCCTTCTCCACGCTCACCGTCCAACCCAAGCCGAGTTCGTACGGAGAGGACTTCTGAGCTTCGATCAGCGCGCGGTGCGCCGACACGTAGTCGACCTCGATCATCAACAGGCCGGCCTCAATTCGTGCGACATCCAACGCCAGGATGCCAGCCGGGGTGATCCCGTAGTCCTCCCCACCATCGATGAGCGCATCCCATAGCTCGAGGGCGCGGCCTGCGTCGACCCAGATTTCGTACCCGAGGTCGCCGGTGTACCCGGTCCGGGAGATGGTGACGGGAATTCCCCTGATGGATGCGTGGATCAGGCGGAAGAACCGCAGGCCGTCCAGATCGGCGTCGGTGAGGGTCTTCAAGATGTCGCGCGAGGTCGGACCTTGGAGCGAGACGGCACCGATCGTATCGGACACGTCTTCGATGGTGACGTCCATGCCCACCGCATTCTGGGAGAGCCACCGAAGGTTGGGGTCGGCCGAGGTGAGTCGGTACCGCTGGTCTTCGAGCCGCGAAATCGTGCCGTCGTCGATCACCTTGCCGGCGGTGTCGCACCACGGCGTGTACAACACCTGGTGGAGTTGGGCCTTGGTCATGTCCCGGGGCAACACGCGATCGAGCAGACGTGTCGCGTCCGGCCCGGTGATGGCGTACTTGTAGAGCGGGGAGACGTCGATCAGCGCCGCGGTGTTCCGGATCGCCGAGTACTCCCGATCGTGGTAGAGCTCGTACGAACTCAAGACCGTGTGCCCCGCCCAGCGGCGCCAGGCCATGCCCTGCGACAGGGCCGCTGTCCGCGGATGGAACGGGGTCACCTTGAGCATGGCTGGTCTCCAAAGCGCTGGAGGTTTCGCGAATACCGGATACCATCGCAGGAAAAGACCCGGTTCACAAGGGCCGGCGAGGTGCCGAAACATCCTGAATCAGATGATCGTCTTAGTTAAGAAGTATTCACGTTTTCGGGACGGCCGCAGCACCGCTGGCTAGACTAGCCGCCCTCGGGCCTTGCTCACCCCCGTGACCCTTGGAGACAACCATGGCAGGAATTCCGTTGGGACGCTTCGTCTGGTACGAGCTCCTCACCTCCGACCCCGACGCCGCGATCCGGTTCTATACCAAGCTCATCGGCTGGAGCACCTCGACATGGGAGGGGATGGATCAGCCGTATACCATGTGGATGAACGGTGAGACACCGATCGGCGGGGTGATGCAGCTGCCCGAAGACGCCGTCACGGCAGGCGCCCCGCCACACTGGCTGGCCTACGTCTCCACACCCGACATCGACGACACCACCAAGAAGGTTTCCAGCCTCGGTGGTGTGGTGCATCACCTGATGGAGATCCCGACGGTCGGCAAGATCGCTATCCTGGCCGATCCTGGGGGCGCCATCTTCGCGGCCTATACGCCCGCGGGTGAGACGCCCGGCGGTGACGGACCGCCCGAGCAGGGACAGTTCTCCTGGCACGAGCTCCTCGCCCACGACCATGAAGCCGCGTTTGGGTTCTACAGCAAGTTGTTCGGGTGGGAAAAGACTGATGCCTTCGACATGGGTGAGGCGGGCATGTACCAGATGTATGGCCTACCGGGCACCGGCATTCCACTCGGCGGGATGTTCACCAAGCCCAAAGAAATTCCGGCCCCGCCCCATTGGTTGCTCTACACCATGGTGGACAACGTCGACACCCGCGCGGACCAGGTGAAGCAACTGGGCGGCCAGGTGCTGATGGGCCCCATGGAGGTCCCAGGCGGCGACCGGATCGTCCAGTGCATGGACAAGCAAGGGGCCGTGTTCGCGTTGCATTCGAGATAAGGCGGACAGGACTGACGGCGGATCGGCGGTTGGGCGGTTCGGCGACTTTGATCGCAGCCGCCCATCCGCAACTCCACTACTCCAGACCTCTTACTCCCAACTCCCGACTTCCTACTCCCCACTCCCTATCACCACCCCTACCACTTCCCGTTTCCTGCTCCTGTTATCCAGGTTGATCGCCACCACCTGTTGCCAGGTGCCGAGTACCAGGTGGCCGTCGACGATCGGAATGGCCAGGCTGGTCTTGAGCAGAGCGGACCGGACATGGGAGAACCCGTTTCCGTCGCCCCAGCGGGCGTTGTGGGCGTAGTCCTCGCTGGCCGGTGCGATCTGGTGGAGTGCCCGGCGCAGATCCTCGAGCGCACCCGGCTCGTATTCGATGGTGGTGATGGCGCCGGTGGAACCCACCAGCTGCACCACCAGCATGCCGGTCCGGATGCCGGCGTCATGGACCAGCGCCTCGAGTTCGTGAGTCAGATCGCGATGGCCGAACTCGGCCGGGAGCGAGAATGACCAGGATCGGTTGGTGGTCAGGGGGGTCGTAGGCATGTGGTGAAGATGGCGGAAAGGCGGAAAGGCGGAAAGGCGGACCAGAAGTTGACTGATCAGCACTTTCCGCCTTCCCTACCCGCCTACTCCCTACGATCCTACTCCCTGCATTTACTTCTTCATCACGTCCAGGCGTGCGACCATGTAGCCTGGGTTGGTGAGCGCGTACCCGCGATCACCAAGGACTTCCTCGCGCAGGGCCGCGGCGTTGGCCTTCTGCCCCATCTTGGCATAGCATGACGCGAGCAACGCCTTGGTCAAGTAGTCGTCCGGGTCTGCCTGGGCCAGCTCCGCCACGGCCTTGTCGGTCTGGTTCGCGTGCAGGTAGACCATGCCGTTCACCAGGTGGGAAAAATTCTTCGTGCCGGCGGAGCCTGTGCTCGCGGCCGCCTCGAGCTTCTGCGCCGACTCCATGGCCGCTGCGCTGTTCCCGATTCTGGCATTGACCATCGCCGCGAATCCCAGCTGCTGTGGGTTGTCCGCACCCATCATCTCGCCGGCCTTGGTCAGATGAGCCGTGGCATCGCTCTTCTTGCCCGCTACGGCTTCGACCATCGCCGCCTGTTGGAGCGCGAGCGCCGCCAGGTTCTTGTTGCCCGCCTTCTCGGCCTCGGCGGCGGCGGCCGTGAACTGCTGAACCGCTGCCTTCATGTTGCCATCGATCGCGTAGCTGGCGCCGATGCCCCGCATCAGGTTGATCTTGGCGTTGGGCCCCTGAGCATGCTCGATGGCCTCGTTCAGGTACCGCCGGGCGTGATCACCCGCGCCCATCATCTGAGACACTTCGGCCATGCCGGTGTAGGCCGCGCCGTAGGTTGGATCGAGTTCCGCCGCCCGACGATAGTGGGTCATCGCGTCATTGTAGCGGCCACTCCATTGCAGCAACTCGGCATAGGAGTCGTGTGCGTTGGGATGGTCGGGTGCGAGCTCCGCGTACTTCTTGATGGCCTCGAGTCCGCCGGCCCGGTCACCAGCCTGCCAGAGCTGATAACCCAACGTGTTCCACGCGGGTGCGAACTCCGGAAAATCCTCGGTGACCGACCGGGTCGCCGCGATGCCCCGCTCGGGGTTGGTTGCGCCACCGGTCACGTTGGCTCGGTACAAAGCCAGGTGCGGATCGCCTGGCATCATCTTGGATGCGGTCCCGAAGATGGCCATGGCTTCCTTCAGGTTGCCGGCGGTCCACTCGCGCATTCCCAGCGCGGTCAGCAACTCACCGGTCGTGGCCCCGCTCAACTCCGAGATACCCTTGTTGATCTCGGCCAGGCGGGCGGCTTGGTTCATGCCCGCGGCACTCCGGGCACGGAATACCCGCGCCATACCGAATGCCGGATCGGCCTCGAGCGCCTTATCGAAATGCGCTGTGGCACTGGTGAAGAAGACGTTTTCCGCGTCGCTCACACCGGCCCAGAAGTGCTTGTTCGCTTCGGCCGAGGCGGACGTGACCTCGAGCTTCGCCGCGGCCGGCGATTCGTAGGCCTGTTGAGCCGCTGCGATTCCGGGGGCCAGGGCCCACGCGGCCAGCGCGAGGCCCAAGAATCGCATCGAGTTCCTGATTCCTGACATTACTCCTCCTTGGTGATAAACGAATCCCGGGCGAGCGGGTGCCGGCCCGGGACGAACACACGGACCCGTGGGGGCGGGTCCACTGGGAAACACAGAGGTAACGGTGCTAATTCGCAGGTGCTCTCCCCGGTACGGTCAAACGAGATGGACGGCCTGATGTCCAACGGACGGGGCACCGGCAGATGAGGCAATATAGGTCCCAATTCTCCGGTCGGTAAGGAAGGCGGTCAGTCCAGACCGGCCCGTCAAGCGCCGCGCCGTCGAGCACGGACGGGTGGTTCACTGGTAAGGCATTGCAGGTACGGCACTTGATTCGATGGAGCCGGCTGGACCGAAGCAGCCGAGCTTCCAGGCGCAGCAGAGACAGGAAAGGTCCCGAGGGGAATTCTCCACCACGGGATCCTTTACCAGCGGAGGACGTTCTACAACTGGTTGTGGTGCTGCGGTGCCGTGAATGGACGTCCTAGGGCAGCGACGCGATGGGGCGCCGCCAGGAGCCTTGTCCATCGATCGGTGGACCGAGCGGCAGCCGTTCACTCCCGAATCGCTTGACCTGGTCGAGGGTCCACCAGCACCAGGTTTCGGCGTCCACCGACACCAGGACGAATGGATAGCCGCGCTCGATCGTCGTCTGGATGTCGCTCCGAGACAGCGCGCAGAGTTCTCGTGGCTCGCGAATGGGTTCGCCACGCGGCCGAACTCCGTCCGGCCCGTGGAATGGGTCCACGAACGGATGATTGTGCCATACGGCGGCGGTGTTGCTGGGGCAAGGGGCGGCCAGCACGCGTGTGCCGGCCGCCACTTCGGGATCGGGCATGAAGAAGTCGGTGAGGTGCACGCCATCGCCGGCATGCCTGCCCTCGAGACAGAGGACGATTTCCAAGCGGAGTCCGGCCGCGAGAGTCTGCAACTTACCGAGGAGCGAGCGCTCGATGGTCAATCGCGCCGGCGGCTCCGGCACCCGCTGAGCTGTCTCGATCGGGAGCGGCACGATCCACCCCACGACGCAGAGCCCCAGGCCCATCGGCAAGCCAATCGCCGAGTGGCGCGGCGCCCGGAGAGCCCGGGCCGGTTGGGTTGGCGTCGAACGGCTCATGCGCGCATCCCGCGTGGTCATCCGTCACATCGAGGTCCGTCTCTTCATCGGTAGAAGGGGCAAAGGGCGTGCCAGGACTGGGGCGGGAGGCGGGAAGGCGGAAAGGCGAAAGGCGAAAGGCGAAAGGCCAGAAGCGAGCCAGATGATAACATTCCACTCACTTTCTGTCCGACCGACCACCACTTTCCGCCTCATTGCCCCACTCCCTACTCCCTACTCCCTACTCCCTTGCTCACCCCTTCCCTCCCGCCCCATCCCACGTTCCATTTAGGGCGTTCCTTCCACCACGGATCGTCACTATGCGTCTCTCTCGTTTGGCACCACTCCTTCTCGTTCTCAGCAGCCTTCCCGCTCCGATCGCGGCCCAGGATGTCGCGGTGGAGCGGCTCACCCTCGACCGCATCTTCGCATCGCGTGATTTCTTTGGGGACAACTTCGGACCGGCCCGGTGGCTGAGTGGCAGTGTGTACACGACGCTCGAGGGCTCGGACACAACGCCCGGCGGGCGTGACATCGTCGAGTACGACGCGCGGACAGGTGACCGCAAGATCTTGGTTCCGGCCTCGGCCCTGGTCCCGCCCGGAGAAGCCCGGCCGCTCGGCATCAGCAACTACACCTGGTCCGATGACCACGCGCGCCTCCTGATCTTCACCAATACCCGCCGCGTGTGGCGCACCAACACGCGCGGCGACTACTGGGTCCTGCACCTGGCGAGCGGGAACCTCCGGCAACTGGGTGGCGATGCGCCCGAAGCGTCGCTCATGTTTGCCAAGTTCTCTCCTGACGGCACCCGGGCCGGTTACGTCCGGGAGAACAACATCTACGTCGAAGACCTCACGACGGGTGCGATCACTCAGCTCACCCACGACGGGTCGAAGGCCATCATCAACGGCACCTTCGATTGGGTCTACGAGGAAGAGTTGTCCCTCCAGGACGGCTTCCGCTGGAGCCCGGATGGGGCACGGATCGCCTACTGGCAACTCGACGCGGCGGGGGTGCGCGACTTCTTGCTGATCAACAACACCGACTCGCTCTATTCCTACGTCATCCCCATCCAGTACCCCAAGGCGGGCACCACCAACTCGGCGGCGCGTATCGGCGTCGTTGCGGCAAGCGGGGGCGCAACCACCTGGTTCGCCACCGAGGGCGACCCGCGCAACACGTATCTGGCCCGGCTGGATTGGGCCGAGAGCCCCACCGAGGTCATCATCCAGCAACTGAACCGGCTCCAGAACAGAAACCGCGTGATGTTGGGTGACGCGCGCACCGGGTTGGTCCGGACCATCATGACCGACGCCGACTCGGCCTGGGTGGACGTGGGCGACGATCTCTACTGGCTCGACGGCGGCAAGGCGTTTACCTGGGTCAGCGAGCGCGACGGCTGGCGCCGGGTGTACCGCGTGTCCCGCGATGGGCGCTCGATCATGCCGATCACCCCGGCCAACGTCGACATCCTGAGCGTCGTGCAGGTGGACGACAAGGGCGGCTGGCTCTACTACATGGCCTCGCCGAGCAACGCGACGCAGCGCTATCTCTTCCGCGCACGACTCGACCGGAGGGGCAAGGCCGAGCGACTCTCGCCAATGGACCTGCCGGGAACGCACAGCTACCAGCTGTCGCCCGACGCCACATGGGCGTTTCACCGCTACTCGAATTTCGAGACGCCGACGGTCACTTCATTGATTACCTTGCCGAAGCATCGCGTAGCGCGCACACTGGTGACCAACGACTCGCTCAAGGCCACGATTCGGGCGATCAAGGCTCGCCCCACCGAGTTCTTCCAAGTCGACATCGGCAACGGCGTGAAGCTCGACGGATGGCTCATGCTGCCCAATGATTTCGATCCATCCAAGAAGTACCCGGTGCTCTTCTATGTGTATGGTGAGCCGGCAGGCCAAACGGTGCTGGATCGCTGGTCGGGCCGGTCCATGCTGTGGCACCAGTACCTGACCGAGCAGGGGTACCTCGTGGCCAGCCTGGACAACCGGGGGACCCCGGCGCCGCGTGGCCGCGACTGGCGGAAGATCGTCTATCGCGAGATCGGCACCATCGCCTCGGCGGATCAGGCGGCGGGTGTTCAAGCGCTGATCAGCGAGCGGCCGTACATCGATGCCGAACGGATCGGGTCGTGGGGCTGGAGCGGCGGCGGATCGATGACGCTCAACCTCCTGTTCCGCTACCCCGATCTGTATCACACCGGCATGGCGGTGGCACCGGTGCCCGATGAGACCCTGTACGACACCATCTACCAGGAACGCTACATGGGTATGCCGGACGAGAACGCCGAGGGCTACCGGAAGGGCTCACCGATCACCTATGCGGAGCAATTGAAGGGGAATCTCTTGGTCGTGCACGGCACCGGTGACGACAACGTGCACTACCAGGGCACCGAGCGACTGATCAACAAACTGATCGAACACAACAAGCCCTTTACCATGATGGCCTATCCCAACCGCTCCCACGGCATTTTCGAGGGCCGCGGCACCACGCTGCATCTGTACAATCTCCTGACCAGCTATCTCATGGAGAACCTGGAGCCGGGCGGGAAGGCGGCGGCGATGCCGTGAGAAACGGCTAACGGCTAACGGCTGGATGCAGGGAAAGATCCCTACAGGGTCGCCAGCTATCAGCTATCAGTCTCTACCAGCCGAGCCCTAAGGACCGATAGCTGATAGCCGGTAGCTGAACCCCATCCCATTGCTGAGCGATCAGCAATGGGATGGGGTTCTTGTTACGGCTTCTCCGCCCGGAAATTGAGCGTGCCGCTGAAGTCGCTGAGGACGACTCGGATAGTCCAGCCGCCGGTCGTCCCGGCAGTCGTCTGAAACGTGCCGTTGGCGGCCAAGTCCTGCGAATACACCTGGGTCCCAGCCGCATCGCTGATCGTGAGCACGGCCGTGCCCGCGTTCTTGACGGAAGCCTGGTTCACGTTGGCCGTGGTGCCGGTGTTCTGCCAAGTGTAGGTGACCGTCGCGGTGACGCCGGTGACGTCGGTCGCCTGCAGTTGAAACGAGTCCGTGAGGTTGGCCACCTGGGGCTCGAACGGCGCCAGCGGGTCGTCACCGCAGGCCGATACCGCCCCGGCGAGTAGTAACCCCACCAGCATTATGGTGCTCCGACTGTTCTTCAGCGTGATCCTCATGTTCGGTCTCCCACCGGCTCTCGCCTGGAAATGAGTCAAGGAGAAGGGCGAATGGGCCAGTCGGAATCCTGACGCTCGGGGGATCCGCCCCTCCTGAGGTGACAATGAGCAAGATGGAGACCAGCGTAGAGAGGCTATTTGATGGCCTAAGAAGCCCTGTTGTAACGAATCGTGACAGAAGAACTGGTGAGATGCGGTTATGGCAGGAGGGAGCAGGGAGCGGGATGGTAGGGAGTAGGACCTGGAAAGGGGGGCCGACGACAGATTGCCGGCCCCTTTCATTGTACGACTCGCTACTCCCTACTCCCTACTCCCTGCTCCCT
>DATHRW010000357.1:0-2900 GCA_035464955.1 Gemmatimonadales bacterium
CGACGGGAGGACGCACACCATGAGACTGTTGCTCGCGGCATTGCTGGTGATCGTCCAAGCCGCCTGTGTTTATGGCGATCCAGCAACACCTCCCCGCAACGACGAGGCGACACCCTCGCCAGCGCTGCGCTCCGCACAGCCCCTGCCCTCGCCTGCGCGCGCACCGGTCGATCCCGGTAGCGACGAAGGTACCATTGAGCTGGTCTCCGCAGACAGCGCTCGCTACACCGCGTCCAACGGTCTGGTGATTGAGCTGACACGGTCTGCGGACAGGGAGCGACGGGGGGTCCTGTGCGCGTGACGGGGTCGCGTGCGGTGCGCTTGGACAAGACCACGCCCCGGGTACGCCGCCAGTAAGCGCCGACCCCTACGCTGCCGCAGTCGGTGTGCGGTTGACGGCGGATGCTGTACCCGCTCTGGGTCGGTCGCGCTTGCTCGTGGGAGACCGGCCGGCGTGCACGTTACCCCAGACGCCTTTGTGACCTATGCCCCTTGCACTTATGTGCCAGGTCATTGACCATAAGAAAAAGGGAGGGCCTATAGGGCCGTGCGACCGACAGCGATGCCGTTTGACAGCGACCGCAGGGAGTACGACGTCGTGCTTCAGGGCGGCTCGCGCGTGGCGGTCATCGGCGGCGGGCCAGCAGGATCCCTCTTCTCGTACTTCCTCCTCGACATGGCGGATCGAATCGACCTGCGGCTCAACGTCGACATCTACGAGCCACGTGCGTTCGCCAAGCCCGGCCCGGTCGGCTGCAACATGTGCGGCGGGATCATCTCCGAGACCCTCGTCCAGAACCTTGCCGTAGACGGCGTCTACCTTGACTCGGGAGTTGTGCAACGTGGCATCGACTCCTACGAGCTTCACACCGATGTCGGCAGCGTGAAGATTGCCCCGCCGCACGACGAGATGCGGATAGGGGCTGTCCACCGAGGCGGCGGACCCCGAGACGTGACCGACCCGCGGTGGGAGTCGTTCGATCACCACCTCTTGGCGAACGCCACCGGGCGCGGCGCGCGTGTCGTCACCGCGCGCGTCCAGGAGATGCGACGGGTCGGTGGCCTCCCTTCGGTCCAGGTCAAGGGCGATGAGTGGCAGCAGTACGACCTCGTCGTGGTCGCCACCGGCGTGAATACCTCGATCCTCAAGAGCTTCGAAGGGCTGGGAATCGGCTATGAGCGCCCGCGCCTGACGAAGACGCTGATTCGCGAGTACTACCTCGGACAAGACGCGATCGCCGCTTCTCTCGGGTCATCGATGCACGTCTTCCTGCTTAACATCCCGCGCCTGGAGTTCGCGGCGCTCATTCCCAAGGGCGACTATGTGACGATGTGCCTGCTCGGTGAGGATATCGACGCCGAGCTGGGCGACACCTTCGCCACGGCCCCGGAAGTCCGCGCGGTGATGCCGGCCGGGTGGGACCCGGAATCGCGATCGTGCCAGTGTCTGCCGCACATCAATGTCCACGGTGTGAAGAAGCCGTATGCGGACCGCGTCGTCTTCATCGGTGACAGCGGCGTGACACGGCTCTACAAGGACGGGATCGGCGCCGCCTACCGCACCGCGAAGGCGGCGGCCCGCACTGCCATCTTCGAGGGCGTCTCGGAGGCGGCGTTCCGGGAGCACTTCCTGCCAGTCTGCCGCGCGATCCAGGGCGACAATCGCGTCGGCGAATTCGCGTTCGCCCTCACCCGTCTGGCGCAGCGGCTGCGGCCACTGCGCCGGACTATCCTCACCATCGCCCGAGATGAGCAGCGCACCGGCAGGACACCGCGCCTCAGCGGCGTCCTGTGGGACATGTTCTCGGGGAGCGCACCGTACACCGACATCTTCCGGCGCATGTTCCATCCTCGCTTGCTCGCGCGGGGCGCCATGACGTTCCCGCGCGCGGTCCTTCCACCTAGGACCGAGTCGTGAGGCAGGCCGCCTTCGGACGGTTCTACGCCGATGGTGAGCTGATCGCCTGCCAGGGCGAGGTCGGCGACTGCCTGTATGTCGTCCAGGACGGCGAGGTCGAGATCGTCGTGGAGCACGCCGGCACCGAGGTGGTGCTGCGCACGGCCGGCCGAAACGAGGTGCTGGGGGAGATGGCGATATTCGATAAGCAGCCGCGTTCGGCGACGATCCGGGCCAAGGGCCGCGCGCGGATCCTGACGCTCGACAGGCAAAACTTCCTGCGGCGGATCAACGAAGACCCGTCGCTGGCCTACCGGATGATCGAGGCAAGCTCGCATCGGGTCCGGGAGCTAAGCGACGAGATCGTCCGGTTGCGCGCACAGCTCGACACTGCGAGAGCATCGGGTGACACGGCAGCGCCTGTAGACCGCTGAGCAGCCGCGGCGATCAGCAAGCAGCGAGGCGCTGGATGTCGCCGATCGAGGGATCGATTCCATCCACCCTCGCGAGCAGCAATCAAGCGTACGGAGGATCGCTCGCGTGGCGTGGTGTCCCCGGATTCCAAGCGATAATGCGGCAAACGGGTGGACCGAAGTCAGGGTGACGCGGAACACGCGCTGGGATCGAACGCTCCGACCTGGCCGATTACCCGGTGCGCTGAGGCACCGCTCATGGGGTCAGCTTCCTTTACACGATCAGGCGCCTAGCACAGGATGAGCATTCGGCTGCGCGAGGTGGCAGGAGATTGCAGCCCGTCTCACGATGCGTGTCCTAACGAAGCGGTCGCCCTCTGACACGTGCCGGACGCCAATGGCGAGACCGACCTCGGCACCTTGAAGGAGGATCTCTAGCCATGTCCCGTCGTCTGCTCAGCGCCATCTGCGCGGCATTGCTCCTGTTCGCACTTGGCGCCGGCACCGTGCTTGCCGGAGAAGTGAAGGGTCCGCCCAACCAGATCAACAACACGAATGTGACCGGGGCGCTGGACCACGCTAATTCGGCC
>DATHRW010000358.1:0-2378 GCA_035464955.1 Gemmatimonadales bacterium
CGCGCGGAGTGCAAGCGTGCGCCCGTCCGGTGACCAATCCGCGCCGGTGACCGTTCCAAGCCGGGTAAGCTGGGTCAGGCCACTCGCGTCCGCGTTGATGACGTAGAGATCGGCGCAACATTCTTCGTCGCCGCCTACGAAGGCGATCTTCTTTCCGTCGGGTGACCACTCCGCAGGCGGGATGGTCCCCGCGGAGTTGGTTTGGGCAAGCGCTATCTCGCCGGACCCGTCGACGTTGATCACGCCGAAGGTCATGTCGCACATGGGGTCTGGGCCGTTTTTCCCATTGGGTATGCACGTGACGAATGCGATCTTGCTTCCCTCGGGTGACCAACGCGGCAGCCAACTGTCGCCGCCCCTGATCCGCCTCTGCGATGTCCCGCCCACGTCCATGACGAAGATTCCAGAGAAGTCGCCATCACTGCCTATGCCTTGGAACGCGATCCTTCTTCCATCGGGTGACCAGGTGGGCTCGAAGCCGCGTGCGAGTTGCCGAAGGTCCACACCGGATGGGTCTGCGAGATAGATGTGGTACCCAAGTGTAGACGTCGGAGGCGGCCGCCCGCCCTCTGGCGGCCCGCCCTCTGGCAGTACGTCCTCCGGCAGCGTGGATGCAGTGGGTTCGCTGCATCCACCTGCGACGCCGATCGACACACCGAGAGTCAGAAGAACGCAGCGTGGGATGCCGATGGAACTCCACATTGCAGAACCTCCGGATTCGGGTGAGAGCCTTCGTCATCGAGGCTCCACCCTCTCTCTCGGATTTCACGCCCGAGCCGGCTCATGGGGCGAGCCGGGCTCCTGCCCCGAGCTCTGATGGGCGTTGGGCGCGCCGGCAGGCGGTGGAGTTGACCCGGTTTCGTGGACACCTCAAGAGTGAGGCAGAAAGGAGGGGTCCACGATGGCAGGACATCATGCGGCGTACCCGCTGGAGTTCAAGCGCCAGATCGTCGAGTTGGTGCGCTCGGGGCGGAGCCCGGAGGAGCTGGCCCGGGAGTTCGAGCCCTCAGCGGGAGCGATCCGGACCTGGGTCAAGCAGGCTGACCTGGACGAAGGGGTCCGCAGCGACGGGCTGACCACGGCCGAGCGGCAGGAGCTGCGGCAGTTGAAGCGGGAGGTACGGCAGCTGCGGATGGAGCGGGACATCCTAAAAAGAGCCGCAGCCTGACCAACGCTTCGCGTCGGTGCCCCGCTCGGGAGAGCAACTCGATCCCCGATCGGGATTCGAGTTCGTGAACGCCAATCAGGCCGAGTTCCCCGTCCGGGCGATGTGCCGCGTGCTGGGTCTCTCCCCCAGCGGCTACTACGCCTGGCTGAGTCGTCCGCCGTCGAAGCGGGCGGAGCGAGACGCCGAGCTGGTCGAGCGCAACTTCACGGCCGACGGCCCCGATCAGCTCTGGGTGGCCGACATCACGTACATCCCCACCTGGGCCGGCTTTCTCTACCTGGCGGTCGTCCTGGACGCGTGGAGCCGGCGGATCGTCGGCTGGGCCATGGCCACGCACCTGAGGTCCGAGCTCGTCCTCGAGGCGCTGAACATGGCGACGTGGCAACGGCGGCCGACGCACGTCATTCACCACTCGGACCAGGGCACCCAATACACGTCCATTGCCTTCGGCCTGCGCTGCAAGGAGGTCGACGTCCGTCCCTCCATGGGCTCGGTGGGCGACGCCTATGACAACGCGATGTGCGAGAGCTTCTTCGCCACGCTCGAGTGCGAGCTGCTCGACCGGAAGCGCTTCGTCACGCAGGCCGAGGCGCGCATGGCGGTCTTCGACTTCATCGAGGGCGTCTACAACCCGCGGCGCAGGCACTCGGCGCTCGGCCAGCTCTCTCCGCTCAACTTCGAGCGGCTCAACGGTGCGGCGGCGTGAGCAAGCATGCTCGCCTCAGCCGGGCTATACTCCCCCGCTGCACGGGGGAAGCTTTCGACCCCCCGTGGGTCGGGGAGGGATACTCACACCTCAGTGTTCACCCGTCCACGAAACCGGGTCAACTCCACGGAGAGCGTCACAGATGCCGTCACAACTGAGCGCAAAAAAACGGGCCACTCCGGTAAGGAATGGCGCCGTTTTTAGTGCCCCGTCAGGGACTCGAACCCCGAACCTCCTGATCAAGAGTCAGTTGGATGCGAGGCCAGATGCGCGGAAGGCCCGCGTGACGCGGCGGGTCAACGCAAGTCACCGGCGCGAGAGTGCCATCGCGCGCGGTTCCTCGGCCTGAAGCCTGACCCAAGCCTGACCCTACGCACCCATATCCCCCGAAGCCGCGTACTACGGACCTTCCTATCGAGGCTTGGGTCCGCTCCGGTGCCACCCGAGACCAGGCGGCCCACTTCGCGGCATTGGTGACCCCCTGACAGATCGGCTGCTCACGCG
>DATHRW010000359.1:0-15258 GCA_035464955.1 Gemmatimonadales bacterium
GACCGGAGTTCTGCGGACCGTCGTCGGCGGGAGTACCGTGTTTCAGGTTGCGAACTGACCGGCCGTGGCCGATGGGCTAGCTGCCGCCCTGGATCAGGTGCGCGTATTCGGGACGGAGCACCAACTGATCGCCTTCGATAATCTCCCGGTCCCACGGCAAGAGGATGAGCTTCTCCGTCTCGAAGGCATAGAAGTCCGGCTCATATGGGCCGGTCCGGAACGATACCGCGGTCCGGATCTCTTTGGGATTCAGCGCCGCGACCTCGTTCAGGGCCAACTTGATCGTGTCACCGCTGTTACAGGTTTCGTCGACCAAAAGGACGCGGCGCCCCCGCACGCTGGCCGGCGGGCCGGCAACGAGCTGTGGCGGTGCGCCCGGCTCATGCCGGGTCAGCGCCATCGAGGCAAAATCGCGCTGGAGGATCGAGGCGACGACCACTCCGGGTATGACCCCCGGTTTGGCAATGCCGAGAACGACCTCGGGGTCATACTCTCGGCTCACCTTGAGGGCGAGGGCTCGGCAGACCTCTCCGAAGAACGGCCAATCGACTTCCATGATCCCGCGCGAGCTATCTGAAGTGGGGCACACGCTGGTGGTCTCCGTGAGGGTGCTGGCTTCTCGAAGCTAGTCGGGCCCCCTGGCCGCGGCAACCGCGTTGCGGGCCTCGGGCGGTTCTTACTATCTTAATGACCAATGCAGACTTACGTCTCCCACCCTACTGGGCCGGGCCGCTGTCGATGAGTTTCTGGCATCGGCTGTTGGGCCGCAGCGGCCGCAGGACCCTTCGGCCCCAGCGCCTCGACTACCTGAACGAAGCCCTCGCGCTGGAGCGACAAGGAGACTACGAGGCGGCGCTCACCTCGTACCGCCTCGCGCTCCGAGACAATCCGTCGGATCTCAGGATTCTCCAGAACATGGCCATTGCCTTCACCAAGACGGGGCAACCGGAGGAGGCCATCCGGCATTACCGGAAGGCGCTGGGGCACGACCCGACCTTGGTAGGCGCCCATTACGGGGTGGCGTTCCTCCTGCTCAAGCGCGGCGAGACCGGGCAGGCCACGTCTCACCTTCGCGCATTCCTCGGGAACCCCCCCAGGGGCCCCGACGCCGAGCGCTGGATCCAGCACGCGGAGAACACGCTGAGACGAATCGAGGCCGCGCCGACCGCGGCGGAAATGTCGTGAGGCCTCGGCCCTATCTCTGTCTGACCGCCGTACTCCTCGCCTGCAGCAACATCACCGAGAGCAACGGTGTCATCTCCCTCGAGGTCCTGGCCCCCGTCAGCCCTTCCGTCGAGGTTGGTGATACACTCCACCTGACGGCCAGGGCGCTCGACCGGGATGGCAACGAGGTTGCATCCGCTCCGATCGTCTGGCGCACTCCGGATACCACCGTGGCCGTGGACAGCACTTTGGGCATTGTGACCGGGCTGGTGGGGCCCGGAACCGGCCGGGTCCAGGCACAGGTAGGGAACCTCGCCTCGAATTTCGTGACGGTATCGGTCACGGCTCGGCCCGATACGCTCGTGGTAGTTGGACCTGACACGCTCCGCATCGCAACCGGCGACAACACGTCGCCGGCCCTCGCGACCCTGCTGAATACCTATTCCGGAAACGATACCGCGACCGTCACGGGTGGGACCATCATTTACGACATCATCGAACCCGTGTTTCCGACTCCGGCGGACCGAACCGTGGAGTTGCCGGGTGGCGTGGTACTGGATACCGTGACGACCGGATCGGACGGGATGCCGAGTCCGGCAGTAACCTTGAGTCGTGTACCGGGGGTCGTGCAGCCGGACAGCGCCATCGTCGAGATCCGGGCGTTCCGGACCCGGGGCACCGTGCCGGTGCCCGGCTCGGGCCAGCGCTTCATCGTACGGATCGACCCCTGACAACCTCAGCAACGAAGTCCACGGTCGGCCGGTTGCGGAACCCGACCCTTCATTGCCAGGAGACCGATTGCTGCCTACTCCAGCCACGCTGAACGACCTCTTCTTTCAGAGCATCGGGCGATACGCTACTCGTCCCGTCGCGATGCGCACCAAGAAGGAGGGGCGTTGGATCGAACGATCGTACGCACAGCTGCGCCACGATATCGAGGCGACGAGTCGCGGGTTGATGGCCCTCGGGATAACGCCCGGCTCGCACATCGCCATCCTCTCCGGCAATAGGCCGGAATGGGCGATCAGCGACTATGCCTGTCTCACGGCGTGCTGCGCCGATGTACCGATTTATCCAACCCTGCCCGCACGGCAGGTCGAATACATCCTCAACGATTCTGGTGCGGTTGCGATCTTCGTTTCGGACACCGAGCAGCTGACCAAGGTGCTCGAGATCCGCGACCGCATCCCTACTCTGCGGCACGTCATTGCATTCGACCCCGACCTTGCCGGCGAGGGCGTGCTCGGGTTGGATGACCTCATGGCGAGGGGCACCGCGACCGGGTCCACCCAAGAGTGGGAAACCCAAGCCCGCACGGCCACACCGGACGACCTCGCGACCCTCATCTATACCTCCGGGACGACTGGAAACCCCAAGGGGGTCATGCTCACCCACGGCAACCTGACTGAGAACGTCGTGGCGGGGCTCCAGGCCCTGGACCTGAGGGAAACCGACGAGTGTCTGTCCTTTCTGCCGCTCTCGCACGTATTCGAGCGCATGGCCGGTCATTATTGCATGATGGCCGCCGGGGTGGTGATCAGCTACGCCGAGCGCATCGACACCGTGTCGAGCGACATGCTCCAGCGCCGACCGTCGGTCATGCTGGCGGTGCCCCGCTTGTACGAGAAGATCTATGCCCGCGTGGTCGAGGCGGGCATGTCGGGCTCCACATTCAAGCGACGCATCTTTTTCTGGGCGAAGCGGACCGCGGAACGCTGGGTCGATCTGTCGTTGGGCGGGCAGCCTATTCCCACCGCCCTCAGTGTGAAGAAAGCGATCGCAGACCAACTGGTCTTCTCGAAACTCCGGGCGCGGACCGGAGGGAGCATTCGCTTCTTCGTGTCAGGTGGTGCGCCCCTGTCCGCCGACATCGCGCGGTTCTTCCATGCGGCCGGCCTGCCGATTCTCGAGGGATACGGCTTGACCGAGACATCGCCCGTGATTGCGGTCAACACGTTTGCCCATACCAGGCTCGGGACCGTTGGCCGGCCGATTGTTGGCGTGGAGGTCAAGATCGCCCAAGATGGCGAAATTCTGTGCCGGGGTCCCAACGTGATGCGGGGCTACTATGGGATGCCCGAGGCGACGGCCGAGGTGCTCGAGCCTGATGGCTGGTTTCACACCGGCGACATCGGCGACCTCGACGCCGACGGCTACCTGAAGATCACCGACCGGAAGAAAGATCTGATCGTCACATCGGGCGGCAAGAACATCGCGCCGCAGCCGATCGAGAATCTCCTCAAGACCAATCGCTTCGTGTTGAATGCGGTGATGTTGGGTGACGGACGGCGGTACCCCATCATGCTCGTCGTCCCGGAGTTTGGCGCCCTCACCGCGTGGGCGGACACGCAAGGAATTCCCGCCGAGGATCACGACGCGCTCATAGCGCGTCGTGAAGTGGGGGACAAGATGGAGGGTGAAATCAAGAAGAGCCTCCGCGATCTGGCGCAGTTCGAAGTGCC
Source organism: Gemmatimonadales bacterium (assembly GCA_035464955.1). GTDB lineage: Bacteria > Gemmatimonadota > Gemmatimonadetes > Gemmatimonadales > GWC2-71-9 > JABDII01. The sequence goes on from DATHRW010000359.1 coordinate 3,627, forward strand.
GAAGAAACTGCTGCTGGTCAGCGAGGACTTCACGGTCGAGAACGGGCTCATGACGCCGACCCTCAAGGTCAAACGCCGCGCCGTCGAACAGCGTTACGCCGAGCGCATCGAGGCACTCTACGCCGAGCCGGTGGGCGGCGAGCACGACATCGTCGGCGCGGCGCGGGAGGAATGACGGCCGGTCACGTCGGAAGCCCCACCCATACACCACCGGCGCTCGCAATCACCTCGAGGTCCCCAGCGGTCGGAACGGGCCCTTCACCCACCACCCGGAGCCCGGGCAGCAGCACCCGCCGGGCCTCCGCGAGCCAGTGGGGCTCGGCGGCGTAGCCCGAGGCAAGGACCACAGCCCGAACCGAGCGCGACTTGAGCGGAATGGAAGTGGCTTCGAGGACGCTGATCGCCGGCGTCTCCCGGGAGTGCACGGGCGGATTGATGCTGGTCAAGTGCACCCCATCGATCCGATCCGCGAGCCCGCGGCAGAGGGCGTCAGCCACGCCGACCAACACCACATACCCCCCAGGGCCGGACAGCCCCACCAGAGCCTCGAGTGCCGTGGTAGTCAGCACGGAGTCGGTCACGGCAACCCGCGGCGGTGCATCGAAACGGGCCACGCCATCAACAATTGCGTAGGTCTTGCCACACACCGGGCAACCGAGGCGTCCGGATTGGACCGACCGCTCGGCCATCGTGTCCGGAAGCAGCACGAGGAACTGCTCGGCATGGTCCGCCGGGCAGCGCAATAAGTCGGTGAGTTCGATGAACAGAGCGGTCTCGACCAGGCAGCGGCTGCTCGCAGCCTAGGGCTTGAACACGACCCAGGTCAGTTTCCCGGCCTCGACCACAACCTCACGGTAGACCTGACGGCCCGCGATCTCGGTCCCCAGGACGTAGGTCCCCTCCGGCACATCACCGATCGCGAAGTTCTCCAGATAAAGTGGATGGGGGTTCGCGTGGGTGCCGTAGGTTTCCACAAAGGATAGAGGCGTCTCCGGTGGCTCCAGCTTCACGATGCCGTAAATGCGGGCCTGGGCTACCAACCGGCCGGCGTGGTCCAACACCTGCCCGGCAATAGTGCCCGTTCCCGGCAGCGGCTTCAACCAGAGTTCGGGATTGGTGGTGAAGGCCGGGAAACGCTCGAGGGAGTCGACAATCGATCGGACATCCGTCGTCGGGGCCGCATGGATTTCCAGATGGAGATGATCGTTGGTGGCCCGGCCGGTGTTTCCGACCAGGGCAATCACGTCTCCGGCGCTCACGCGCTGTCCTCCCCGCACGCGAAGCTCCGAGTTGTGATAGTACGTCGAGAAGATGTGGCGGTGGGCGCGATCGGCGCTCAGCGTCGTGTCGTGTCGGATGGCAACCGTGAGCGCGCCTGCCTCCGCCGGCCCGGCATAGGCCACCACCCCTGAGCCGATGGCACGGACCGGTGTGCCGTCGGGGTCGTTGAATTCGACGCCCTGGTGTTCCTGGAAATTGCCGCCCATGGTCGATCCGTACCGGTAGGTCTGATCGATCTTGTCGTTGTATTCCGGCGCGATCGGCCGGATGAACCAGTTCGTCTGGGGCCACCGGGGCGTTCCGGCGGACGGCGCTCTCCGATTGATGCACGGCACCGTGTCGGCAGCGGGCCGGAGTCCGCACGGGCGCCCTTTGATCAGGGTGCCACCGATCAGGGCACCGTTGAGCGGGGCAAACGGGGCAAACGAGAGGCGCTGAGTCTGCCACTCCCCTGCCCGCCCGCGCTGCAGGCGGACGTTGCCCCCGAGCGCCGAGATCACGAGGCCGCGCCGCGTCGCCGATATGCGTTGCACGTATTCATTGGGCAGAAGCCTGAGCGCGGTGTCGGCGGGCCCACGCGAGACGGGTCCAGTGGAATCCACGATGGCGGTCCACGAGGACCCGTCGTTGGTGGTAAACTGGATGCCGTCGGCGGTTGCTACCCAGGTCGTATCGCCAGAGGTAACGATTCCCGACGGCGCGACATACTGCCACTCCGGACCGAGTTCCTGAAAGGTCCAGTTCCGCCAGGTCTTGCCGCCGTCGAGTGACAGCCCCCAGCCATTGCCGATCGTGCCGTACCAGATTTGTCCCCGGGGCCCAAAGGCGATCGCGTGCACGAAGTCCCACGAGATGGACGTCGCCGTGGTATCGTGGCGGATCGCTTCCCACTCGGTGGAGCCGGGCCGCAGCGCGTAGATGCCGTGCCCATAGGTCCCGACCCAAACACCGTTCCGGGGATCGGTTGCGACCTCCAGCACGTGGAGACCGAACCCGTCGGGGTCCGGCAGCGCGGGAAGTGCGGTCTGGGACTGGGCCTGAGCCGCCAGAGAGACGAGCAGGCCGAGAACGTGGAGAGGCTTCATGGTTCCATTCAACACGGGTATGGGCGCATGGTCAAGCCGGGCCGAGCCGGAGCCAATCGACCTGCACGTGGGGGGGCTGGGCGGCGACGAAGGCGATTGCCTCGGCGACATCGTCCGGGCGGAGCATGCGGGCACGCGGAATGAACCCGTCGCGCTGATCCGGATCGACCGGATCCCACGCGGCGGTATCGGTTGGCCCCGGGGACACCAGGCAGAACCGAATGCCGCTGCCCCGATACTCGGCGACCAGCGTTTCGTGTAGCCCACGGAGGGCGAACTTGGAGGCGGCGTAGGCGGCGTTCTCGGGAAACCCCACATGGTCCGCAACGCTCCCAACGTGGATCACAACGCCTCCCGCGCGGCGCATGGCGGGCAGGAAGGCCTGGGCCACCGCGAACGGCGCGCGCAAGTTGGTGGCGATCTGGGTCTCGAGATCCTCCGGCCGCGTGTCCTCGAAGGGCCGGAGAAGGAAGGCCCCGGCGTTGCTCACCAGGATGTCTGGCGCGCCCCAGTCGTGGAGCACGGCCTGAGCGGCGTGCGCGAGCGCACCGGCATCGGTCAGGTCACACGGCACATCCCACCACTCTTCGTCCAGCCGGGGGGTCAGGGAGCGAGCGAGGCCGACGACCCGCGCGCCCCGAGCCCGCAGGAGTTGAGCGGTCGCAGCACCGATCCCGCGGGATGCGCCGGTTACCACGGCCATCCGGTTGGTCAGGTCGCTCACTCGCTGAAGATGCCCCCGTGGGCCAGGCTCAGAAACTCCTCTCGGGTCTTGGGATCGTCCCTGAATATGCCCCGCATGGCGCTGGTCACGGTCTTGGAATTCTGCTTCTGGACGCCCCGCATCATCATGCAGAGGTGGGCAGCTTCGATTACCACGCCGACGCCGCGCGGATTGAGTACGCCCATGAGGGCATCGGCAATCTGGTCGGTCATCCGTTCCTGGACCTGGAGCCTGCGGGCGAAGATGTCCACCAACCGGGGCAGTTTGGAGAGTCCCACGATGCGTCCGTTGGGGACATAGGCCACATGGGCGCGGCCGAAGAACGGCAGCATGTGATGTTCGCAGAGTGAGTACAGCTCGATGTCACGCACCATGATCATGCTTTCGTGCGCCTCCTCGAACACCGCGTCGCCCACCGCGTCGGCCACTGACATGGTATAGCCCTGCGTCAGCCAGCGTAACGCGGCATCGACCCGCTCAGGGGTCTTCAGCAGACCCGGACGCTGTGGATCTTCACCCAACGCCAGGATCATCTGGTGCACGTGTTCCGAGATGGGCAGCGGCATGGAGGTCTTGCGCTCACGCTCCTCGATAATCGACATAGTTCCTCGGGGTTTCCCAGAGTCGCACTCGGACCAAATGCCCGGCCGGAAGCCGGGGCGCGATCTGATCCCAGCAGAACACTGCAATGTTTTCCGCGGATGGAATATGGTCCCGGAACCAGGGGACGTCCAAATTGAGATTCTTGTGGTCGAGGACCTGAGCGACCCGCTCATCGACAATGGCCTTGAGCACGCTGATATCGAGGACATAGCCGGTTGCAGGGTCGATGTCCCCCCCGACCGTTACCTCGAGCTCGTAGTTATGTCCGTGATAATTCGGATTGTTACACGCGCCGAACGTCTTCCGGTTCCACTCGTCGGACTGCGCGGGATTATGGAGCCGGTGCGCGGCATTGAAGTGCACTCGGCGCGTTACGGTGCAGGTCGGCATCGCGCCTCGCTCGCATGAGAATGTGGATACGGCACGAACAAAAAGCGCCGACCAGGACGATCGGCGCAATCTGGTCGAACGGCAACGAAGAGGATTATTGAAGCCCGGATCGAAATGCTTGGCACCCTCGCCTAGATATCTGCCTTCCCCCGTAGGGGCATGACATCAACCTCGGTATTCGGGCCCGCGATCGGACTGTTGGCTCAATAATTGTGTCTCCCCATTACCGTTCTGACAAACTAAGATATGACCCGGGTGGCAACGCGTCAATAACATCACTCGGACTGTCCTATGAATGCGACACTGGCGATTGCTCTCGTCTGTCTTGCCGCGTGGATCGTGCTCGGCTTCGTCGTGCCGGTCGGGATCGGCGCCGTGCATCTCCTGCTTGCCCTTGGCACCGTCCTCCTGGTCCGATGGTGGGCCCTGCGCGCGTGAGGCATTAGATCTCCCAGTTGGAAAACACGATCCCCGTCCGCGGCAGGACTTCGCCGTACGACTCCAGCGTCATCCGCAAGTCGGTCCAGTGTGTCTGGAATCCATGATCGAAGACCAGCCGGTAGGCGTCAGCATACCGGGATGGGCAGCGAATGCTGACGCGCCGCATGCGGGCGGCATGACAACGGGCCTGCACGTCAACGACGAGCTGTTCGAACACCGCGAGGTCCGTGGCGACCACCTTGAGCACCCGCAACTCGTCGCGAGCCCGACCTTCGGCGAGCGGCGCCGAATGCCACAGGGCGTACCCGGTCACGGCGCCCTCACGGGTTACGACGGACGTATCCCCGATGCCGAGCCGGGCGGTCAACTCGATCTCACGGGTGTAATCGGTCCCGCGGGCCAGCGAGTTAGTCAGGCGGCGGCATTCTGACACCACCGCCCCCTCGCGCTTACCAAGCGAGGATAACAACACCCCCGGCGCCCGCTGGCGCCGCACCACATCCCGGACCACCGTGATGGTCAGATGGCCGGGGATGAAGCCGAGGCGGCTGTAGAAACCGATGTTCTCGACGGTTCGAGGCATGGTCTCCAACCCGATCGTCGAAACTCGCTGCCGGATGAGCCAATCGATTCCCGCTTGCACGATTTGCTTGCCGAGCCCTTCACTTTGGCGGTCCGGACGCACGGCCAAGGGCCCCATCCACCCCTCCGAGCCCGACCGGTGGACCACATTGAACGCGATAATCTGCCCGCCGGCGTCGCGCCAAAGCATGGCACCGTCGGCAGCGTCCTCGATGGCATAGCGCCAGATCTCGGGATTGAGCCGCGGCACGCGCACGCCGGCCATCCCATCGCGCCGGTATCGGTCGGTAAACGAGCGCGAGAACAGATCATTCAAGGGCTCAATGTCCGCCACCGTCGCGGTACCGGGCCCCTGCACGAGTTGCCGCTTAAGCCGCGGCATGGGCCAACTCCTCGGCGGCGGGTTCCCTCACGACCGACACACCCCGTGACACATCGAACTCGACCCGAATGACGCGATCGAATCCTTCGTTGATCGATTCGATGTGCGTGATGAGAATGACCTGCGGGAATCGGTCGGCCAGGCCCCGCAGAAGCTCGACTACGGCCGCGCGCCGTTCCTCGTCGAGCGAGCCGAAGATTTCGTCTAACACCAGGAGCGAGAGCGGTTGACCCGCGCGCTCGGCAATCATCTGACTGATCGCCAAGCGGAGCGCCAAGTTGGCCACGTCCTCTTCCCCACCCGAGATGACGCGCTTGGCCTCCCCATCTTCCAGGATCGTCGCCACATAGTCTTCGTCGAGCTCCAAGTCCGAATACCGACCATTGGTCAGCTCTCGCAGGAACACCGAGGCCAGGTCTGACAGCTCCGGCCGGAGTGTGGCGTTGAGATCGGTGCGAAGGTCGGTCAGGGCGCGGTCGAGCTCTTGGTAAAGCAGAAGATCGGCCGCCGCCTGCTTGGCGCGGAGGCTGAGCTCGGCTCGCTCGCGCCGGCGCCGCTCGACGGCAGCGACAGCCTCTTCCGCGGCCGCCAGCTCCGTCCGTGTGCGGACCACGTCTTTTTCCGCTTCGTGGCGCCGTGTGCGTGCCGCGTCCAGCGCGGCTTGTGCTGCCGCGTAGTCGGCCTCCTCGAACCCGAGACTCGCAAGCCGTTCCGTCAGCTCCTTGAATTCCGTCTCACGCCGGCTCAGCTCCCGTTCCGCCTGCTCCGCTTCGACAACCAGGCCTTCCGCGCGTTCCGCCGTCACTTTCATGCGCTCCGCTTCGAGAGCGACGGGCTCGAGGGCCTTCAACTGGTCGCGCACGGCCTGGTGGCGTTCGTGATCGTACACGGTCGGGGACGAGTCCAGCAGCGCCTCGACCTCGGCCATCTTCACCTCGAGCGCCTCCCGCTCCTTGGTGAGGACAGGGAGTTCGTCGACCAGGCCCGCCAATCGCTGGACCTCGACCTTGGCATCGGACGCCTCTCGTTCAAGGGCATCGCGACGCTGCTCGGCCTCGGAGACATCCGTCGGGACGTCGGCCAGCTGCTCGATCCGCTGCCGGTAGAAATTGCCGTTGTTTCGAATGGCCTCGAGTTGCCGATCGAGGAGTCCCAACACCACTTCATAGTCCTGGCCAAGCGGCCGCGAACATGTGGGACAGGCACCCTCGGCACCCGCTTCGAGAATACGCTCCCGCTGCTCGGTCACATCCTTGAACTGATCGAGCAAGGTCTGGCGCTTGGTCTGGGCTTCCTGGGCGTCACGAACCCACACGGTCCGCTTGGACTCGGCCTCGGCGGTAGCGTCTTGCATTGCAACTTTCAGTTCTTCCACGCGGCGCCCTGCGGCCTCGAGGTCCGCCGGCGTGGGGATGCGTCCGAGCCGCTCCCGCACGTGCTCGAGCCGGGCCTGATTGTCCTGGCGCTGCGCTTCGTAGCCCTTGCGGGCGGCGAAGCGGTCCGCCTGTTGATTGAGCGCCTCGAGCTCGGTCCTGAGCGGGCCGAGCAGGTCGAGTTGCCGCGTGAGCTCGGTCAATTTTTCACGTGCGGCGAGTGCCTCGATCAACTGCCGGTCGAGCACGCTGAACTTTTCGCGGGCAGCGTCGACATGATGTTCGGCAACGCGGCGCTCGCCGTCCAGGGACAGAACCGTCTCCCGGAGCTGTTGGACCGTCTCCCACCGCGGCATCATCTCGGCCAGATGTGCGTCGGCCTTGGTGGCGTGGCGCTCCGATTCGATCAGCGCCTTCTTGGCGGCCGTTCTTCTCGCCTGCGCCCGATCGTCCTCGGCATCCAGCTCCGCGGTGTCGCGGAGTCCTGCCTCGAGCAATTCATGCCGGGCCTTGAGGCCCGATCGCATCACTTTGAGCCGGTCCTGCGCCATCTTGAGTCGCTCGTAGCCCAGCACGCGGGATAAGAATCGGGCGCGATCCGGGGCCGACATCGCGGCCATGACGGCCAGTTCCTTCTGCCCAGTGAAGTAGGTATTGAAGAACTCCTCCCGCGTCATCCCGAGGCAGCGGGTCAGCTTCTCCGTCACCGTGCCGATCGAGTTTGCAATCGGCGCAGGCTCGCCATCCTGATAGAGCTCCGCGGTGTTCAGGCCTCGGATGACCCGGTATTCATGCGGGCCAAGTGTGAAGTCCAGCTCAACCCGCACCGAAGATCGTGGCGGCGCCCCCCGGCGACGGAGCGAGTCTCGCGTGCCGCGCGCCGCCGGCGTGCCGTAGATGGCGTAGGCAATGGCCTCGAGCAGAGTGGTTTTCCCGGAGCCGTTTGGACCGACGATGCCGGTGAGCCCGGCACCGAAGGCAATCTGGGTGTCCTCGTGTTGACGAAAATTCAGCAAGCGGAGCCGGTGGATTTGCATTGCTACTCGGCGAGCTCGCGTTCGGTTGCTTCGATGAGGTCCAGGCCGGCCCGGACGAAGGCAGCCCGATCGATTTCCGCCGGCAACGGACGACGGGTGAGGTAGTCTTCCACCTGCTCAGGCAGCGTTTGCCGTCGCCCCGGGCCACCCACCCCCACGCGCCGGGACGCTTCCGGGCGACGCAGGTCGAGGTGGAAGTGCAGCGCCTCAGCCTTATAGGACCGGATCGCCGCATGATCCAGCTCACGGGCGACGTGGCGTGGCACGTTGCGCACGACCAACCGGACGATGTTGCCGTCCAATCCCTCTGCGGAGCCCCGGACACGTGCTTCGATGTCGGCGCTCAACTGTTCGGCACTCCGGCCGGTCGCATCGAGCGGATCCAGATCGATGAGATGGCGTACCCCGGGCACCGGCTGGCGCGTGGCGCGGACACGGTTGCCATCGAGCTCCACCAACAGCCACCCTTTGCCGCGGAGGCCACGCTCGGACTCATCCCGGAGCTCGCCCCACGGGTTCATGGTCACGTATTCCAGCGCCCCGGCGTACCACTCGTTCGCCGCAACCTCATGCTGGACGTGATAATGGCCCAAGGCGACGTAACTCCACTCTTTAGGCCCGATGTCCTCCTGGCGGAGCAATGCGCCCGTCTCGTGCAGCATGCTCGCGCGATTGACCGGCAGTACGCCCTCGATCTCGCGGTGCAGGACCAAGACCTGATGCTGCGCACTCCCGTCGGGACGCAACACCGGCCGCTCCGAACCCATGAGCGCCTCATACGAGACGGCCAGGACCGAGAGATCGAGTTCCGCAAAGTGAAGGCGCAGCGGCTGCTGGGCGGCCACGTGCACGCCCAGTTGGGTGTAGAGTTCGAGGATGGAACCCGTTTCGGCCGACCGTGGCGTGTCGTGATTGCCGCCCACCAGTATCACCGGCGCGTCCGGCAGGGATTCGCGCAGACGCTGGAACTGATGAAACGCGAAGAGGATTGCGGCATTACTCGGACGGACGGAATGAAACAGATCGCCGGCGACGATCACGACGTCCGGGCGGGCCCTGATGACGCCGTCCACCGCGGCACGGAAGGCATTGGCGACGTCCGTTTCGCGCTGATTGATCCCGGCGGGAGTCTGCCGATGGAACTGCCGATATCCGAGGTGGATATCGGCTAAGTGAGCAATCTTCACAAGGGGAGAATGGCGCGTCCCGGCGCCCGAAGCAAGCCGATTAGGGCGCGTACGGATCCGAGCTGCGCTTGACCGCGGGGATTCCCCTCTGCGGCGGTGCGACTTCGAGCGGAACGGCCCGGCCCAAGCAGGAACGGAAGAAGGCCAGCACGTTCTCGGGGCGGGCCTGCCGGGTGGCGTGGACGGCCCGCCGCACATCGACGTCGCGTCGCCCCTCAATGAGCCCCGCCAGATCGGCCGCGGACAGGTGCCGGTCCAGTGCCTGGAGCTGCCGGCGGACGGCTTCGGCCAAGCTCAGATCCTGCTCGGGCGGGAACCGCTCGATCCCGTCCCGGCCAGTCATGACGGCAGGTCTGGGGAAGCGCACGAAGATGGGCTGGGTAAAATGGGGGTGACGGACCATGAGTTCGCCCTTGGGCATGGTGGCGAGCTTGCTCTTGGTGGCCGGCGTGACGGTGGAGTACCCCGGTGTCGCCAACTCGTCCATGTCCATCCGACCGAAGATCGACGTGCCGGCGTTGCCCACCACTCGGCGGTGCACTTGCGATCGGAATTGTTGCGCAGAGAAGAGGGCCAGTCCCAGATAGCGGCCGCGCTCCGACAAGTCCAGGAGCATTCTCCGCACGTAGGTGTCCGGCCCATCCGCTGGCGCGTACTTGTTCAACTCGTCGACGAAGACGATGACATGATCGACGCCCAGATCGCGGCGTTCCAAGTGCTCCCTGAGCTTGGAAACCACTCGGGCAAAGACCAGGTCCTGGGCTAACGGGTCGAGGCCTGCCACATCGATGCAGAGCACGCTCCGATCCTGGAATTCGCCCCACGGGAGGTCGTTCACCACGCCGTCATCGGTCACCAGGCCCTTTGAACGTGTGCTGATATTGCTGAGGCGATTGCGCACCTTGCGGATCGTCGCCAGGTGGTGTGTACGCCACACTTCTCCACGACCAAGCGCCTCGGCGTAGTCGAAAATCGCGCGGAAGAAATCGTTCAGGTCGGCAAACGTCTGAACCCGAAAAGGCGTTTGCCGTAGGGTGGTGTCGACGTACTCCTTGCCGACCACGCGATCCGCCAGGAAATCGATGAACGCGTCCGCCTTGGCATCGATATCATCCCGATTGAGGAGCACCTCGGCGAAGTCCAACACCTCGCGGAGTCCCCAGACCAGCGGTTCCGTGTTGCCGGATAAGGCCCGGTTGGTGCGGAGGGTGTTGAGGTTGACGCCATCGGCCTTATAGGGCGCGAAGTAGCGCACCGACTGGAAGCACTCCGCCTCGAGGTCGAGCTTCGCGTAGAGCTCCAAGTCCTCGGCGGACAGCTCGCCCGGCTGGTCGAGGAAACAGAGGTCCGGGCCCTTCACGTTGAAACACACCGCGGCCACGCTGCCCTTGTGCGCCGGAAAGGTCTGGAAAATGCTCGTCAACAGGAATTCCACGGCACTGGTCTTGGTCGCCAGGCCCGACACCCCGGAGATATTGAGATGCGCGGCTTCCGGGCCGAGCAAAAAGTCGGCGTCGAGAAACACGGGAGCACGCAGGCCCGCCGCATGGTACACGCCGATCGGAAGCTTGGTCGCCCGCTCTCCCTCCGTGTAGGCGTCCATGCGGAGGGCTGCGATCACGTCGATGTCGGTGGCGAGGAACACGTTGCCGATCGGCACGGGTTGGAGCGGCTCGGCAGGCTCCTGGCGGAGGACCGCGGCGGCGTACAGCCGGATCTCGGCCCGCTCGGTCGGGGAGGCATCGACCGCCGCGGGATCGCCGTCGGCTCCAATGACGTCGTCCAGCGGTGTCATGAGATCGGAATACGCGTACCCATCGGTCACCACGCCGTAGACCAAACGCTCGACCGTTGCAACTCGCACGATGGCCCCAATGCCGACCGGCGATTGCCGCGCCGTCCAGAAATAGAATTGGTGCGGAGTAGACGGCTTGAGTTCCGTCGCCACCACGCGACCGACCGGAATCACTTCACCCCGCTCTCGTGACATGTGGACTTCTTTCAGGCCATACGGGACTTGAGATATACCTCAACATCGTGAATGCCATACAACAAGCGATCCCATCGCGGATCCGGTGTGCCGATCGGCGCGCGTTCCGCCAAGAGCCAACGACCGATCTGATCGGCGGCGTCCAAGGCCTCGCGGGTTGGAGCGGTCTCGACCCGAATCAACCCGTGAAACAAATCTCGGCCCTCCCACGGCCAGAGCCTCAAGACCCAGGAATATACCGGAGCGACTGCGTGGGACTCGGGCGCGAACACCGACGAGCGGTTCCCATATGGCAATTGCAGGTACACCACTTGGTCCCGGCCCGCGAAGGGCAACGTTGCATGGCTCTTCGAGACCCCAAGCATGCGCGGTGCGGCCGCCCACTGCGGGCTCTCAGCCAGCGAGCCGTCCACCACCAACCACCCCTCATCCCGTCGCCGGTAGGCGTCGCCCACCCGGAGTTCCAAGGCCCCCCGCTCCCGATCGATCGCGCGGCGGGCCGCCTCGAGATCCACCACAGGATGTCCCGGCTCGTCGTCGGGCAGCACGACCGGCCG
>DATHRW010000360.1:0-2188 GCA_035464955.1 Gemmatimonadales bacterium
CGCCGGCGGCAGCGGGCTGATGGTCAGGGTATCGATCACTCGCGCCGGGCTCCCGGCAGCCCCGACTGCCGTGACGACCAGTGTGTCGACGTAAGAGCCGTCCGCAAGCCCGGACGGGTCTCGGGTCCACCGAAGCATTCCGGTTCCCGCCCCACCAGCGGTCGTCAGGGTCAGCCAACTTGCCTGTGCCGAGTGGGTCACGCTCCACGCAGCGGTGCTCGACCCGGGGCCGGTGAGCGCCACCTCGGCGGAATCCGGCACCGGGGCCAGGGAACCACTTGCGACGGAGGCGCGACCTCCCGTCGGGGCCACGGTAAGGGTGAGGACAGCCGGGGGTGGCGGCTGGGCGGGGCCGGTCGTCTCGCCGGTACAGGCAAACAGCAGCAGGAGGCTACGTGGAGTTATACGCCGAGGCCTTGTCATGGATTCAACCCGAGGACAGTACGTGATGGAGCGGCGAAACCTAATTAGGTTGCCCTCATCCCGTGGTGAGCTAGCTCACAGGGCGGGAATCTCCCCGTGGCGGACCCAATTCCTGGGACATCAGTCCGGCGATCGGTCGCACCTCGGCCCGGGGCGGTTAGGTTTCCTTTGGTCAACAGCGGCTCGATCCTTTGTAGGGGAAGACCCATGGCTCAAGAACCCGAGACCCTCGTGCGTGACCGCTTGGCGATGATCCGGACCGAGCTCGCGAACGAGCGAACCATTCTCGCCTATGGACGAACCGCAGTCGCCTTTGGGGCGGCAGGAGTCGGTCTGGTCCACCTCTTCGAATCACCCGCCTTGATTTGGCTGGGTTGGGCGTCGATTGCGTGCGCCATATATACTCTGATCATGGGCGTCGTCCGGTTTCGCCACGCGCGGCGTGAGATCGCGCACCGGTACGACCCCACGGCACGGCACCAGACATCATGACACGACACGGTCGAGCCTCTTCCTGATGAGAAGCGGCGTCAGCACCCATGTCCTGGACACGACCACCGGGAAGCCGGCGGCCGGAATCTCCGTGGTCCTCGCGCGACGATCGGCCGACGCCGGCTGGGAAGAACTTGGTCGGCACACAACCGACGAGGCGGGACGCACATCGGCGCTCCTCGACCCGGGCGTCGCGCTCACGCCGGGCACGTACCGTCTGACCCTCGAGACGCGTGAGTATTTCAGTGCTCATGGCGTGTCATGCTTCTATCCCGCCATCGTGGTGGTCTTTGCGGTCGATCGCCCCGATGAGCACTTCCATCTTCCGGTGCTGCTGAATCCGTACGGTTTTTCGACTTATCGCGGGAGCTAGCCTATGTCCGTCGAGCTCGTCGACAGCCACTATGGGAAATCCCGCATTCGCCTCCTCAAGGTGGCACGGTTTCCCGATCACCATGTGATCCACGATTGGACGGTGGACCTGTCGATGCGCGGCGATTTCGACGCCGCCTTTGTCACCGGAGACAACCGCCACATTCTCCCGACCGACACCATGAAGAATACGGTGTACGCGCTGGCCCACGGCCACGCAGACGAGGGGATGGAGACATATGGCCGTCGGCTGGTCCATCATTTTCTCGACCAACATCGGCAGATATCTCAGGTCCAGGTCGCCATCACGGGACCAGTCTGGGAACCAATTGTGACCGAGGGGGCCGCACACCCCCATGCGTTCTGCCGTGGAAGCGGCGCGACCCGCGTGGCGGAGGTGAGCGGTACGCCGGACAGCGTCACGATCACGTCGGGGATCGAGGGGTTGGCCGTGACCAAGACCGCTGGTTCGAGTTTCGAGGGGTTCGCCAAGGGGAAATTCTCGACGCTGGCCGACGAGATGGATCGCGTGCTCGCCACGGAGATCCACGCGCGCTGGACCTTCCACGAGGCGAGAGTCGACTACGACGCATGTTGGGAAGCAGCGCGGGATGCGTTGCTCGAACGATTTGCCAACCACAAGAGCGCGTCGCTCCAGCAGACGCTTCACTCGCTGGCCAGTGCGGTGCTCGAGGCATGTCCGCCGGTCGTCGACATTCGGATCTCCATGCCGAACCGACACTGCGTGTTCGTGGACCTTGCATCGTTCGGAATCGACAACGACAACGAGATCTTCATGCCAACCGAGGCGCCGTATGGGCTAATTGAGGCGCGGCTCACCCGGGCTTGAGGGGCGGGGTATCGGTTTCCCGAACATTCAGCATCCAGGTCCAGCCCCCCC
>DATHRW010000361.1:0-5661 GCA_035464955.1 Gemmatimonadales bacterium
ACCAAACCGATCGAGTTGGATCGGCTGCTGGGGAAGATAGCGGCACTACTTGGAAATGATGGCGCCGACTCGTGAGCCACTCCGCTCCCGCCAGCAACCCGGTCTCGGCTCTGCGCCACGACCTGCGCACCCCCGTCAACCACATCGTCGGCTACACCGAGATGCTGCTCGAGGACCTGGAAGGTCCCGAGCACGCCGGCCAGCGGGAGGCGCTGGAAGACACATTGGCCGCGGCGCGAGACGCGCTTCGGGCAATCACCTTGGTGCTGGCACCGACTCGCGATGCAGTAGAGCCGGGCGAGCTCGAAGGACTCTATGCTCGGCTCGAAGAGCCGCAGCGACGCATTACCGACGTGGTCCACGCGCTGCTCGCAGCGGCGGGTGAAGCACCGACCCCGACCTTCGTCGACGACCTCCACAAAATCGCCGCGGCAGCCGCGCGGCTGGTACCGACGCACGGCCCTGCGAGGCGGGCCGCCCCGACCACCCCGACCGACAGCACCGCGGGCACAGCACAAGTGCTGGTGGTGGATGACGAGGAGGGCAACCGCGAGATCCTTCAGCGCAGGCTCGAGCGTGAGGGCTACGCCGTGGTCACCGCCGGCGGCGGGCACGAGGCGCTGGCGCTGGTGGCGCAGAATCCGGTGGACCTGGTGCTCCTCGATGTCATGATGCCCGACCTCGATGGGCTCGCCGTCCTGGAGCGGCTCAAGGCCGACACAGCTACGCGCGACATACCGGTCATCATGATCTCGGCGCTCGACGACCTCGGCGCCATCGCCAGCTGCATCGAGGCCGGGGCGGTGGACTACCTGCCGAAACCGTTCGAACCGGTGATCCTCAGGGCGCGGCTGGCCGCCTCGCTCGCGGAGAAACGGTTCCGCGACCAGGAAAAGGACCTGGTGCGTGCCCTCGGCGTGGTGACGGCAGCGGCGACCGCCGTGGAGGCCGGCGCATACAAGGGTGGTCAGCTCGGCGACCTGGCCCAGCGCAACGACGCCGTGGGGTGGCTGGCGCGGGTCATGGACCGGATGGCGACCGAAGTCGGGGAGCGCGAATCACGGTTACGTGCCAGGCTCGACGATCTCAAGAGTGAAATCGGTGTCGCGCGCCAGACCGGCGACTTCTCCGTCGCGCAAGGCGACGACCGCCTGAAGTCGGGGGAGACCTTCGCCGCGCGTTACACCATCGAAGCCGTGCTGGGCCGCGGCGGGATGGGTACCGTGTACCGTGCGCGCGACACCGAGCTGGGCGACGTGGTCGCGATCAAGACTTTGCGGCCCGAAATGGTGGCCGACGAGGACTCACGCGAGCGCTTCAAGGACGAGATCCGCCTCACCCGCCGCATCACCCACCGCAATGTGGTGCGCACCCACCACTTCGGCGAGTGGGACGGCCTGTGGTACCTCACCATGGAGTACGTCGAGGGCATCACGGCGCGCGAGCTGCTCGACTCGCGCGGAACGTTGGCCGTGGAACCGGTGCTGGCGATTGGCACGCAGCTCGCTCAGTCGCTGGTGGTGGCGCACCAGACCGGCGTGATTCACCGCGACATCAAGCCGCAGAACCTGCTGCTGGATGCGGACGGGGTGCTCAAGGTGATGGACTTCGGCGTGGCACGGCTGGCCGAGAGCACCGCGCGCCACACCCAGGCGGGGATGATCGTGGGAACTCCGACGTATATGTCGCCGGAGCAGCTCACCGGCGAGGAAGTCGACGCCCGCACCGACTTGTATGCGGTGGGCGTGGTGCTCTACGAGTTCCTCACCGGGCAGCTGCCGCTCACGGCGCCGACCGTGATGGCGCTGTTCGCTAAGGTGCTGAGCGAGGAGCCGGAGCGCCCCGGCACCCTGGTGGAGGGTGTGCCGGCCGGACTCGACGAGCTGATCATGCACCTCCTCGCCAAGCGCCCCGAGGACCGCCCGGCAAGTGCGGCGATCCTGCTGGAGCGGTTGCAGGCGCTGGCGTAGCTACAGCGTCGCCAAATCGACGTTGTCGAAGTTGCGCCGGTAGAACGCCATGTAGTCGACCTTCCGCTCCAGCGCCTCGATGACCGCATGGGTGAAATTCACCTTTTCGAATCGCTGCGCGCTCCCGAGGCCGCCCGGGCTGAAGACGTTGATTTCCATCAACTTGTTGCCCACGATGTCGAGGCCGACGAGGAACATCCCGTCTTGCACGACCTTCGGCCGGACGATCTCGGCGATGCGAAAGTGCTCATCCGTCAGCTCCGCCGCCCGGAGTTTCCCCCCCGCATGAATGTTGCTTCGCATGTCATCGCCGGAGCGGACCCGCCGGAACGCGGCATACTTGCCTCGGTACCGGATCGGCTGGCCGTTCATCAAGAAGAGCCGTGTGTCACCCTCCTCCGCGGCCGGGAGGTACTCCTGGGCAATCACGTATCCGTCGCGGCTCACCGCGTCGACCATCTGGTTCAGGTTGGAGCCGTCGTCCTTCCGAACCAGAAAGACCCCCTGTCCTCCTGATCCTTGGAGCGGCTTGAGGACGATGCGACCACCCTCCGCCTTCCAGAAGGCGCGGATCTCCTCGCGATCCCGGGTGATCAGTGTTCGGGGGCGCACCTCTTCGGGGTAGAGCTGAAAGTACATCTTGTTCACAGCCTTGGAGAGGCCGTTGGGATCGTTGAGCACGATGAGGCCGCGCCGCATCGCGACCCGGCCAAAGATGATCCCGGTGGCCTGCGCCCAGGCACGGTACCCCGTGTCGGTGGATGGGTCACTGCGCAGCATGAGGATATCGAACTCGTCGAGCGTAATCCGTTCGGTCTTGGCCTTCTTGCCCTGGAGGTCGGCCAGGTACGCCTCGGAGGACTTGTACTGCGATTTCGGCGCGGCGCGTGCCCGAGCGCGCACCGATTCGTCCGCGTCGTAGGCAAAGTCGCCGGCCCCGATGACCCACGCCTCGTGGCCCCGGTTGAGCGCTGCCATCGCGAGCCGCGTGGTGGTATACCCCGTCTCTTCAGTGCTGACATCATTGACGACAAAACCAACTTTCATTTCGCTCTCCTCTCTACGAGATCCAAGACCGAGCCCCCCTGGCGAACAGCAGCGAGCCGTTCCATGACCGCCGGGTCGTCCATATGGCGCGGCCGCAGCGGCGGCGGGCCCATGACCTCGCGCAACTGCAACTCCGTAATGATAGGAACATGATCGAGTCCGAACTTTCCGATGAACAGCTGCTCGAAGTCGCCGCCCTGCCGGAGATACGCGAGCAGACCGAGCAACCCTCGCAAGTAGACGGCATCCTTGGTCAAGCCACCTCCGCGAAACACGCGCATGGTGATGTGGAAGGCAGTGCGTTGCGCAAAATCCTGCGCCCGGTCGAGCTCACGAAACACCTCGACGAAGCTGGCTCCCTCTATCATCCGATGCGTCGCGACCACCCGCGCGGCCAGGAGCCGGAGCCGCGGACGGCTGAGGCCGCCGACCAGGTACTCCGAGAGCACGGCGACTCCCTCCTGGAGCTCCTCGTAGCCCGGAAGCCCGACATAGAGCTGGCGGAAGGGCTGCGACTTCCCGTTGACATACGTCAGCACATGGGTTCCGACTTCGTGCGCTACCAGCGCCTCGACCCTCGACTTGGGGATCTTGACCTTCGCTCCAACCAAGAGACTGCCGCGAGACACCATGAGTCCGACGACGTCATCGCGAATCTGAACCGAGCTGTTCATACCCGGAGACTGCCGACGGTAATATTCGAGTTCTTGCTCGGCGCGCGTGGCAAAGTCACTGGCGTTGACGGCACCCCGAGTCGATTCGTCGCGGGTTCGCGAAGGAACGCGTGAGAGGATCTCGAAGGCCGCATTCAATAAGGACGGATCGACTCCGCCAAAGACTTGAAGGCTGCCATAGAGGAACTGGGGAGTCCCGCGATCACCCACCATGGTCAGCTTGCGATCGAGCTCTGCTTGCTGGTCGCGGAACAGCTGTCCCAGGGTGGGATCCTCGATCCGCTCGATAGGAATGCTGAAGAGCTGGCGTTTGGCCAGTGCCGGGTCGAATCTGAGGGGCCGCGACACGAACACCGGGTCGCGCTCGAAGTGCTTCCGGCGAAACCCGATCCACGCCTCATCGGCGTTGACGGGTGTAACCTGCAACAGAAGGTCAAACGCACTGCTGATCTCCGCGAGCTGGCGATCGACTTCCCACACGGCCTTCACCATGCTCCGCCGGCCCAACGCCTGGTAGTGGGGGGGGCGCTGCGACGTGTTCCGGCGGGTGAACTCGAACACCGCACGCTTGAGTGCCCGTGAGAGCCCGCGGTGAAGCGCCCGCCGCATGATGGGGTAGAGCTCGCCCGCCGGACCCCGAAACACGGGGTCCAGCTCCAGGCCGATGACGTGACAGCCCAATTCGGCGGCCCTTTCGGCCGAAACCAGTGGCGGCATTCCGGGGCGCGTCACCTGGTTTGCTGAGACGACCTCGACATGCGCGTACGCCCTCTTCACCCTCACACCAGAGAGTGCACGGTCGAGCGCCTCGATCGTTGAATCGATGCCATCGCCCTTGGAACGGACGATTCTGAAAGTCGGTCGGCGCAACGATTTGGCATCCACCGGCACTTCCCGAGCCCAGAGTTCGATGATCAGGAACGAGCCGAAGGCCTCCACCTGAATCGTGGCCATGGCTTGGACCAGCGCGGCAAGCGCCGCGTGGTGCTTCTGCTTGCCGGATGCCCGGAGATAGGCGGCCTCGCCCACCACCAGACGATCCGTATCGGCATCGTCACGACCAGGGGGTCGGCGATAGACGACGAGGAAGGGAAGCTGCCGGTCGATGTGCACCCGGCCCCAGCCCGGAAGCGCCCGCCGAAGCGACTTCCCCTCACGGAGTCGCTCGAGTGCACGCTCGAGGAAGTCTTCCGAAATGTGATCGTCGGACCGCTCTGTCTTTGCCACACTGATCTCTGCTGAAGGGAGAGCCGCTGTGGTCGGAAGCTGCATGTCTAGCCGGATGCGGACGGACCCGCTTCGGCGAGCCCCTCGTGGAGGCCGGCCAGCGTCGCGCCCAAGGCTTCGCGGCTGGCCTCATGCTGCGCAGGGTCGAGTTGGCCGGTCCATTCATCCATGAAGAATTTCTTGAACTCGACCGCGAGGCAGCAGGCAGACTGAGGGAACTGCCGGTGAATCCAGACGGAGAAGTGGCCACCGCGAAACCGCACGTTCTCACGCACATCCAGGCGGCGACCGAGAACCGGAAACCCCCGGAGGTCGCTGATGAAGCGATCCACCAGGTTCCCCCACCGTGCCCGATCCAGCGAACCGGTTCCAACGTTGACTTCGGGGTTGGCGTCGGGGTCGTCCGGCGTGGCGTCCGGTCCCCCGCGGCGGTGGTTGTAGCTGTGCAAATCCAGCACAACGAACCGGCCATGGCGACGTTCGATGTCTGACAGGAGGCGATGGGCCTCGGCGTAAAAGGCATCGTAGTCCGCCAGCGACCGCTCGACCACGTGCTCGGGTGGCGGCCGCTTCCACACGTGGAGTCCCCAGGCGTCTGCCGGCGTGCGGTAGACGGCCCGCTCCCTGGGCCGGTTCAAATCGACCTCAAAACGCGAGCGACGCGGAATCACGCGGGTGGTCGCAACACTGGTCCAAGACCCGGTGTACGGGTCCTCTTCGCGAAGGCGATCCGTCTCCGACAG